>CAMLKW010000337.1 GCA_946480605.1 uncultured Roseateles sp. | reverse complement strand
AGTTGCTGAAGCCGGCGGCGCAGGGCCGCCCCAAGGCGCCGGGCGCCCCCTCGGGGGGCAGCTCGCCGAACGGCGAGCGTGGGGGCTCACAGGGCATCAGCTGCAAGATCAACCTGATCCCGTTCAATCCCTTCCCGGCGTCGGGCCTGATCCGCAGCACCAACGCGCGCGTGCAGGCCTTCGCCGAGGTGTTGATTCAGGCCGGCATCGTGACGACCGTGCGCAAGACGCGCGGTGACGACATCGACGCCGCCTGCGGTCAGCTCGCTGGCGAGGTGCAGGACCGCACCCGCGCGCATATCCGCATGGTCAGGGCACCCGTCACGGTGGCCAAATCCACCTGAGGCGCCCATGCCCGAGATCGAGGATGTGATGAAGCGACTGCTGACCGTTGTGACCGCCGTGTTGCTCGCGGCCTGTGCCGGCACCGGCTCCGCCCCGCCCGCGGAGCGCGAGATCAAGACCGATTCCGACCAGACCGATGCCGACCGCCGTGCCGCGATCCGCATGGAGCTGGCGCAGGGCTATTTCTCGCGTGGCCAGTTCGCCACTGCGCTGGACGAGCTGAAGCTGGCGCTGCAGGCCAAGCCCGACATGCGCGAGGCCGTGAACCTGCGCGGTCTCATCTACGCCGCGATGGGCGACCAGCCGCTGGCCGAGGAGACCTTCCGGCGTGCGCTGGCCCTCTACCCCAGCGATCCCGACACCTTGCACAACTACGGCTGGTTCATGTGCCAGCAGCAGCGCTGGCAAACGGCCGACGCCCTGTTCGACCAGGCGCTGGCGCAGTCCACCTACCGGGCGCCGGCGCGCACGATGCTGGTCAAGGGCGTCTGCGAGGCGCGGGCCGGCCGCCTGCTGGTGGCGGAGAAGACACTGTCGCGCGCCTTCGAGCTGGACCCCGGCAACCCGGCCGTGGCGGTCAACCTGTCCGAGGTGCTGTTCCGGAACAACGAACTGCAGCGCGCGCGCTTCTACGTGAAGCGCGTCAACGACCAGCCCGAGCAGGCCAATGCGCAGAGCGCCTGGCTGCTGCTGCGCATCGAGCGCAAGCTGGGCAACACCGCCGCCGTGGATGACCTGGGCATGCAACTGCGCCGCAAGCATCCGCAGTCGCCCGAGACGCAGGCGCTGGACGCCGGCCGTTACGACTGAGCCGCCTCGCGCGACAACCGACAAGAACGAGACCAATGGAACCGATGACCGAGGGATCCGTCAGCCAGCCCACCACCGCGGGAGCCTGGCTGAAGAGCGTGCGTCAGCAGCGCGGCCTGCACATCGCGGCGCTGGCCGTCACGCTCAAGGTGCCGCAGGCCAAGCTGGAGGCCCTGGAGGCCGACCGCTACGACCAACTGCCCGACGCCACCTTCGCGCGCGCCCTGGCCACGGCCATGTGCCGTGCGCTCAAGGTGGACGCGGCGCCCGTGCTGGCCTTGCTGCCACGCACCCGTGACCGCGAATTCGACGTTCGCCCCGGGCTGAACCAGCCCTTCCGCGAGCGCGGCAGCAGCCCCATGGACGGCGCTGCGCTGGCCCTGCTGGCGCGCCCGGTCGTCTGGGGGCCGGCCTTGCTGCTGCTGGCGGCTGCCCTCGTCTACTGGATGCCCGCCGGCTGGATCCCGGAGCGCACCGAGACCCAGGCCACGCCGGTGGCCGTGTTCCCGCCTGCGGCCAGCGCCGTGGTCGCGGCCAGCGCGCCGGCCGTGGAGTTCGTGCAGGCACCGACGGCGCAGCCGGCCTCCGAGCCGGTCGTGTCGGCGCCCTTGCCGGCCGCGGTGGTGGCGTCGTCGCCGGCGCTGCAACCGGCCGTCGTGGCGCCGGTGCAAGCCAGCCCGGCGCCCGTCGCCGCGGCGCCTGCCGGCCAGGCGCTGCGCATCAGCGCCACCGCAGAGACCTGGGTCGAGGTGGTCGATGCCCAGGGCCAGATGTTGCTGTCACGCCTGCTGCGCGACGGCGAGCAGCAATCGCTGGGCGGCACGGCGCCCTACAAGGTGCGCATCGGCAACGTCGCCGGCACGCGCATCGAATGGCGTGGCGCCGTGGTGGACCTGGCCGCCCGCTCCAAGGACAACGTCGCCCGTCTGGAGTTGAATTGATGAGCGAATGGATCATCCCCGAGGCCGCACCCGCGCCGCGCAAGAGCCGTCAGGCCCGCGTCGTCTGGGGCAGCCGTGTCGTCACCGTCGGCGGTGACGCGCCGGTGCGCGTGCAGTCGATGACGAACACCGACACGGTGGACGCCATTGGCACGGCCATCCAGGTCAAGGAGTTGGCCATCGCCGGCTCGGAGATGGTGCGCATCACCGTCAACACGCCCGAGGCGGCTGAAGCAGTGCCCTACATCCGCGAGCAGCTCGACCGCATGGGCATTGACGTGCCGCTGGTGGGCGATTTCCACTACAACGGCCACCGCCTGCTGACCGACTATCCGGCCATGGCGCAGGCGCTGTCCAAGTACCGCATCAACCCCGGCAACGTCGGCAAGGGCGAGAAGAAGGACAAGCAGTTCGCGCAGATGATCGAGGCGGCGATGAAGTACGACAAGGTCGTGCGCATCGGCGTCAACT
>CAMLKW010000336.1 GCA_946480605.1 uncultured Roseateles sp. | reverse complement strand
TGCAGCGCCAGGGCGCGGATGCGCGCGTGAAGCGCGAGGCGCGCTTCCAGGCCGGTCGCTTCGAGGTGCCGGCGCGGACGGCGGCCGTCTTCGTGCTGAACTAGCGCAGGTCTTCGGGTCTGGGCTTCAGGCCGTAGTGCTTGAAGATGCGTTCCACGCTGCCGTTGGCCAGCAGCGTGTCATGGGCCTGCTTCAACCGGGCCTGTTCGGCCTCGGTGATGCCGCCTTGCGCGGCCAGCCAGATGCCGGCCGATTCCAGTGCCAGCCCGGTCTGCAGCTGGGCGGGGTCGCGGCCGTGGCGCCGCCAGGTGTCGGTGTGGATCAGTTCGCTGCCGTACATCGCATCCACCAGCCCCCGCTCCAGCGCGCGCTGCATGTCGCTGACGCTGGCGGATGGGTAGATGCTGCCCGACGGCACGCCTTGCTGCAGCAGGGTGTCGAGGTTGGACGAGCCGCGCAGGCCGGTGATGCGCAGGCGGCGGGCTTGGGCCAGCGTTTGCACGCGTGGCTGGCCGGCCAGCGTGATGAAGGCGAAACGCTGGGCGTAGAGCTTCACCAGCCACTGGAACTTGGTCTCGCGGTCCGGCGTGCGGTTGAGCGGCACGATGAGCGTGCGGGGGCGCTCGGCGGCCAGCAGCATGGCGCGCGCCCAGGGAAAGAACTCGGGCTGGGCCGGCAGCTCGGCCAGCTTGAGCATGGCTTCCACCAGGTCCATCAGCACGCCGCGCTGGCCGGGGGCGCCCGGCGTGCTCATGGGCGGAAGGTCGCTGCTGACCAGTGCCAGCGGCGCCGGCGATGGCGCCGACAGCGTTGCGCCCGGCAGGCTCAGTGCGGGCAGGGCGGCGAGGGTGAGGCGTCGGTTCGTCGTCACCGCCGCATCGTCTCAGCCTCTTGTGACGGCCGCAAGCGCCATGTGCCTGGAGTTGTCGGGTTACGAGCCCGGGGGCCGCGACGGCTTGCCGACGCGCCGGGTTTGCAGGCCGGCCAGACCCAGCGCCAGCAGTGCCAGCGCGGTGCTCGCCGGCTCGGGCACGGCTGCGGTGGCGAAGTCCAGGGTCAGGTGGCCGCGGAGCCACTGGCCTTCGGCGACGCCTGCAGCGAAGTCCTTGTAGGCCTCGCTGAACTCGATGCGCAGCAGGCCGTCGGCGCCCACGGTGAGCGCCCAGGCGGCGAGGTCGATCGAGCCGACATAGCTGCCCACGCCGCTGTAGCCGTCGAAGGCGTCGGGCGTCAGCGTGATGGCGTCGGGGGCGGTGAAGCCGCTGAAGCTGACCTGCAGCTCCGACAGCAGGCTGGGCGCGACGGCGCTCAGCTCCACGGCCCAGCTCAGCGAGTTCAGCACCGCGTGGGCGCCGACGTCGATCAGCAGCGCGGTGTTGCCGCTCTCGCCTTGCAGGTTGATGCTCTGCGCGCCGGCCACGTCGACGACGACGGGGGCGGCCTGGGCGGCGAGGCTGGAGAGGGCAAGGGCGGCCGTGGCGGCGAGGTGTTGGATGGTGTTCATGGGGGTGTCAGCGGGAGGCGGTGGGGCGGACGACGAAGACGACGGCGGTGCGGGCCGGCAGGCTGAAGCCGCCGGTGGCGCGGTCGAACGCGGCCTGCCGCGCGCGCTGGTCGGCGGTGTGGGCCGGGTGCAGTTCCAGCGCGTGGCCGGCCAGCGTGGGCAGGGTCAGCTGCTTGGCGGTCTTGTCGACGTTGATCAGGTAGACCAGCTCATCGAAGTTGGCGCCGGGGTAGCCCACGCCGTTGACGCGGCCCACCAGCACGGTCGGCTCCTGCGCCGAGCCGGTGTTCAGGAAGCTGAGCCGCGCCTTGATGTCCTCGGCCGTGCGCAGGCGCAGCAGCGTCGTGCTCTTGCGGATCTTCAGCAGGTCGCGGAAGGCGTCGCGGGTCCAGGCGATGTCGTTGGCGTGCGGCTTGATGAGCGCATTGGCCAGCAACGGGCGGGCGAGGCTCCAGTTGTCGCCGTTGTCGCGCGCGGGCGGCAGGCCCACGCCGAAGTTGTTGTCGGCGTAGGTCCAGTCCAGCCGGTTGAACCAGTCGCCGGAGTCGTAGCTGTTGCGGTCCAGGCTCTTGCTGCGCAGCACGTCGGTGCCGGCGTGGAAGTAGGCCACGCCCTGGCTGAAGGCATTGATGGCATTGGCCAGGATCTGCACGCGGGCGCGGTCCTCGCGGCTGGTGCCGGTGGGCAGGCGGAAGGCGTTGTTGTCGAACAGGGTCAGGTTGTCGTGGTTCTCCACATAGTTGACGACCTCGCCGGGCTCCAGCACCCAGCCGGCCGGGATGCCGCCGACGTCGATCTGGTCCAGGCGCAGCGTGGCGTCCCAGTGGGTCTGCATCTGGAAGCTGCGGATGGAGCCCGCCAGCGAGGCCTTGATGCGATCCGCCTGCCACATCAGCTCGCCGCGGCTCTGGCCCGAGGCGCTGGCGTTGGGGTCGTAGAAGAAGCCATTGACATAGCCCTGGCTGGACACCAGCGCGCTGCCCGAGTCGCAGCAGCCGCCGCCGCGCACCGCGTCGCGGATCAGCGGGTTGAAGCTGCCGATGCCGGAGCCGTTCAGCGACAGCATCTCGGCCTGCACGAAGCGCGCGCCGTTGGCCACCTCGCCGAAGTTCCAGCCCTCGCCG
>CAMLKW010000335.1 GCA_946480605.1 uncultured Roseateles sp. | reverse complement strand
GCACCGCCTGCACGAAGTCGCGGCGCTTGTCCTGCAGCTCCTGGATGGTCATGGTCGCCGCGGTCGCGCGCAGGCTGTCGACGAACTTGTCTTCCACCAGCGCCTTCAGCTCGTTGGGGCTCATCGTGCGCGCGCCCAGCGTCTGGGCTGCCGTGCTGACGGCCTCCTCGGTCTGCTTCACGCGCACGAAAAACGCGGCCGTCACGTCCACGCGCATGCGGTCCTTGGTGATGAGGCTCTCGCGCTCGCGGCGCAGCACTTCGAGCTTGAGCGTGTTCATGTTGACGAGCACGCGCTCGTGGAACACCGGCAGCACGATGGCGCCGCCGTCCATGATGACTTTCTGCCCGCCCAGGCCGGTGCGCACGAAGGCCAGCTCCTTGGTGCTGCGCTTGTACAGGCGCGCGAACACGAAGCCGATGGTCAGCAGGCCCAGCAGCGCAATGCCGCTGATGACCAAGATGTCGATGACGTTGTCCATTCTTCTGGATCTCCCTCAGATCAGGTTGGGATGCGGGTTGGCAATGCAGCGGTAGAAGGCGCCGGCCTTGCGCACGATGAGTATCTGTGCGCCCTCCTCGAAGACCTCGTCGTCCAGGTCGGGCTCCACCATCAGGTAGTGCACGCGGCCATGCGCGTCACGCACGCGCGCCTGCGCGGCCAGCCCGCGACGCGCCGTGCCTCCGCTGATGACGCCGCCGCGGCCCACCAGCGACTGCTCGCTGACGGCGCTGGTCTCGTCGCGCGGGATGATGTGCGCCACCAGGCTGCCCAGCCCGCGCACCGTGGCCAGGCCCGGCGGCACGGCCAGCAGGCCGGCCACCCAGGCCGGCAGGAAGCCGCCCGCGAGGTTGAACGCCACCTTCTGCAGCGCATAGCCGAACAACGCATAGCCCAGCAGGAACAGCAGCAACAGCACCAGCGCCGGCACGCGGCCCAGGTGCAGCCAGCCCAGCACGCGGTCCAGCCCCGACTCGGGCACGGCCTGCGGCAACAGGTCGTCGATGACGTTGCTGGGGCTCATCGCGACCAGCATGCCCAGGCCCTCCAGCAGCGCGACGGCCACGATCAAGGCCACGGCAACGCCGAAGGGCAGCGTCTCGGGCGCGGTGAAGAGGTTCATCGGGTCCTCCCTGAAGGCATGGCGCGCATTCTCAGAGGTCCCCGGCCTTCAGCCGGGCCAGGCGCTCGGCGATCTTGTGGTCGCGCACCAGCTCGTCAAGCTCGCGCAGCTGCGCCTCCTGCTTCAGGTCGCCCGGCTGCGTGCCGTTCAGGCCGGTCTGGCGCTGGTGGATCTTGTCGAAGGCGTCCACCACCTGGGCCAGGCGCTGGTCCACGGCCGACTGCCCCGCCGGCTGCGCGGCCGACGACGCCGCCGCGCGGCTGCTGCGGAACGCGGCCAGTGCCTCCTGCATCTCGCGCTGTTTGGCCAGCAGCGCGGCGGTGAAGCCCTGCAGTTCCTGCTCCTGGCGGGTCAGGTCGGCCAGCGTGGTCTCCAGCACCGGGATCTGCGCCTCGATGTCCAGCTGCCGTGCGACGGCGGCGCGCGCCAGGTCCTCGCGCTGGGCGGCGAGCGCCTGGGCGATCTGGTCGCTGAAGGCCTCGTGGCTGCGGTTCAGCCGGGCGTGCTGCTGCTGGGCCAGGTGGCGGTTGGCGCTGACCATGCCCAGCTCATGGCGCACCTCGTCCACCACCATGCCCGCCTCGCGGATGGCCTGCTCCATCGCCGCCTGCGGGTTCAGGTCCTCGATCTTGTCCAGCAGCGCATGCATGCCGCCGGCGATCACGCGGCCCACGCGGGCCTTCAGGGAATCGCTCATGTCAACGTCCTTTCAGGGTTGCAGCCAGCTCGATGGCGGGGCCGAGATGGCGCTTCACCACCTCGGGATCGAAAGCGTGGGCGGAAGCCGTCGTGGCCTGGCGCAGCAGCGACTCGCCCAGCAGCGCCGCACGGCGCACCAACGCGTCCTCCAGCTTGGCCGCTTCGTCGGCGGTGGCCGGCGCATGGCTGATGACCAGCGCCATCAGCGTCGTCACCTGTTCCACCAGCGAGCCCAGCACCTCGGAGTGCCGGCCCTCGGCGCCCTCGATGCGCACCAGCGCCTCGCGCAGCCGGTGCGTCAGCTCGCGCGCCCAGGCATGGGCCGCAACGTAATCGAACGCGCCGTCATGCTGGCGCTTGAGCTGGCCCAGCAGCACGCGCAGCTTGTCGCTGTTGGTCGTGGCGCCCTCCACCTGCAGCTGCGCCAGCCAGAGGTAGAGGTCGCTGGGGATGCGAGCCGACAGCGGCTCCATCGTGATCGCCTGCGTCGCCATGCGGCACCGCCTTCCAATGAATTCCAACGAACACGAATGTATTCGTTTGAATTCAATTGTCAACAGGCGACGAAACAGCTGTTCTGCCGATGTTTGATCGGGCCTTCCGCGAGCATCGCCATCTCCTCTGGAGATCGACCAGAACGGCCCGTGTTCAGCGCGGCGGGACTGGACGAGAGGCTCAGGCGGCAGCCATCAATTGGCTGAAGAACTTCTCCCCGCTCACGCGAGGCTTGTAGGCCGACACGGCCTTGGCAATCGCCGCGATGTGGTCGGGCGTCGTGCCGCAGCAGCCGCCGGCGATGTTCAGGAAGCCCGCCTGGGCGAATTCGCCCACCAGGCGCGCCGTCACGTCGGGCGTCTCGTCGAAGCCGGTGTCGCTCATCGGGTTGGGCAGGCCGGCGTTGGGAT
>CAMLKW010000334.1 GCA_946480605.1 uncultured Roseateles sp. | reverse complement strand
CCTCGGGCTGGTAGTAGTCGTAGTAGCTGACGAAGTACTCGACGGCGTTCTTGGGGAAGAAATCCTTGAACTCGCTGTAGAGCTGGGCCGCCAGCGTCTTGTTGGGCGCAAAGATGATGGCCGGCCGGCCCAGGCGGGCGATGACGTTGGCCATCGTGAACGTCTTGCCCGAGCCGGTCACACCCAGAAGCGTCTGGAAGCTGAGGCCGTCGTTGACGCCCTCGCAGAGCTGCGCGATGGCCGTCGGCTGATCCCCCGCCGGAGGGAAAGGCTGAAACAGCTGGAACGGGGAGCCTTCGAAGCTGACGAATTCGCCCTTGCGCTCCTCGGTGTCACCGTCGGAGGCGGTCGTGGCGTTCAGGGCGTCTTGCATGGGGGGAATCCTGGGAAAATCTGCGCCTTGCGCAATCCGTCAGCTTAAGCGCAGTACCCCGCTGACCGCCCTCCCCCTGCTGCCAACGCCTATTCAGGAATCCGTCATGTCTTTGTTCGCCGACGTCGCCCTCGCCCCCCGTGATCCCATCCTCGGCCTGAACGAGCAGTTCAACGCCGACACCCGCCCGGGCAAGGTCAACCTCGGCGTCGGCGTGTACTACGACGAGAACGGCAAGCTGCCGCTGCTGAAGTGCGTGCGCGAGGCCGAAGCCGCCATCGCGGCCGCGCCGAAGCCGCGCGGCTACCTGCCCATCGACGGCATCGCCGCCTATGACAAGGCCGTGCAGAAGCTGGTGTTTGGCAGCGAGCTGAAGAACGTCGCCACCGTGCAGGCCATCGGCGGCACCGGCGCGCTGAAGGTCGGCGCCGACTTCCTGAAGCAACTCAACCCTGGCGCCAAGGTGCTGATTTCCGACCCGAGCTGGGAGAACCACCGCGCACTGTTCACGCAGGCCGGCTTCACGGTCGAGACCTACCCCTACTACGACGCGGCCAACAAGGGCATCAACTTCGCCGGCATGCTGGCCGCGCTGGATGCCGCGCCCGCCGGCACCGTCGTCGTGCTGCATGCCTGCTGCCACAACCCGACCGGCTACGACATCACCGCCGCTCAGTGGGGCGAGGTCGTCGCCGTCGTCAAGGCCAAGGGCCTGACGCCCTTCCTGGACATGGCCTACCAGGGCTTCGGCTTCGGCCTGAAGGAAGACGGCGAGGCCGTGCGCCAGTTCCAGGCCGCCGGCGTCGGCTTCTTCGTGTCCACCAGCTTCTCCAAGAGCTTCTCGCTGTACGGCGAGCGCGTCGGCGCGCTGAGCGTGTTCTGCAGCAGCGACGAGGAAGCCGTGCGCGTGCTGTCGCAGCTGAAGATCATGATCCGCACCAACTACTCCAACCCGCCGACGCACGGCGCGCAGGTCGTCGCTGCCGTGCTGTCCGACGACAGGCTGCGCGCGCTGTGGGAAGAAGAACTGGCTGGCATGCGCGTGCGCATCAAGGCCATGCGCTCGGCGCTGGTGAGTGCACTGAAGGCCGCCGGCGTCAAGCAGGACCTGGGCTTCGTCACCGAACAGCTGGGCATGTTCAGCTATTCCGGCCTAACCGCCGCCCAGATGCAGCGCCTGCGCAGCGAGTTCGGCGTCTACGGCGTGGACTCCGGCCGCATCTGCGTGGCCGCGCTGAACGAAGGCAATCTGCCGACGGTCGCTGCCGGCATGGCCGCCGTCATCAAGGGTTAATCGCACCATCAAAGTGCAAAGGATTGGCGGTTTGACCGCCAATCCATGCTGCGGCGCACAAATCTGCAAGCGTTTTCTGGCACCATCGGGTCATTCCTGACCCTTGCCAAGGCCGGCCATGCTGTATCAATTCTTCGAAACCCAGCGCGCCCTGCTGAGTCCGTTCTCGGAATTTGCCGCTGCGTCGGCCAAGCTCTACAGCCACCCGCTGTCGCCGTTCACGCACACGCCGATGGCGCAGCGCCTGTCGGCCGGGCTGGACCTGATGCACCGCCTGGCCAAGGACTACGAGAAGCCCGAGTTCGACATCAAGTCCGTCGAGGTCGACGGCGTCGACGTTGCCGTGCAGGAGCTGGTGGCGCTGGAAAAACCCTTCTGCCGCCTGCTGCGCTTCAAGCGTTACACGGACGACCCGGCCGTGCTGGCCAAGATGAAGGATCAGCCCACGGTGCTGGTCGTCGCCCCCTTGTCCGGCCACCACAGCACGCTGCTGCGCGACACCGTCAAGCAACTGCTCAAGGACCACAAGGTCTACATCACCGACTGGACCGACGCGCGCATGGTGCCGCTGGAAGTCGGCGCCTTCCACCTGGACGACTACATCTTCTACGTGCAGGAGTTCATCCGCCAGGTCGGCGGCGCGGACAGCCACGTCATCTCCGTCTGCCAGCCCACGGTGCCGGTGCTGGCCGCCATCTCGCTGATGGCCTCGGCCGGCGAAGCCACGCCGCGCAGCATGACGATGATGGGCGGCCCCATCGACGCCCGCAAGAGCCCGACGGCCGTCAACAACCTGGCCATGAACCGCAGCTTCAGCTGGTTCGAGAACAACGTCATCTACCGCGTGCCGACCAACTTCCCCGGCGCCGGCCGCGAGGTTTATCCGGGCTTCCTGCAACACACCGGCTTCGTCGCGATGAACCCGGATCGCCACCTGTCCTCGCACTACGACTACTTCCTGGATCTGGTGCGTGGTGACGACGACAGCGCCGAGGCGCACCGCCGCTTCTACGACGAGTACAACGCCGTGCTGGACATGCCGGCCGAGTACTACCTCGACACCATCAAGACCGTGTTCCAGGAATACCGCCTGCCCAAG
>CAMLKW010000333.1 GCA_946480605.1 uncultured Roseateles sp. | reverse complement strand
AACCCGCACGCCTACATCGACAGCAACATCGTCGGCTTCACCAACATCCTGGAAGGCTGCCGCCACAGCGGCGTGCAGCACCTGGCCTATGCGTCCAGCTCCAGCGTCTACGGCGGCAACACGCTGATGCCCTTCTCGGAGCATCACAGCGTGGACCATCCCATCAGCCTGTATGCGGCCACCAAGAAGGCCAACGAGCTGATGGCGCACACGTATTCGCACCTGTTCGGGCTGCCGACCACGGGTCTGCGCTTCTTCACGGTGTACGGCCCCTGGGGCCGGCCTGACATGGCGCTGTTCCTGTTCACCAAGGCCACCATCGAAGGGCGGCCCATCAACGTGTTCAACCACGGCAAGATGATTCGCGACTTCACCTACATCGACGACATCGCCGAAGGCGTGGTGCGGGTGCTGGATCGAACGGCCACGGCCGACCCCCACTACGACCCAGCCACCGCCGACCCGGCCCGCTCCAGCGCGCCCTACCGGGTGTTCAACATCGGCAACCATGCGCCTATTCAGCTGATGAGCTTCATCGAGGCGATCGAGAAGGCGGTCGGGCGCGAGGCGGTGAAGAACTTCATGCCGCTGCAGGACGGCGACGTGCCCGCCACGCATGCCGATGTCGAGGAGCTGGCGGCCTGGACGGACTTCCGCCCGGCGATGCCCGTACCAGAAGGCGTCGAGCGTTTTGTCGCCTGGTATCGGGACTACTACGAGGTCTGATGTGCATGGCGCCGTCACGCGCCGGCGTTACAAGCCCTTGAACCGCACCTGAACGAGGACAACGAATGAAAGTCACCGCCATCGGCACCGGCTATGTGGGCCTGGTCACCGGCGCCTGCCTGGCCGAGATGGGCAACCACGTCATGTGCCTGGACGTGAACCCGGAGAAGATCCGCATCCTCAACGAGGGCGGCATTCCCATCCATGAACCGGGGCTGGACGCGGTGGTCCGACGCAATGTGGCCGCCGGGCGGCTGCAGTTCACGACGGACGTGGACAAGGCGGTGCAGCACGGCACCATCCTGTTCATCGGCGTGGGCACGCCGCCGGACGAGGACGGCTCGGCCGACCTGCAGTACGTCGTGGCCGCTGCCTGCTCCATCGGCCAGCGCATGACGGACTACAAGGTCATCGTGGACAAGAGCACGGTGCCGGTGGGCACGGCGGACAAGGTGCGCGCCGCTGTCAAGGAAGAGCTGGTGAAGCGCGGGCTGGGCGACATGGCCTACGCGGTGGTGTCCAACCCCGAGTTCCTGAAGGAAGGTGCCGCGGTCGAGGACTTCATGAAGCCGGACCGGGTCATCATCGGCTCCGACGACGAGCAGGCCACGCTGCTGATGCGCGCGTTGTACGCGCCGTTCAACCGCACGCAGGACCGCATGCTGGTGATGGACGTGCGCAGCGCCGAGTTCACCAAGTACGCCGCCAACGCCATGCTGGCCACGCGCATCAGCTTCATGAACGAGTTGGCGCTGCTGGCCGAGAAGGTGGGCGCGGACATCGAACTGGTGCGTCGTGGCATCGGCTCCGACCCGCGCATCGGCTACCAGTTCCTCTACGCCGGCGCCGGCTACGGCGGCTCGTGCTTCCCCAAGGACGTGAAGGCGCTGGTCAAGGCCGCGGCCGACACGGGCATTCCGCTGAAGGTGCTGACGGCCGTGGAAGAGGCCAACGAGCGTCAGAAGCGCGTGCTGGTGGACAAGGTGGTGGCCCGTTTCGGCAACGACCTGGCCGGCCGCCGCTTCGCGATCTGGGGCCTGGCCTTCAAGCCCAACACCGACGACATGCGCGAGGCGCCGTCGCTGGTGGTCATAGCCGAGCTGACCAGGCGCGGCGCCACGGTGGCGGCCTACGACCCTGTGTCCATGACCGAGACGGCGCGGGTGCTGGGCCCGCGCGACGACGTGACGCTGGTGGAGCGCGCCGAGGCGGCGCTGCAGGGCGCGGACGCGCTGTTGATCGTGACCGAGTGGAAGGAGTTCCGCACGCCGGACTTCGATGCGATCAAGTCGGCACTGAAGGCGCCGGTCGTGTTCGACGGCCGCAATCTCTACGACCCCAAGCTGATGAAGACGCTGGGCATCGAGTACAGCGGCATCGGCCGCGGCTAGGTGGCTGGTTCGCTACTTGCTAGTTCCGTAGCAGGCGCTTCGATCAGATAGGGAGTCAGTGATGGCAAAGGCAATGATCCTGGCGGCAGGCCAGGGCACGCGGGTGCGCCCGTTGACCAAGTACACCCCCAAGCCCATGGTGCCCATCCTCGGCAAGCCGGTGATGGAGTACCTGGTCGAGCATCTGGCGTCTCATGGCGTCCAGCAGATCATGGTCAACGTGGCCTTCCTGCACTGGAAGATCGAGAACTACTTCGGCAACGGCGCGCGCTGGGGTGTGGAGCTGGGGTACTCGTACGAGGGCGTGCGCGAGCAGGGCGAGGTGGTCTGCAAGCCGGTGGGTTCGGCCGGCGGCATGCGCAAGATCCAGGACTTCGGCGGCTTCTTCGACGAGACCTTCCTGGTGCTGTGCGGCGACGCGATCATCGACATGGACATCACGGCCGCCATCGCCGAGCACAAGGCCAAGGGCGCCATCGCCAGCGTCGTGACGCTGGACGTGCCGCGCGAGGACACCAAGAACTACGGCATCGTCGTGGCGGATGCCGATGGCCGGGTCACGTCATTCCAGGAGAAGCCCAAGCCCGAGGACGCGCTGAGCACCTTGGCCTCCACCGGCATCTACATCTTCGAGCCCGAGGTGCTGGACCTGATCCCGCCCGGCAAGGAGTTCGACATCGGCAGCCAGCTGTTCCCGCTGCTGGTCGAGAAGGGCCTGCCGTTCTACGCGCAAAGCCGCTTCTTCAACTGGA
>CAMLKW010000332.1 GCA_946480605.1 uncultured Roseateles sp. | reverse complement strand
CACCACCAGCACGGCGGCGCGCGCGCCCAGCAGGTCGCGCGCGCCGCGGCAGACCTTGTCCAGCAACAGGTGCGGGTCGTGTTCGGAGGCCAGCTGCAGGTTCAGGTCGGTCAGCGCCGACAGCCGCTGGTTGGCGGCTTCCAGCTCGTTGACCTTCAGCGCCAGCTTGTCGGTGAGCAGGCGCAGGTGCTCGCGGTCGAACTGCGCCGTGTCGGCCAGCGGCTCGGCGGCCGGCGCGCCCTGCAGCGCCTGGGCGATCACGCGCAGGATCTCCTCCGGCTCGGTGGGCTTGATGAGCACGCGCGACACGCCGCAGGCCTGCGCCAGCTGGCGCGCCTCGCGCTCCATGAAGGTGGCCGTGTAGAAGATGACCTGGGTGTGCGCGATGGCGGGGTCGGCGCGCAGCTGGCGCACGAACTCGTAGCCATCCATGGTCGGCATCAGCAGGTCGCAGATCACCAGCTCCGGGTGGGCGGCGCGCGCCTGCGTCAGCGCCAGGTGGCCGTCGGCCGCCTCCAGCGGCTCATGGCCGGCGTACTTCAGCAGCGTGACCAGCAGGTCGCGGTTGGCGGCCTGGTCATCGACGACGAGCACCCGGGCCATGGCGTTCTCAGGCCCGCGCCGCGCGCAGGCCGGCCGGCAGGAAGGCCTCGATCTGCGCGACGAACAGCTCGGGCTCGATGGGCTTGGACAAATAGCCGCTGAAGCCGGCGGTCATGACCTTCTGCCGGTCGTTGGGCATGGAGAAGGCCGTCACCGCAACGATGGGGGTGGTCGCGCAGCCGGGGTGCCGGCGCAGCGCGGCCAGCACCTGGTAGCCGTCCAGCCTGGGCATCTGCAGGTCGCAGACGATGAGGTCGGGCAGCTCGCGCCGCGCCGCCTCCACGCCCAGCGCGCCGTCGCGGGCCTCCAGCACCGTGTAGCCGCTGTAGGACAGCAGGTAGCGCACCAGCTCCAGGTTGGCCTCGTTGTCTTCGATGACGAGGATGCGCGCCGCCATGGTTCAGGCCCCGTCGAGGATGAGCGAGAAGCGGCTGCCCTTGCCGCTCTCGCTCTGGAACACGATGCGCCCGCCCAGCAGCTCGGCCAGACGCTGGCTCAGGTGAAGGCCCAGGCCGGTGCCTTCCGGCGCGTTGGGCCGGGCGTTGTCGATGCGGCTGAAGGCGCCGAACAGCTTGTTGTGGTCGGCCTCGGGGATGCCCACGCCGCTGTCCTCCACATGGATCTCGGTGCGGTGCAGCGCGGCATCGACGCGCAGCGTCAGGCGCACGCCGCCGCGCTCGGTGAACTTGATGGCGTTGCCGGCCAGGTTGAAGACGATCTGGCGCAGCGCGCGGCGGTCGGTGTCGCGCTGGACCGGGTGGGCCGGCAGCTCGACGTCGAACGTCAGGCCCTTGTCCTGCGCCTGCGGGCGCAGCGCGGCGGCCACCTCGTCCACGACGGCGCGGCAGTCCAGCGGCTCGATGAACAGCTGCACCTTGCCGGCCTCGATCTTGGACACGTCCAGCAGGTCGTTGATCAGCGCCAGCAGGTGCCGGGCGCTGGACTGCACCGTGCGAAGCTGCTTGTCCTGCTCGGCGTTCAGCGGGCCAGGCAGCTTCATCAGCAGCGTGCCGGTGAAGCCGATGATGGCGTTCAGCGGCGTGCGCAGCTCGTGGCTCATGCCGGCCAGGAAGTTGTCCTTGGCGCGGTTGGCGTCGGCCAGCTCCTGGTTCTTCTCCTGCAGCGCCCGCTCGATGCGCTTGCGCTCGCTGATGTCGCGGATGGCGCTCATCACGAAGGCGCTCTCCTCGGTGCGCAGCGGGCTCAGGCTGATCTCGATGGGGAACTCGCTGCCGTCGCGGCGCAGCCCGGCCAGGTCCAGCCCCGAGCCCATCGCGCGCTTGCGCGGCTGCAGGAAGTAGTTGGAGCGGTGGCCCACGTGGGCGTGGCGGTAGCGCTGCGGCAGCAGCGTGTCCACCGAGCGCCCGCGCAGCTCGCCGGCGTCGTAGCCGAACAGCCGCTCGGCCTGGGTGTTGGCGATGACGATGTGGCCGGTGGCATTGGCCATCACGATGCCGTCCGGCATGGATTCGAGCAGATCGCGGAAGCGTTCCTCCATGCGCTTGGCGTCGCGCAGCACGCGGATCAGCGTCACGTCCTTCTCGGCCACGAGCACCAGCGCCGCGCCGTCGGGCGCCTGCACGCGGCGGGTGGACACGTCCACGTAGAGCAGCGAGCCGTCCTTGCGGCGGCGCACGGACTCGTAGGTGCCGCCGCCGCTGGCCAGCGCCTCGGCGAGACGCTGGTGGTGCTCGTCGATGCGGTCGCTGGGGATGACGCTATCGTCCAGCGGTCGGTCGCGCACCTCGTCCAGCCGGTAGCCGAAGATGGCTTCGGCCCCGTTGCTCCACTGCACGACACGGCCGTGGCCGTCCAGCAGGATCAGTGCATCCGGCGACTGGCTCGCCATCAAGGCTAGCGCTTCAGCTTCCATGGCCTTGAATACCCCTGGAACTCCCGTTAGGGCCATTAGAGCAGCTGCGCCCCGGATTGACCACGCTGGCGCCGGCGCGCCCTGCGGCCAGGGGGGGTCAGGCGGCGGGCAGCGTTAGCGAGACGCGCAGCCCGCCAAGGGGGCCGGCGTCCAGCGCCACCGTGCCGCCGTACAGCGTGGCCAGCTCCTGCACGATGGCCAGGCCCAGCCCGCTGCCGGGGCTGGTCTCGTCCAGCCGGCCGCCGCGCCTGAGCGCCTCGGCCCGCTGCGCCGGCGCAATGCCGGGGCCGTCGTCGTCCACGGTCAGCCGCAGCTGCCGGCCGGCCGGCGTGGCGCCGAGGCGCACCTGCGTGCGCGCCGCCTTGCAAGCGTTGTCCAGCAGGTTGCCCAGCATC
>CAMLKW010000331.1 GCA_946480605.1 uncultured Roseateles sp. | reverse complement strand
CGGCAAGCATGCCAGGGTTCGCTGACGGCGCTCGTCAGCGCTGCTTCAGCTGCGCTGCACTCACTGCGCGCCGTCGTAGCCCTCGACGATGACCACGTCCGCCTCGGCGGCCGACTGGCGCAGCGTGATCTGCGGCGCGTACTCGGGCGAGCGGTAGCAGGCCAGCGCGACCTCGTAGCTCGGGAACTCGATCACCACGTTGCGGCTGCGGCTGCTGCCCTCCGGGTTCTCGAAGCGGCCGGCGCGCACGAGGAAGCGGCCGCCGAACTTGGCGAACACGGCGTCGTTGCGCTGCACGTAGAGCTTGTAGGCGTCGGGGTCGGTGACGTCGACGCGGGCGATCCAGTAGGCCTTGGGCATGGGGCTGGGTAGGTTGTGGCGAGAAGGGGGTTGTAGCCCATGGGGCGGTGGCGGCGCGGGGCAGGAGCCGGGTCAACTCTAGAGTCAGGTCAGCCGATCTGCCTGACGCAGCCTCCGATACAGCGTGTTCCTGCTGACACCCAGTCGCCGCGCGGCCTCGGACACATTGCCATCCACGGCGGCCAGCGTTTCGCGGATGCGGGTCTCGGCCAGCTGGCGCAGATCCGATGAAGCGTCCGTCGGGGCCGCAACGCTGCCCGGCGCCGCTTGCAGGTCTTCGGCAAGCTGTTCGCGGGTCACGACGCAGTCGCCGTCATCCAGCAGCGCCACCGCCGTGCGCAACACATGCGCCAGCTGCCGCACATTCCCGGGCCAGCGGCAGCGGCCAAGCAAGGCCATCGCGTCGTCGTCCACCCTGAGCGCCCGCTCCGGCGCCTCGGCCCGCAGCAGCTTGGCCACCAGCGCCGCCAGGTCCGTCCGCTCACGCAGCGGCGGCAGCGCCAGCGTCAGCCCGTTGAGCCGGTAGTACAGATCCTCCCGGAAGCGCCCCGCCGCCACCTCGTCCGCCAGCCGCCGGTGGCTGGCGCAGATGAGGCGGAAGTCCACCGCCACCGCCGCGCCGCCGCCCAGCGGCGTCACCTCCCGAGCCTCCAGCACGCGCAGCAGCCGGGCCTGCATGGCCAGCGGCATGTCGCCGATCTCGTCGAGGAACAGCGTGCCGCCATGGGCCTCGCGGATGCGGCCGGGCGCGCCGTGGCGGCTGGCGCCGGTGTAGGCGCCGGGGCGGTAGCCGAACAGTTCGGCCTCGATCAGCGTCTCGGGCAGCGCGGCGCAGTTGACGGCGACGAAGGGCTGATCGCGCCGCGCACTGCTGGCGTGGATGGCGCGGGCCAGCAAATCCTTGCCGGTGCCGGTCTCGCCGGTGATGAGCAGCGGGATGGCGGGCTTGTCCAGCACGCGGCGGGCGCGGGCCAGCGTGGCCTGCAAGGCGGCGTCGCCGGTGTCCAGCGCGGCCAGCGCGTCCACGGGGCGCCAGGCGGTGTCGGCGGCCGGTCGCGCGTGGCGCAGCGTGCGGCCGGGGTCCAGGCGCAGCCACAGCGGCGCAGCACCGGCGCGTGGCAGCGGGCGCGGCGCGGGGCCGCCGGCCAGCAGCGCGGGCAGGTCCAGGCCGAACAGGCGCTCCACGGTTGTGGCGCCAATGTCGCGGCGCGTCAGGCCCAGCAGCTCCAGCGCGGCGGTGTTGGCGCCGGTGACCCAGCCGTCCTCGCCGAGCGCGAGCAGGCCTTCGGTGACGGTGCCCAGGCCCTCCCGCTGCGCATGCAGGCGCAGCCGCAGGCCGGCGCCGTGGCGGGCCTCGAACAGCTGGTGTTCGATCATGCGGGCGCCGCTGCGCGCCAGGCCCAGCGTGTGGCGGTGGTAGCCGCGGCGGTCGCCGGAGATGTCCAGCACGCCCAGCAGTTGGCCGCCGGGGTCGGCGATGGGTGCGGCGGCGCAGGTCAGGAAGCCGTTGCGCTCCAGGTAGTGCTCGCCGCCGTGCACGACGACCGGGCTGCCCTCGGCCAGCGCCGTGCCGATGGCGTTGGTGCCGCGCCATTGCTCGCTCCATAGCGCGCCGGGGCGCAGCGCGACGCGGGCGGCGCGGTCGGCAAAGGGGGCGTCGCCGGTGGCGTGCAGCAGCAGGCCCTGGGCGTCGGCCAGCAGCACGAGGCTGTCGCTGCCCTGCACCTGCTCGTTCAGGAAGGCCATCACCGGCTTGGCGTGGGCGACGAGGCTGTGGCGGTGCTCCAGCGCGCGGGCCAGCTGGGCGGCGCTGGCATGCGGCGCGCCCTGCGGCCGGCCCAGCGGCTCCAGGCCGAAGTCGCGGCAGCGGGCCCAGCTGGCGCGCAGGGTCTCGGGGATGAGGCCGGTCTCGACCTGGCCCCGCTCCAGCCATTGGCGGCGGGCGGTGCGCAGCGGGTTGGGGGCGGTGGGCATGTGTCTCCTTGGGCAGACTGAAGCCTGCTCTCGAAGGCGGACGCTAGCCTGACGCCGCCCCGCGTCAAGCGCTTGGGCGTGCGCGGGGCTGATCTGTGTCAAACCGGCTCAGCATGACACCGGGTTGTGTCATTTCGGGACAGTCCGCCAGCCCGCACCCGCGGCTTTGTGCGCCGCGCCGGACGTTGCCGTGCCAAAGCGCCGCTGGCATGGCCCTTGCGCTGGAGGGCCCGACCCGCGCCATTCGACGACGCCGGGCATTCATCCAGGAGACATCGCCATGACCGTTTACGCCGCACCCGGCCAGCCCGGCGCCAAGATCGCCTACCAGCCCCGCTACGACAACTTCATCGGCGGCAAGTTCGTGCCGCCGGTGGAGGGCCAGTACTTCGACGTGATCTCGCCGATCAACGGCCGCGTCTACACGCAGGCCGCCCGCTCCGGCGCCGCGGACATCGAGCGCGCGCTGGACGCCGCCCACGCCGCCGCGCCGCGCTGGGCCGCGGTGCCGCCGGCCGAGCGGGCCAACATCCTGCTGAAGATCGCCGATCGCATCGAACAGAACCTGGAGCTGCTGGCCTATGCCGAGACGGTGGACAACGGCAAGCCCATCC
>CAMLKW010000330.1 GCA_946480605.1 uncultured Roseateles sp. | reverse complement strand
CTTCGTGCAGGCCTACGGCGTGTGGGTGTACGCGCAGCTGTTCCTCATCGTGTTCACGGAGACCGGCGTCGTCGTGATGCCCTTCCTGCCGGGCGATTCGCTGCTGTTCGTCGTCGGCGCGCTGTGCGGCGCGGGGCTGATGAGCCTGCCGGTGGCCATCGCCGTGCTGCTGGTGGCCGCCATCCTGGGCGACCAGACCAACTACACGATAGGCCGCTACATCGGCCCCAAGGTGTTCCAGTGGGAGCAGTCGCGCTTCTTCAACCGCAAGGCCTTCGATGCGGCCCATGCGTTCTACGAGAAGCATGGCGGCATCACCATCATCATTGCCCGCTTCATGCCCTTCGTGCGCACCTTCGTGCCCTTCGTCGCTGGCGTGGCCGAGATGAGCCGCGGCAAGTTCACGCTGTTCAACGTGGTGGGCGCGGTGATCTGGGTGGTGGGCCTGTGCGTGGCCGGCTATCTGTTCGGCAACCTGCCGTGGGTGCAGACGCATCTGAGCAAGATCATCTGGGCCATGATCATCATCCCGGGCCTGATCGTCATCGCCGGCGGGCTGAAGACCCGTTTCAAGCGTCAGCCCGGCTGAATTTGACGGGAGGGTCTAGAGTCGCGGGCTTTCGCGACTGTCGGAGATCCCGATGACCTTGTCCCGTATCGCCCTGGCCCTGGCGTGGATGACCTCCAGCCTGGCGGCCCAGGCGGTGGAGCCGACGCTGATGCTGCGTCAACCCGCCGTGTCCAAGACCCATCTCGCCTTCGTCCATGGCGGCGACCTGTGGCTGGCCGACCGCAACGGCGGCAATGCCCGCCGGCTGACCAGCCATGCGGCCAGCGAATTCGCGCCGCACTTCTCGCCGGACGGCCAGAAGATCGCCTACTCGGCCAGCTACGACGGCAACACGGACGTCTACGTCATCGCCATCGCCGGTGGCGACGCCAAGCGCCTGACCTGGCACCCGGGCCCCGACACGGTCAACGGCTGGAGCCCGGACGGCCAGCGCGTGCTGTTCGCGTCGCCGCGCGAGGTGCTGAACAACCGCAGCAACCAGCTGTACGAGGTCGGGCTGGAGGGCGGCGTCGAGAAGAAGCTGATGGCGGCCGTGGCCTTCGAGGGCGCCTGGTCGGCGGACGGCAAGCAACTGGCCTATCGCCCCTACCGCGCGGCGTATGTGGCCGAAAGCGGCTGGCGCCAGAGCCGCGGTGGCACGACGCCGCCGGTGTGGATCATGGACATGCAGGGCCCCGACGCGGGCCAGCGCTGGCAGGAGATCCCGCACGTCAACGCGACCGATTCCGCGCCCGTGTGGGCGGGCGGCGAGGTGGTGTTCATCTCGGACCGGGCGGACGGCGCGGCCAATTTGTTCGCGTTCAACCCGGCGACCAAGGCGCTGCGCCAGCTGACCAAGGAAACGCAGTGGGACGTGCGCAGCGTCGATGCCATCGGCACGACGCTGGTGTATGAGAGTGGCGGCCGCATCAAGCAGATCGACGTCGCCGGCGGCACGCCCCAGGTGCTGGACATCCAGCTGAGCGCCGCCACCGGCCCGCAGGCCCGCCCGCAGTGGAAGGACGCCGCCCGGGCGCTGACCTCGGCGCGCCTGTCGTCCACGGCCAAGCGCGTGGTGGTGAGTGCGCGCGGCGAGGTGTTCACCGTGCCGATCAAGGACGGCAGCGTGCGCAACCTGACCGAGACCTCCGGCGTGCGCGAGAAGGACGCGCTGTGGAGCCCCGACGGCCAGCGCGTGGCCTACGTGTCCGACGCACCCGGCATGCGCCACGAGCTGGTGCTGCAGGGCCAGACGGGGCAGGGCGCGAAGGAGCGCTTCCTGCTGCCTCGCGACGGCTACTACACGCTGCTGGACTGGGCGCCCGACGGCCAGACGCTGGTGCTGCAGGACAACCACCTGAACCTCTACAGGCTGGGCCTGGCGGCCGGTGCGCAGCGCGGCCAGCTGGTGAAGATCGTCACCGACGTGCGCCGCCTGGGCGCCGACGGCTTCGCCGTGTCGTTCTCGCCGGACAGCCGCTGGCTGGCCTACACGGCCTCGGGCGAGAACTACTTCGGCCGCGTCTGGCTGCACGACTTGAGCACGGGCCGCAACCACGTGGTGACGGACGGCCTGTCGCACGCCGGCAGCCCGGCGTTCTCGCCCAAGGGCGACGTGCTGTACTTCAGCGCCTCCATCAACTCCGGCCCCGGCCAGGTCGGGCTGGACCTGTCCACGCAGGAACGCCCGCGCCGCGCCGGCTTGTACGCGCTGGTGCTGGCGGCCGATGGCAAGTCGCCGTTGGCGCCCAGGCCGGGCGACGAGGACGGCAAGAAGGACGCCAAGCCCGCCGATGCCAAGGGCGCAGGCAAGCCCGATGACAAGAAGGACGACAAGAAGCCGGCGGGCCCGAAGCCGGTGCGCGTCGACTTCGACGGCCTGTCGGAGCGCCTGGTCGCGCTGCCGCTGGCCGAGCGCAACTACGACAGCCTGGCCGTCGGCGCCGATGGCGCGCTGTTCTACCTGCAGCGCCCGCAGCCGGGCGCCAGCAACGAGTCGCCCCAGGCCGAGCACAAGGCCACGGCCGAGCTGTGGCGCTACGACCTGGAGGAGCGCAAGGCCAAGCGCATCAAGGACGGCGTGGCCGAGTTCTCGCTGAGCGGCGACGGCAAGAAGCTGCTGCTGACGCTGGCCGGCGGCGCGCTGGAAGTGGGCGACGCGGGCGACAAGTACGACGGCAAGCCGGTTGAGAAAAACCTGCGTGCGCGCATCGATCCGCGCCAGGAGTGGAAGCAGATCTTCGACGAGACCTGGTGGATGGAGAAGGAGTTCTTCTACGACCCGGGCCTGCACGGGCTGGACTGGAAGGGCGTCTACGACCGCTACCTGCCGCAGCTGGCGCATGTGCAGCGCCGCGAGGACCTGAACGACCTGCTGGTGCAGATGATCGGCGAGCTGCAGGTGGGTC
>CAMLKW010000329.1 GCA_946480605.1 uncultured Roseateles sp. | reverse complement strand
CGGCCTGGTGCTTTACCCGCAGGACTTCGTCTATCTGACGGCCTTGCTGCTGATCTCGGCCTACGGCTTGTTCCTGTTCACGGCCGTGGCGGGGCGGCTGTGGTGCGGCTATGCCTGTCCGCAGACGGTCTACACCGAGATCTTCGTGCGCATCGAACACTGGTTCGAGGGCGACCGCAACGCGCGGCTCAAGCTGGACAAGGCGCCTTGGAGCTGGAACAAGCTGTGGCGCAAGGGCGGCAAGCAGCTGATCTGGGTCGCGCTGGCCTTGTTCACGGGCTTCAGCTTCGTCGGCTACTTCACGCCCATCCGCGAGCTGGGCGCCGAGCTGGCGGGCCTGGCGCTCGGGCCCTGGGAGGCCTTCTGGGTGCTGTTCTACGGCTTCGCCACCTACGGCAACGCGGGCTTCATGCGCGAGCAGGTCTGCAAGTACATGTGCCCCTATGCGCGCTTCCAGAGCGCGATGTTCGACCGCGACACCCTCATCGTCAGCTACGACCCCGCCCGCGGCGAGCCGCGCGGCCACAACGCCCTGCGCAAGAAGGGCGAGGCGCATGCGCTGGGCGACTGCATCGACTGCAAGCTGTGCGTGCAGGTCTGCCCCACCGGCATCGACATCCGCGAGGGCCTGCAGTACGAATGCATCAGCTGCGCGGCCTGCATCGACGTCTGCGATGGCGTCATGGACAAGATGGGCACCTCGCGCGGCCTGATCCGCTACGACACCGAGAACGGCATGGCCCGTGGCTTCTCGCGCGGCCAGCGCTGGCGCCGCATCCTGCGGCCGCGCGTGCTGATCTACGGCGGCCTGCTGCTGGGCCTGGGAGGCGCCGTGGCATGGAGCCTGTGGAACCGGCACGACTTCCGGGTGGATGTGGTGCGCGACCGCGCCACGCTGGCCCGCCAGATCGAGGACGGCTGGGTGGAGAACGTCTACCGCCTGCAGCTGATGAATGCGACCGAAAGGCCGCAACACCTGCGGGTGGAGGCCCAGGGCCTGCCAGGCCTGCAGCTGACGCGTGCCACCGAGGTCAGCCTCGGCCCCGCCGAGGCGCGCTGGGTGACCATCGCGCTGCGGCTGCCGCCGGACAGCCTGTCGGGCCTCAAGCCCGGCGCGCAGCCCATGCGCTGGGTCATTCACAGCGACGGCGGTGACCGCGTCGCCGAGAAATCCACTTTCGTCGTGCCGCGCTGATGCGGCGGGAGATTGCCATGTCCACCCCACCTGAACCCAAGATTTCCTCGGCCTGGCGCGAGCCCATGGTCTGGCTCGTCGTGGCCGGGCCCGTGGCCGTCATCCTGGCCAGCATCGTCACGGTGACGCTGGCCATCCGTCACCCCGACCCGCCTCTGTCGCTGCGCGATGCCGTGCCGGCCGTGACGGCGCGCAACCATGCGGCCACCGGCACCGACGGGGTGAAGCGATGAATGGCCCGGCCGGCCCCTCGCGCGTCGCGCGCTTCGCTCTTGCCGCGGGCTGGTCGTCCTTTCTGTCCGCCGGCGTGCTGGAGGCGCTGGTGTTCTCGGTCGTGGACCCGCAGGACCTGCGCTGGTTCGGCGCTGCACCCATCGAGCTGTCGCCGCAGGCCATCTACACCGTCAGCTTCCTGATGTTCTGGGGCGTGGGCGCGCTGTGCGCCAGCGTGGCGCTGCTGCTGGTCAGCCAGCCGGACGATGCGAGGCAGGCGACGCGTCGGGCGCCGGGCTGGCCACGCTAGGGAAGGTCTGCAAAACCCGGGCCGCCCCGAGTAGCGAACTACGCATCTGAGCGGCACGATTCGGGTCATGAATCAGACGACGCTCGGCCTGGACCCGCTGCCCAAGAAGACCCGCAAGGAGGTCTTCCTCGACGAGATGAACCGCGTCGTGCCGTGGACGGAACTGGTGGCACTGATCCAGCCCCATGCGCGCGGCGCGCACCAGGCGCTGGGTGGTCGTCCGCCGTTTCCCGTCGAGACCATGCTGCGCATCCACTGTCTGCAGCTGTGGTGGAACCTCAGCGACCCGGCCATGGAAGAAGAGCTCCACGAGCGCCCGCTGTACCGCGAGTTCGCCGGCCTCAGCGGCCTGCCGCGCCTGCCTGACGAGACCACCATCTTGCGCTTTCGTCACCTGCTGGAGAAGCACAAGCTTGCGCCCAAGGTGCTCGAACTCATCAACGCCGGCTTGACCCAGCAAGGCCTGCTGCTCAAGACCGGCACCGTGGTCGATGCCACCATCATTGCCGCGCCGAGTTCGACCAAGAACAAGGACGGCGAGCGCGACCCCGAGATGCACCAGACCAAGAAGGGCAACCAGTGGAGCTTCGGCATGAAGGCCCACATCGGCGTGGATGTCGAGTCGGGGCTGGTGCACACCGTCATCGGCACGGCGGCTAACGTCAACGACGTGACCCAGGCCACAGCGTTGCTGCACGGTGAAGAGCGAGTCGTGTTCGCCGACGCGGGCTACCAGGGCGCGGCCAAGCGCGAAGAAGCCCAAGGCTTGGAGGTGAACTGGCACATCGCGATGAGGCCAGGCAAACGCCGTGCGCTGGACAAGAGCAGCAAGAGCGGGCGGCTGATGGACAAGGTGGAGCAGCTCAAGGCCAGCGTGCGGGCCAAGGTGGAGCACCCGTTCCGGGTCGTGAAGCAGCAGTTCGGCTACGCCAAGGTGCGCTACCGGGGGCTGGACAAGAACACGGCGCGGCTGACGATGCTGTTTGCGCTGAGCAACTTGTGGATGGTGCGCCGGCACCTGCTGGAGACACAGGGATGAGTGCGTCTGCAGGGTGCCGAGCGGGCGCTGCGAGGCTCGAAATCGGGGCCATCGAGCGCCTGATCGGGTCGAGATTTTTGCGCCAACCCACATCACGAAACGATCAACCTGCCAAAGCCGTCAGACACCGTTTGGGACTGGGTTTTGCAGACCTTCCCTAGAGGCAGCAATCGACGACATCGCTAAGAAGCAGATGGCTTCAG
>CAMLKW010000328.1 GCA_946480605.1 uncultured Roseateles sp. | reverse complement strand
TGTCGACCAGGATGGGCTCGGCGCGGAACTTGTCGCGGCGGTGGATCAGGTGGACGGTGCTGGCGATGTTGGACAGGTACAGCGCTTCCTCGACGGCCGTGTTGCCGCCGCCGACCACGCAGACTTCCTGGCCGCGGTAAAAGAAGCCGTCGCAGGTCGCGCAGCCACTGACGCCACGGCCCATGAAGGCCTGCTCTGACTCCAGGCCCAGGTATTTGGCCGAGGCGCCGGTCGCGATGATCAGCGCGTCGCAGGTGTAGGTGCCGCTGTCGCCCACCAGCGTGAACGGGCGCTTGGAGAAGTCGACGCTGTTGATGTGGTCGAAGACGATCTGCGTCTGGAAGCGCTCGGCGTGTTGCTGGAAACGCTGCATCAGCTCGGGACCCTGCACGCCCATGACATCGGCCGGCCAGTTGTCGACCTCGGTCGTCGTCATCAGCTGCCCGCCCTGGGCCATGCCGGTCAGCAGCGTGGGCTTCAGGTTGGCGCGTGCGGCATAGATGGCGGCCGTGTAGCCGGCCGGGCCGGAGCCGAGGATGAGCAGGCCGTGGTGTTGGGTGTTTGCGGTCATGGCAGGGGAGGTGAGGGCGGTGTGCGGGCTTGCAAGTCTTCGAACCCGCGCCTGCGGGGTGAAAACCCCAAGGCCGTTCATGAAGGCAAGCCCTGCCACATGTGCAAAATGCACGCCATTTTAGGCAGGCGCTTGCATGGGCGTCGGCCTGGGGTTCAAACCTGGAGAGTGCACATGGCGATGATTTCGAACCTGGACCTGATCCGACGGGTGCCGCTGTTCTCGATGCTGACCACGGACCAGGCCCAGTCCATCGCCGACAGCGTCGTCAAGCGTCGCTTCAAGCGCGGCGAGCTGATCGTCGAGCAGGGCACCAAGTCCAACGCGCTGTTCATCCTGCTGAACGGTCGCGCCCGCGTGCTGACGGCCGACCACCGAGGCCGCGAGGTCATCCTGGCGGTGCTGCAGTCGGGCGACTACGTCGGCGAGATGAGCCTGATCGACAACGAGCCGCATTCGGCCACGGTCCGCGCCGAGGTGCAGACCGACATGCTGGTGCTGGGCCGTCTGGAGTTCGCGCGCTGCCTGCCCGAGGGCAGCAGCCTGGCCTACGGCATCCTGCGCGGGCTGGTGGCGCGGCTGCGCAACGCCGACCGCCAGATCGAGTCGCTGGCACTGCTGGACGTCTACGGCCGCGTGGCGCGCACGCTGCTGGACATGGCCGAGGACGAGAAGGGCATCAAGATCATCCGCGGCAAGGTCTCGCGCCAGGACATGGCCAAGGTGGTCGGTGCTTCGCGCGAGATGGTCAGCCGGGTCATGAAGGACCTGGAGGAGCGCGGCGTCATCGAAACGCTTGAGAACGGTTCGGTGGTCATCAAGGAACGCCTGACCCACGATTGACGGTGACAATGCGGGGATGAGTTTTCCCCTCGGTTCCCTGCTGGGCGGCGCCGATGCGGCCGGTGCCGCCGGCGAAGCCGCCAGCCCGTCCAAACCCACGCGCCGCCAGGCGCCCAAGCGCGAACTGCCGCCGCCGTCGACGGCTTCACGGTTGCTGCGCACGCCGCTGTGGCTGGCCCTGACTGCGCTGCTGCTGGCGCTGCTGTTGCTTGCCCTGGCCACCCACGACCTGCGTGACGCCGCCTTCAGCACCAGCGGCCAGCATGACCGCATCGCGAACCGCGTGGGCGGCTTCGGCGCCTGGGTGTCGGACGGCCTGCTGTACCTCCTCGGTTTTTCGGCCTGGTGGATGCCCTTGCTGGCCTTGCGCGGCTGGCTGCGCAGCCTGGCTGGCGTGTTGCGCCACGACGTGCCCGCCGCGCCGCGCTGGAGCCAGCGCCTGCGCTGGTGGACTGGCGTCGCGCTGTTGATCGCTGCCAGCTGTGCGCTGGAATGGAGCCGGCTGTACGCGCTGGAGCCGCGCCTGCCGGGCGCCGCCGGCGGCATCGTCGGCTACGCGCTGGGCCCGCTGGGCATGAAGGGCCTGGGCTTCGCCGGCTCGGGCGTCGTCTGGATCGTGCTGCTGCTGACCGGCATGTCCTGGGCCTTCCGCTTCTCCTGGGGCCACCTGGCCGAGCGCATCGGCGAACGCATCGAGCAGCTGCGCGAGCAGCAGATCGAGAAGCGCGAGATCAAGGCCGACCAGAAGGCCGGCCAGCAGGCGGTCAAGGAGCGCGAGCTGGAGGTTGAGGTCGAGCGCGAGGCCGAGCGCCAGTTGGAGCGCGACCTCGGTATCGAGCCCGACGTGCCGCTGGTCATCGAGGCGCCGGTCGTCGAGGTGCCGCAGTCCACGCGCGTGGCCAAGGAGCGCCAGCAGACGCTGTTCGTCGATGCCGGCGATGCCAAGCTGCCGCAGGTGGACCTGCTGGATGCCGCGCCGGGCCGGCAGGAGACCGTGACGCCCGAGTCGCTGGAGATGACCAGCCGACTCATCGAGAAGAAGCTGCGCGACTTCGGCGTCGAGGTGCACGTGGTCGCGGCGCAGCCGGGCCCCGTCATCACCCGCTACGAGATCGAGCCGGCCACGGGCGTGAAGGGCTCGCAGGTCGTCAACCTCGCCAAGGACCTGGCGCGCTCGCTGAGCCTGGTGTCCATCCGCGTCGTCGAGACCATCCCGGGCAAGAACTACATGGCGCTCGAGCTGCCCAACGCGCGGCGCCAGACCATACGCCTGTCGGAGATCCTGGGTTCGCAGGTGTATGCCGATGCCGCGTCCATGCTGACCATGGGCCTGGGCAAGGACATCGTGGGCCTGCCGGTGGTGGCCGATCTGGCCAAGATGCCGCACTGCCTGGTGGCCGGCACGACCGGTTCGGGCAAGTCCGTGGGCATCAACGCGATGATCCTCAGCCTGCTCTACAAGGCCGAGGCCCGCGACGTGCGCCTCATCCTCATCGACCCCAAGATGCTGGAGATGAGCGTCTACGAGGGCATCCCGCACCTGCTGGCGCCGGTGGTCACCGACATGAAGCAGGCCG
>CAMLKW010000327.1 GCA_946480605.1 uncultured Roseateles sp. | reverse complement strand
GGCAGCGACCGGTGCCGCCGCGGGGCGTGCTGCGGTGGCCATCAGTGCAAGTCCTCGCCATGTGCACGGGGCGCATCAGGCGGCAGCTGCGGCAACGGCCCCAGGTCGAACAGCGGCGGCGGCAAGCCATCAGCCAGCTGCGCGTCGAGCGGCGTCGGTGGTAACGCCTCTGCAGCGAAATCGGCTGGCACGACGATCTGCGTCAGGCCAATCGGGTGGCCCGCGAGCCAATCCGTCTCCGCGGCCCAGCCCTCGGAGCTGCGGTAGCGGGTGCGCATGTCTTCGCCGATCGCCTTGATCGACGGCGGAATGAAGGCGTCCGCGCTGGCATCCGGCAGCGGGATGCGGATCTTCTTGAGCCGGTTGCCTTCGATCAGCGCGAACGCCTGGCCTTGCGGCAAGGCCATGATGTCGGCGGGCTCCAGCATCTGTTCCTTGGTCTTGCCCACACGATCTTGGTTGTTAGACGTGAAATGCTTGCCAAGGCCGTCGGCCGCGGTGTCCGTGACGCCCGAGACCGCGGTCAGATTCACGATGTCGACGCGCGGCAGCTGGTCGGTGAAAAACTTGGCCGTGGACTGCAGCTTCACGCGCAGCATCACGACGTGGTTGAAGTTGGAGAGGATCTGCTCGGCCTTGGCCTTGTCGCCGACCTTGGCCTCGATGTCGGGGATGGTCTGCGTGTAGGCCGTGATCCGGAAGCCCGAGCCGCCGAGCTTGTTGACCATCGGGACGAACTCCGGCCCGGCGATCTCGTTCACTTCGTCGAAGTGGCAGCAGATGGTCGGCAGCGTGATCTTGCCGTCCGGCCGGTGAGGGTCCAGCCCCTCCTTGTAGAGCTTGCCGCCGACCGACACCAGGTCGGCCAGCATGGTGTTGCCCACCGCCCCGGAGATCACGGAGTCCGACAGCGCGTCGAGCCCGACATAGACGATGCCGCCCTGGCGGATCACCGTCATCCAGTCGAAGATCGGACGCTTGTCGGCCGGGTCGAAGTAGTCGGGGCTGATCAGCTTGCCGACCGCGCCGGTCGTCAACTTTTCCAGGAACGGCCCGAGTGACGCGATGATCTTCTCGAAGAAGCTGCGCTCATAGGAAACCGCAGTGGCCAGGCCGTCGAGCACCGGATCGGGCAGCCTCAGCTCCTTGACCAGCACCCACATCGCGACCACGGCCGGCAGGCGATCCTGCATCGAGCGTGGCGCTGGCACCTTCTTGACCTCGGCGAGGGCTTCCAGCTGGGCAAGCCGGTCCTCCCAGCCGCGCAAGCGGCCTGCGGCCTGCTCGCGCTTGAGCACCAGCTGCGCGTACTGCACGAACAGCGGTTCGATGTTCGTGATGTCGCGCAGGACGCCCTCGTAGGTGGGCACCCGTCCAAGCGCGACCTGACCCTGCGCGACCAGGTTCGTGAAGCGCCAGGAGAATTCCTTGAACGCGGCCGAGTTGCCGCTGGAGGGCAGCGCATTGGTCGCACGGCCGGCGACTTCAGTGATTCGCGAGAACGAGCCAATGCCGTTGTAGCGCGCAGAGATCTCCGGATAGCCGAGGTGGAACAGGTAGAGCTGGTCCAGGCGTCCTGCGCGCGCTGCCTCGGCATAGACGCGCATCATCAGTTCGCCGTCGCCCTTCGGATCGATGACGATGGTCACGAAGCCGGCGTGGATGTCCTGGGTGGCCATCAGTTCGAGCAGACGGGTCTTGCCAACGCGCGTCGTGCCCATCACCAGCATGTGGCCGTTGCGCTGGTTCTGGCGCAGCAGCACCGGCACCTCGCGAGGTTCCACGCCATGCAGGACGGCCGAGCCTCCGAGGTCGACGACCGGCGCGACCGGGTTCCACGCGGCGGTCGCGCTGGTGAAGTTCGCGGCGAGGATGCAGGCCCAGGCGGACGGCGTCAGGCGCGCATGCCCGCGGCCCGCGCGCAGCGCGGCCGCCTTCGCCTCCAGGCGGCGCGCCGGCGACATCAGGGGCTTGAGGCGCCTCGACGGCTTCAGGAAGGGCTGCGCCTCGGGCGTGGCTGCGTCCATCTTTCGCTGCGTGTGCTGCTGGCCCCAGTCGAAGCCATGGCCGAGGTACAGCGAATCCTTGGGCGCGGGGATCTTGTGCGGCGCGACGGTCGTGAGCTTGTAGTTCTTCAAGCCATAGCGGTAAGAGTAGATCGCCCAGGCCTGGCGACCGCGATAAATCGCAAAAGCCGTGGCCATCAGCCCCATGACGGCCCCCAGCAGCGGCGGCAGCATAAGCGCCCACGGCATCGTGAAGGCGATGAGCGCACAGAAGCCGGCGACGATGGCGCTGTTGGCTTCGACTGCTGGACGCAGCCGCTGGTCCAGTGCCATATCGCTCATGGGGTGTCTCCGTGCACGATCGGCGCGCGATCACGCACGTCCTGGGTCAGCGAGCCATCCGGCAGGATGACCAGGGGGTAGACGGCGGCGCCGGCCTGGCGCAACGCATCAGCCAGCTCGGGCACCGCGGCCGGCGCCATCGGCAGGTCGGGGCGCACCGCACGCAGGGCACGCATGCGTTCGACGTTCGGTACGCGCACCACGAGGACGGATGCGCCCAGCGCGAGCAAGGCATCACCTTGCTGGGTCAGCCACGCACGCGACACCGCGTCGTCGCCGATCAAGGCCATCGGTTGGGTCAGCCATGGCGTGTAGCTGTCGGGCAGTCGCGCGGGAAATCGGGCGGGTGAGCGCACCTGCTTGCGCGGCCGGCCGCGCACCAGGCCAGCCGTGCGCACCGGGTAGTCGACGGCATAGTCGGACACCAGCGACTGCTCGGTGGCAGGCAGGCGCTCCGCGAGGAATTGCTGGATCGGCAAGGTCGGGCCGGCATCCGCGGCCTGCGCCGCCGGCCAGGCAAGTCCCAGCAATGCCGCGGAGACGGACAGCCGGCATAGCACGGATCGTGAGCGGGTTCCCAGGCGATCAGCCATTCGATGCCCCTGCGTGCGTCGGCTGCGGCTGCGGCGCGGGAACCTGCGCGATGCGGCGGTACACCATGGCGGCATAGCTGGCCGCGCGCGCCGGGTT
>CAMLKW010000326.1 GCA_946480605.1 uncultured Roseateles sp. | reverse complement strand
GGCCGAGGGCCGCGCCATCGGCCAGAAGATCGGCACCGGCCCGGTGCGGCTGGTGGACAGCGTCGCCGAGATGGAGCGCGTGCAGCCGGGCGACGTGCTGGTCACCGACATGACCGACCCGAACTGGGAGCCGGTCATGAAGCGCGCGTCGGCCATCGTCACCAACCGTGGCGGCCGCACCTGCCACGCGGCCATCATTGCGCGCGAGCTGGGCATCCCCGCCGTGGTCGGCTGCGGCGACGCGACCGACGTGCTGAAGGACGGCCAGTTGGTCACCGTGGCCTGTTCGGAGGGCGACACCGGCTACATCTACGACGGCCTGCTGGAGACCGAGGTCAGCGAGGTGCACCGCGGCGAGTTGCCGTACTGCCCCATCAAGATCATGATGAACGTCGGCAACCCGCAGCTGGCCTTCAACTTCGCGCAGATGCCGTCCGGCGGCGTGGGCCTGGCCCGGCTGGAATTCATCATCAACAACAACATCGGCGTCCATCCGAAGGCCATCCTGGACTATCCCAACATCGACGCCGACCTGAAGAAGGCCGTCGAGTCGGTGGCCCGCGGACACGCCTCGCCGCGCGCCTTCTACGTGGACAAGCTGGCCGAGGGCATCGCGACCATCGCCGCGGCGTTCTTCCCGCGTCCGGTCATCGTGCGCCTGAGTGACTTCAAGTCCAACGAGTACCGCAAACTCATTGGCGGCACGCGCTACGAGCCTGACGAAGAGAACCCGATGCTGGGCTTCCGCGGCGCGTCGCGCTACATCAGCGGCGAGTTCCAGGACGCGTTCGCGATGGAATGCGAGGCGCTCAAGCGTGTGCGCAAGGACATGGGCCTGAACAACGTCGAGATCATGGTGCCCTTCGTGCGCACCGTGAAGCAGGCGGCCAAGGTCGTGGACATGCTGGCCGAGAAGGGCCTGAAGCGCGGCGTCGACGGCCTTCGCCTCATCATGATGTGCGAGGTGCCCAGCAACGCCATCCTGGCCGAGCAGTTCCTGGAGCATTTCGATGGCATGTCCATCGGCTCCAACGACCTGACCCAGCTCACGCTGGGCCTGGACCGCGACTCCGGCCTGGAGCAGCTGGCCGGCGATTTCGACGAACGCGATCCGGCCGTCAAGGCCATGATCTCGCGCGCCATCCGCGCCTGCCGCGCCACCGGCAAGTACATCGGCATCTGCGGCCAGGGCCCCAGCGATCACCCTGACTTCGCCGACTGGCTGGCCGAGGAAGGCATCGTGTCCATCTCGCTGAACCCGGACACGGTCATCGAGACCTGGCAGCGCCTGGCCGCCAAGTAATCCTTCGCGCCTGACGACCAGCCCGGGTTCTCCGTAAGGGAAGCCGGGCTTTTTTGCGGCCATCATCGCGGCCGTGTTCGCCCATCGCCATCTGCACCGCCGCTACCTGCTGTTCACGCTGAGCTTCATCGGTCTCGTCGTGGGCCTGGGGCTGGCCGAGAGCAGGGGCATGCCCAAGGCCTGGATCGGCTACAGCTTCCTGGGCGCGACGGTGGCGATCTATGCCGTCATCGGCATCCTGTGCCGAGCCACCGACCCGGCCGAGTACTTCGTCGCCGGCCGTCGCGTGCCGCCGCTGTACAACGGCATGGCCGCCGCGGCCGACTGGATGAGCGCGGCCAGCTTCATCGGGCTGGTCGGCACGCTGTACGCCAGTGGCTATGGCGGCCTGGCCTATGTGCTGGGCTGGACCGGCGGCTTCGTGCTGGTGGCGCTGTGCATCGCGCCCTATCTGCGCCGTTTCGGCCAGTACACGCTGGCCGACTTCCTGGCCGAGCGCTTCGAGAGCCGCACCTTGCGCCTGGTGGGCGCGGGCGCTGCCATCCTGGTGTCCTTCGTCTACCTGGTCGCGCAGATCTACGGCGTGGGCCTGATCACGACGCGGCTGACCGGCCTGGCCTTCGAGGTGGGCGTGTTCGTGGGCCTGGGCGGCGTGCTGGTGTGCTCCTTCCTGGGGGGCATGCGGGCCGTCACGTGGACGCAGGTGGCGCAGTACCTCATCATGATCCTGGCCTATCTGGTGCCGGTGATCTGGCTCAGCGTGAAGCAGACCGGCTGGCCCTTGCCGCAGCTGGTCTACGGCCAGCAGTTGCACCAGTTGGCCGAGCGCGAGCGCGAGCTGATCCGCGACCCCGCCGAGCTGCAGGTGCGGGCCATCCACCAGCAGCGTGCAGATGCGGCGGCTGAGCGCCTGGCCGATGTGCCGGTGGCGCTGGCCGATGCGCAGGCGCGCGCCGCCGCGCGGGTGGCCGCACTGAAGGCCGAGGGTGCGCCGCTGGCCCAGATCCAGGCGGCGGAGAAGCAGCGCGCCGCGCTGCCGCGCACGGGCGCCGAGGCCGAGGAGCGCTGGCGCCGTGAGCAGGTCGGGGAGGCGCAACTGGCCCGGCCGCTGTCGGGTCTGGTGCCGCACACCCAGCCGTTTGCCGGCAACCCCGACGGCAGTCCCACCGAGCAGGTGCAGGCCAGCGAGTCACGGCGCAACTTCATCGCGCTGGTGCTGTGCCTGATGGTGGGTACGGCGGGGCTGCCGCACCTGCTGACGCGCTACTACACGACCAGCTCGGTCGCCAAGGCGCGCGAGTCGGTCGCCTGGTCGCTGGTCTTCATCTGCCTGCTCTACCTGACCGCGCCGGCGCTCGCGGTCATGGTCAAGACCGAGGTCTTCACGGGCTTGGTGGGCACCGCCTTCGACCAGTTGCCGGCCTGGATACGGCAGTGGCAGCGCGTCGACCCGGCGCTGCTGTCTGCGGTGGACCTGAACGGCGACGGCCGGCTGCAGTTGGGCGAGCTGCGCCTGCACCCCGACCTGGTCATGCTGGTGCTGCCCGAACTGGGCGGGCTGCCCTACGTCATCTCGGGCATGGTCGCCGCCGGCGGACTGGCGGCGGCGCTGTCAACGGCGGACGGCCTGCTGTTGGCCATCTCCAGCGCGCTGTCGCACGACCTCTACTACAAGACGTTGAACCCGGAAGCCTCGCGCACGCGGCGCGTGACCTTGTCCAAGGCCTTGCTGCTGGCCGCCGCGCTGGCCGCCGCGGCCGTCGCTGCCAGCCGGCCGGCGGACATCCTGGCGGTCGT
>CAMLKW010000325.1 GCA_946480605.1 uncultured Roseateles sp. | reverse complement strand
TCCCGCTGTCGCGCAGCGTGTTCTGGGGCCCGATGGCCGTGGCCATCATGGGCGGCCTCATCGTCGCCACCGTGCTGACGCTGCTGGCGCTGCCGGCCATGTACGCGGCCTGGTTCCGCGTCGTGCGGCCCGAAGAGGAGGAGCACAGCCGGCTGCACAGCGAACTTCCTGCCCAGATCTGAGCCATTCACCTAGGGTTTTGCCGCCCCGCACGCCGGGGCGGCGGGTAAGCCGTGCAGGATCGCTACAATCGCCGGTTTGCCGAATCGCCTACGGGGTTGCTCGTCCTGAGCAGCCCAACCAGAACATCCCGTTGCGCGGGTGGCGAAATTGGTAGACGCACCAGGTTTAGGTCCTGACGCCTTCACGGGCGTGCCGGTTCGAGTCCGGCCCCGCGCACCACACTTCCAACTGATTCCGAGTCCACTATGGCTGTCACCGTCGAAACTCTCGAAAAGCTCGAACGCCGCATCACGCTCACGCTGGCGGCCGCTGACATCAACACCGAGGTCGAGTCCCGCCTGAAGAAGCTGGCCCGCACCGTCAAGGCCGACGGCTTCCGTCCCGGCAAGGTGCCGATGAATGTCGTCGCCCAGCGCTACGGCTACTCGGTGCAGTACGAAGTCGTCAACGACAAGCTGGGTCAGGCCTTCAACAACGCCGCCAACGAAGCGCAGCTGCGCGTGGCCGGCATGCCCCGCATCGAGCAGAAGGACCAGGCGCCGGAAGGCCAGATGGCCTTTGACGCCACCTTCGAGGTCTACCCCGAGGTCAAGATCAACGACCTGGCCACGGCCGAGGTCGAGCGCGTCACCAGCGACGTGACCGAAGAGGCCATCGACAAGACGGTCGAGATCCTTCGCAAGCAGCGCCGCAGCTTCGCCCAGCGCGCCGCCGCCGACGTGGCCGCCGTGGGCGACCGCGTCACCATCGACTTCGAAGGCAAGATCGACGGCGAGCCCTTCCAGGGCGGCAAGGCCGAAGGCTTCCAGTTCCTGATCGGCGAAGGCCAGATGCTGGAGCAGTTCGACGCTGCCGTGCGTGGCATGAAGGCCGGCGAGAGCAAGACCTTCCCGCTGCAGTTCCCCGAGGACTACCACGGCAAGGATGTGGCCGGCAAGGAAGCCGACTTCCTGGTCACGATCAAGAAGATCGAAGCCCAGCACCTGCCCGAAGTGAACGAGGCGTTCGCCAAGTCGCTGGGTATCAAGGACGCCACCGTCGAAGCCCTGCGCGCCGACATCAAGAAGAACCTCGAGCGCGAAGTGAAGTTCCGCGTGCTGGCCCGCAACAAGGGCGCCGTCATGGACGCTCTGGTCGCTGCCTCCGAGCTGGACGTGCCCAACGCGCTGGTGCAAGGCGAAGCCGAGCGCATGGTGGGCCAGGCTCGTGAAGACCTGAAGAAGCGCGGCGTCAAGGATGCCGACAAGGCCGAGATCCCCGCCGACATCTTCAAGCCGCAAGCCGAGCGCCGCGTGCGCCTGGGCCTGGTGGTGGCCGAGCTGGTGCGCGCCAACGAGCTGCAGGCCAAGCCGGCCCAGCTGCAAGCCCACATCGAAGAGCTGTCGCAGAGCTACGAGAAGCCCGCCGAAGTGATGCGCTGGTACCTGAGCGACCGTGAGCGCATGGCCGAAGTGGAGGCCGTCGTCGTCGAGAACAACGTCACGGACTTCGTGCTGGCCAAGGCCAAGGTGACCGACAAGGCGCTGCCTTTCGACGAGCTGATGGCTGCCGGCAACTGAGAGCCCCTCGCCTGACGAAGGCGCCGTGCCGCAAGGCCCGGCGCCTTTTTACTTGCGTGGCCATAATCCGCCCCCATAACAGACGTAATTGATTTCCAAGGATCTGAATGAGCGCGCTTGAAACCAGCAATCTGGGCATGGTGCCCATGGTCATCGAACAGTCGGGCCGCGGTGAGCGCGCCTACGACATCTACTCGCGCCTGCTGCGCGAGCGCATCATCTTCCTGGTCGGCCCGGTCAACGACGCGGTCGCGAACCTCGTCGTCGCGCAGCTGCTGTTCCTGGAGAGCGAGAACCCCGACAAGGAAATCTCGCTGTACATCAACAGCCCCGGCGGCAGCGTGTCGGCCGGCATGTCGATCTTCGACACCATGCAGTTCATCAAGCCCGAAGTCTCGACGCTGTGCATGGGCATGGCGGCCAGCATGGGCGCCTTCCTGCTGGCGGCCGGTGCCAAGGGCAAGCGCTTCTCGCTGCCCAACGCCAAGGTCATGATTCACCAGCCGCTGGGCGGCGCGCAGGGCCAGGCGACCGATATCGAGATCCATGCGCGTGAAATCCTGAAGACGCGCGAGGCTTTGAACCGCATCCTGGCCGAGCGCACCGGCCAGTCGCTGGAGAAAATCCAGTCGGACACCGAGCGTGACTACTTCATGTCCGCCGCCGAGGCCAAGGACTACGGGCTCATCGACCAGGTGCTGGAGCACCGCCCGTAAGTCGTGAGGGGCTGTAACAAGCCCCTGGATTCGCAGCGGAATCGGGGCCCTTATCCCCACAAGGGCCCCGAGATCGTTTGGACTATCATCATTCAGGCACCCCGCCTGATTTCTGGCATCTCCCGAGCAGACCCATGGCCGACAAAAAAGGCACCTCCAGCGAAAAAGTTCTGTACTGCTCGTTCTGCGGCAAGAGCCAGCACGAGGTCAAGAAACTGATCGCCGGTCCGTCGGTGTTCATCTGCGATGAGTGCATCGAACTCTGCAATGACATCGTCCGTGACGAGATCCCGGCGCCCGAACCCGCGGCGCGTGCGGGCAAGTCCGACCTGCCCACGCCCAGCGAGATCAAAACCAGCCTGGACAACTACGTCATCGGCCAGGACGTTGCCAAGCGCACGCTGGCCGTGGCGGTCTACAACCACTACAAGCGGCTGCGCCACATGGCGGCGACCAAGGATTCGGTCGAGCTGTCCAAGAGCAACATCCTGCTGATCGGTCCCACCGGCTCCGGCAAGACGCTGCTGGCGCAGACGCTGGCGCGTCTGCTGAACGTGCCGTTTGTGATTGCCGACGCGACGACGCTGACCGAAGCCGGCTATGTCGGCGAGGACGTCGAGAACATCATCCAGAAGCTGCTGCAGAACTGCA
>CAMLKW010000324.1 GCA_946480605.1 uncultured Roseateles sp. | reverse complement strand
TCGCAGGCGGGGCTGGCGGCGGCCTCGGGCGCGGCGGGGGACGCGTCGGCCATGCACTTCTTGATGTGGCTCTTCGCAGCAGCGCCGTGCAGCTTCTTGTCGGCCGCGGACTTCTCGCAAGCGGCACTGGCGGCGGGGGCGGTGGCTGTCTTGTCGGCAGCCTGCGCGGCCAGCACGGCACAGCCGAGGACGAGGGCGAGAGAAATGCGTTTCATCGGGGAACTCCTTCCTCTGGAGAGTGATGGGGCGGGGCCATTCCATCATGGCCGCATGGCAGCGGCAAGCGGTCTCAGAGGATGCGGCGCGGATGGGCCAGCGCCTCGTGCGCGGCGTGCAGCCGCCGCACCAGCACGCGGATGAAGCCGCGGTCGAAGCGGTGCTGGCATTCCGGGCTCAACTGGCCCAGCGACTCGGGCGTGAAGCACAGCGTCGTGCACTCCTGGCTGACCTTGATGTCGGTGCTGTGGCGGCGCAGGTCCGGGTTGGGCGCGAGATACGCCATCTCGCCCACCGACGTGCCCTGGCCCAGGGTGGCCACCAGCCGACCCTCGCGGAACACCTCCACCTCGCCCTGCGCAATGATGTGGAAGCTGTTGCCCTCCTGGCCGCGCTTGAACAGCGCATAGCCCAGCGGGTAGCGCTTCCAGCGCGCACGGCGCACGACCTCCCAGAGCTGCACGTCGCCGAACTCGGCGAAGAACTCCAGCGAGCGCAACATGTTGAAGCGCTCCGAGTCCCGCACCTCGCCCAGCCGGTTCATCGGCACCTGCTGACTGGCAACCAGCGCCGACAAGGCCTGGGCGAAGCTGTCCCAATCGGGGAAGCGCTCCTGCGGATGCTTGGCCAGCGCGCGCAGCACCACGGCGTCCAGCGCGTCGGTCACGCCCTGGCGCTGGCCCGTCAGCGGCGCCGGCGCCTGGTGGTAGATCTGGTGCATCAGCGCCATCTGGTGCTGGGCGTCGAAGGGCGGACGGCCGGCGATGAGGTTGTAGACCACGGCCCCCAGCGCGTAGATGTCGGCGCGGCAGTCCACGTCGCCGCCCTCGATCTGCTCGGGCGGCATGAAGGCCAGCGAGCCCACGCGGTGGATCTGCGTGGAGTCGGCGTTGAGGTTCAGCGCCGAGCCGAAGTCGCTGACCTTGACGTCCACCACCTGCCCCGCGCCGTCCAGCACCGCCAGCAGGTTGGCGGGCTTCACGTCGCGGTGGATGACGCCCTGGCGGAACACGTAGCCCAGCGCCATCGCGCACTTGAAGGCCAGCTCCACGATCTGCTCCAGCGGCAGCAGGCGGTCGTTGCGGCAGAAATGCTTCAGCGTGACGCCCGGCACGTACTCCATGACCAGGTAGGGCGAGGCGTCCTCCGACACCGCGTCCAGGATGGCCACCACGTTGGGGTGGTGCAGCCGCCCGGCCAGCGCGGCCTCGGCGCTGAAGAAGCGGTTGCTGAAGTCGCTGCCCGGCGCATCGGCTGGCGCCGCCCAGGCGCGCATGCGCTTGATGGCCACGTCCTGGTTCTGGAACGGGTCGCGCGCCAGGAACACATCGCTGGTGGCGCCCTCACCCAGGCGCTTGAGCACCTGGTAGCGGCCGATGTGGCTGGGCAGATCGTCGGCGGGAGCGGTCACGCGGGGCATGATACGGGTCGCTTCCGTGGAGACCCGTCCCTTGTTCTCGCACATCTACATCGGCACGCGTGACTTCGATCGCGCCTTGGCGTTCTACCGGCCGCTGCTGGCCTTGCTGGGCGCCACTGAGCGTTTTTGCGACGCCACCAAGCCCTGGGCGGGCTGGCAAAGCAACCCGGGGCCGCGCCCGCTGCTGGTGCTGGGCCACCCCTTCGCCGGCGAGCACCAGCCCGGCAATGGCCAGATGGTGGCGCTGCTGGCGGCCAGCCGGGCGCAGGTGGACGAGGCCCACCGCCTGGCGCTGAGCCTGGGCGGCCGCTGCGAGGGCCCGCCGGGGCTGCGCCCGCAGTACCACGCGAACTATTACGGCGCCTATGTCCGCGATCCGGACGGCAACAAGCTCGGCGTGGCCTGCCACGAGCCGATGGCCGGCTGAGTCGGCGCGCCCAGCGGCCCGTGCGTTGAAGTCCCGCCTCCTAAAATCCCGCCCATGATCCAAGCCAAGCAGGCGCTGCTCGCCGCACTCGCCGACTCTCTGCAAGACATCGCCCCCGGCTCCAATGCGCCGGCGGCCTTCGAATCCCCCAAGCAGGCCGCCCATGGCGACTTCGCCTGCACGGCCGCCATGCAGCTGGCCAAGCCTTTGCGCGCCAACCCGCGCGAGCTGGCAACGCGCCTGATCGCCGCGCTCGAGGCCAAGCCCGCCTTCCAGCAATGGGTGCAGTCGCTGGAGATCGCCGGCCCGGGCTTCATCAACATCCGCCTCAAGCCGGCCGCCAAGCAGGCCGTCGTCGCCGAGGTGCTGGGCGCGGCCGAGCGCTTCGGCCACCGGCCGGCCACCGGCAGGCACGTCATGGTGGAGTTTGTTTCCGCCAACCCGACCGGCCCGCTGCATGTGGGCCATGCGCGCCAGGCCGCGCTGGGCGATGCGCTGTGCTCGCTGTTCAAGACCCAGGGCCACGACGTGACCCGGGAGTTCTACTACAACGACGCCGGCGTGCAGATCGCCACGCTGGCCAACTCCACGCAGATGCGCCTCAAGGGCTTCAAGCCCGGCGACGCCGAATGGCCCGAGGCCGCCTACAACGGCGACTACATCCAGGACATCGCCGACGCCTTCCTGCGCCGCGAGACCGTCAAGGCCGACGACCGCGAATTCAGCGCGTCGGGCGACGTCAACGACCTGGACGGCATCCGCCAGTTCGCCGTCGCCTACCTGCGCCACGAGCAGGACCTGGACCTGCAGGCCTTCGGCCTCAAGTTCGACAGCTACTTCCTGGAAAGCAGCGTCTACGCCGGCGGCCAGCTGGAGAAGACCGTCGAGCGCCTGGTCGCCAGCGGCAAGACCTACGAAGAAGAAGGCGCGCTGTGGCTGCGCACCACCGACTACGGCGACGACAAGGACCGCGTCATGCGCAAGCGTGAAGGCGGCTTCACCTACTTCGTGCCCGACGTGGCCTACCACATCAACAAGTTCGAGCGCGGCTACACGCAGTGCATCAACATCCAGGGCACGGACCACCACGGCACCATCGCCCGCGTGCGCGCCGGCCT
>CAMLKW010000323.1 GCA_946480605.1 uncultured Roseateles sp. | reverse complement strand
GGCATCGCCAACGCCAGCGAAACCATCCACCGCAGCAAGGCCGTCGGCGAGCCGCCGTTGCTGCTGGGTTTTGCGGCGCTGCTGGCCATCAAGGATGCGTGCGCGGCTGTCGGCCCCGAAGGCTGCGATCCGCCGCTGCAGGCGCCGGCCACGGCCGAAGCCGTGCTGACCGCCATAGACTCGGTGCGATGAAACTCATCGCCAGCCTTTGCGCCGCCCTGTTGATGGCCGGCTGCGCCAGCGTCAAGCCACCTGCTCCGCAGATCATCAGCGTCGAGACCTGGGGCGGCACGCCGGCCAGCGCGCCGGCGTCCACGCAGCAGATCAGCAAGATCACCCTCCACCACCAGGGAGAGATCTGGAAGGACGGCACCGACGTTGAGAACTACCTGCGCCGGCTGCAGCAGTGGTCGCGCCTGACCAAGCGCTGGGCCGACATCCCTTATCACTACGTCATCGCTCCCGACGGCCGCATCTACGCGGCCCGGCCGCTGCAGCAGGCCGGCGACACCAACACCGAATACGACCCGCGCGGCCACGCGTTGGTGATGCTGGTGGGCAACTTCGAGGAACAACAGCCCACGCCCGCGCAACTGAACGCCGCCGTCGAGCTGACCGCCTGGCTGGCGCGCGAGAACAAGCTGGGGCTGGACGACATCGCCAGCCACAAGGACTACAGCCGGCAGACGGTCTGCCCGGGCAAGAACCTGTATGCCTATCTGGAGTCGGGCTGGTTCAAGGACCAGGTGCGCGGCCGGCTCGACGCGCGATGACGGTTCGGGCCGCGGTGGGGCAGCGGGCCGGATGAGCTTGCCCCAAGGCAGAGACTGGGGTTGTGAGCGGTGCCGAATGGATGACGCGCGACGCGCCAGCAGCGGACTCTGGCCAGCGACAGCTGAGTGGGTCCAGTGATATGGTGATCGTTAACGATCCGCATACAACAAGTTAGACATCGCATGCGAAAGATCGGTCGATGGGCAGGAGAGCGAAAGCCACCTACGCAGAAGCCCATGAAGCTTTATCCGCGGCCGGACTATCGAGCTTTCTTGCGAGGCGTGTTCGGCATGGCCGTTTGCCTCGTTGCGATTCATTGGATTCCTGATCTTGCGACCTGGATTTATGCCGAGTTCTTTGGTGAAACGCTCGTGATCAATGAGCGAGCGTTTAGGTTCAAGCTCCTTGTTGCGTACGCGGTTTGCGGAATCGCGACAACAATTGGTCTGATCGGGTTGGCTTGGGCGGCGTGGCATCTTCCAGCACGGGAAGCCTACGAAGCAGCGCGAAAGGCCAGAATGAATCAGGACATCGATATCGAGATTTCGGAACGCCTCAATGAAAACGCCGGTGAACGATCTCAAGGCAATGCCTAACCCATTGCTGCAGCGGACGGCTTCGCCGCCCGCTGAGCGCAGACGTTGAGCGACAGCTTTCGGGCAGGCCCCAAGGTGGTTGACCGGCAGCTCGGGGTCGAGAGCAGCCATCCATTCCCACTCAGCTCAGCTTGGCTGGCACTGCCAGCGATTGCCCTCACCGCACCCGCTTCTGCGTCGCAATCAGCACGGCCTGCGTGCGGGAACTCGCACCCAGCGCCTTCAGCACCGCGGCGACATGGTCCTTGACCGTGTCCACGCCGATGTTCAACTCGCGCGCGATCTCCTTGTTGGACAGGCCGCGCGCCAGCAGGTCCAGCACGCCCTTCTGGCGCGGCGTCAGCGGCAGTTCGGCCCAGGCCTGAGAGGAGGCCGGCGCTTCGGCCGCCTGCGTCTGCGCCAGCGGCTTCAGCGGCGGCACGTAAGTGCCGCCGGCCAGCACCAGTTGCAGGGCCTGCACCATGGTGCTCAAGTCGCTGCGCTGGGGCAGATAGCCCATCGCGCCGGCGCCCAGTGCCTGCAGCGCGTCCTCGGTGTCGTCGGTGCCCGAGATGACCACCACAGGCAGCAGCAGGTGCTCGCGGTGGATCTGCTGCAGCAGCTCGAAGCCGCCCTCCACCTGCAGGTCCAGCAGCACCAGGCGGGGCATGTCGGCTATCAGCGCGGTGCGGGCGGCAGCGACGGTGTCGACCCCCTGCACGTGGGCGCCGGCGAAGTGCTGCTCGATCAACCCGGTAAGTGCGGCACGCACCATCGGGAACGCATCGACCAGCAAGACCTTCATTGTTGTGCTCCCTTGTGAGCGCCGATGATAGTCAACGCAGGGCGGCGGCCAGCAGCGGCTTGGCCCAGGCGGGCACGCTGCGCAGCGGCGCATGGCTGACGACACGGCCGGCCTGCATCTGCAGCAGCAGCACGGGCTTGGGCCGCTTGCCGGCACGCGGGTCGGCCTCGAAGCTGTTGTCGTAGACGCGCAGGCTGGCGAGAACCGGCATCAGCTTGACGAGGTTGCTGCGGCTGGCGTCGAAGCGCTCGCGCACCTTAGTCTCGGGAATGTCGTGCCCGCCGGCCGCCACGCGGGCAGAGATGCGCTGCAAGTGCATCTCTGGCGTGGCCAGGCCGGCGAACCAGACATGCACCTCGGCACCAGCCCGCGCGCCTTCCAGCAGCAGCTTGACGATGCTGTTGCCGCCCAGCGTCGTCTCGAAGGCATAGGTCAAACCTTGGGCCAGCGCCTTCTCCAGGCCGCGACGCCCTGCCGTCCAGGCCAGGCCGTTGACCTGTTCGTTGGAAAGGCCTGGATTGGCTTGACGCAAACGCGCCGCCACGGTGTCAGGGTTGAAGAAGGGGGCGCCCGCGGCTTCCAGCGCGCGCCCGCCGACCGAGCTTTTGCCGGCGCCGTTGACGCCGGCCAACACGAAAACGGCCAAGGCTCAGGCCCGCTTGCGGCGGGGCTTGACCGCACGCACCGCGGCAGCGCCTAGGGCCTCCGGTGTCATCGCAAAGGCCTCGGCCATCGCTTCGGCCTTGCCTTGCATGCTCTCCAGCAGCGCGTCGAATTCGGCATTCAAGGTCCCCAGGTCGGGCTCTGCGGCCCGTTGCAGTTCGCGGTAGCGCTCCACCGACATCAGCACATAGGCCGGCTGGTCGTGTTTGGTGATGAGCACGGCACCATGCGCAGCCACCGCGCGGCCGACTTTCTGGATGCCGGCCACCAGCTGCGTGGCCGAGACGCTGGGCAGCTGGTCGGCGAGGGCTTGTTCGAGGACGGCGGACATGGACGGCTCCTGGTCAGGTCCGCCCATTTTCCCTATTTTGGGAAAAATGGGAAATCAGTG
>CAMLKW010000322.1 GCA_946480605.1 uncultured Roseateles sp. | reverse complement strand
TCTACGTGCTGGGCAGCAAGCGCCACGGCTCCATGGGCCCCACGGCCGCCAGCTTCGCCGACGAGGCCGGTGCCCAGGCCTTCGTGGCGCAGTGGGGCGGACGCGTGCTGCGTTATGCCGAGATCAAGCCCGACATGGTGGACCTCAGCGGCGGCGCGCTGCACGACACCCGCATGTGAGCCCCGCCATGCCCAACCGCCGCCAGGCCTGGCGGCGCCTCGCGCTGGCCGGGGCCGCGCCGCTGCTGGGCGGCGGGCTGACCCTGCTGCTGCAGGGGGCGCAGGGGCGGGCCGCGGTGGCGGTGCCCGACGACGTGTGCATCGTGGCGCCGCTCATCGCCTGGGACGGCACCGCCGGCCCCGCGATGCTGGCGCCGCGCGACATCCCGGCGCAGGCGCGCTGCCCGGTCTGCGGCATGTTCCCGGCGCGCCAGCCGCGCTGGGCGGCCCAGGCCATCCATGCCGATGGGGCCGTGCATTTTCTTGACTCGCCGCTGAGCCTGTTCCTCTACCTGCAGCGCGTGGAACGTTACGCGCCGGGCCGCCAGCGCAGCGGCATTGCCGCCCTCCATGTGCGCGACCACGAGACCGGCCGCTGGCTGCCGGCGCAGCAGGCGCTCTTCGTGCAGGGCTCGGCGCTGACCGGCCCGATGAAAGCCGGCAACCTGCCGGCCGCGGCCGATGCGCAGGCCGCCGGCCGGCTCATCGCCCGCCACGGCGGCCAGGCCTTGACTTACGCCACCCTGGAACAAGGCCTGCCGCCGGGACTGCAGCAACTCGCGTCCCACCGGCATTGACGCCGGCCGGGTGCGTCGCTTCCCGGCGTCAGTTGACCGCCGGCCCCAGCAGCCTGATCGTGCCCGCGTCGGCATCCATCTCCGCCAAGGCCCCCACCGGCACCGTCAGCTTGCGCTTGATGTGGCCGATGGCGGCGCCGCGGTAGACGGGCACGTTCAGCGGCAGGAAGTAGTCGTCGAACACCTCGTCCAGCGTCAGGCTGCCATAGCCGTCGCCGGGCTCGCACTTGGTGAAGCGGCCCAGCACCACGCCCGACAACTGCGCCAGCGCGCCGGTCAGGCGCAGCGTGGAGAGGCAGCGGTCGATGCGGTAGATGTATTCGTTGATGTCTTCCAGGAACAGGACCGCGCCGCGGCAGTCCGGGAAGTAGGGCGTGCCGGCCAGCGAGGCCAGCACGGTCAGGTTGCCGCCCACCAGCCGGCCCTGGGCCTTGCCGGCGCGCACGGTGGTGATGCGCTCCTCGCGGGCGACGAGGTCGTCGGCCGGCTTCACGACCGGGTTGCGCAGCACGGCGGCCTCGGCGTTCATCGCGACGGCCTTGAAGCTCTGCACCGAGTAATCGTTCCACTCCGACACGGCCACCGGGCTGTGGAAGGCGATCAGGCCGGTCTGGCGGTGGATGGCGTTGACCAGGCTGGTCAGGTCGCTGAAGCCGCCGAAGAACTTGGGGCGGCGGCGGATCAGGTCGTAGTCCAGCTTGTCGACGATGCGGTTGCAGCCGGAGCCGCCGGTCATCGCCAGGATGCCGGCCACCGCGTCGTCCGCGAACATCGCGTTCACGTCCGCGGCGCGCTGCGCGTCGGTGCCGGCGAAGGGCCCGCGGCGCGCGGCGACGTGTTCGCCGAGCTTGACCCTGAAGCCCAGCGCCTGCAGCGCCTCGACGGCGATCTTCAGCGGCTCGCGCTCGAAGGTGGCGTTGGCGGGGCTGATGAGGCCCAGCGTGTCGCCGGCGCGCAGCCGCGGCGGGCGCAGCGGGCCCAGGGCGGCGGCGGCCTGGGCGCTGGCGAGCAGGCCCGAGGTGGCGGCACCGAGTTGCAGGAGGTGGCGACGGGACGGGGTCATGTCAGGAGCGCGCTGTCGATGTGCGCGGCATTGTGTGCGCGGCATCGCGCGCGGGGGCGGCTTCGGCTCCAATGCGGCCATGAACAATGATCTGCCTCCCATGCCCGCCATCGCCCCCGGCCGCTACCGCCACTACAAGGGTGGCGAGTACGAGGTGCTGGCCACCGCCCGCCACAGCGAGACGCTGGAGGTGGTGGTGGTCTACCGGCCGCTTTACAACGACAGCGGCTGGTGGGTGCGGCCCTACGAGATGTTCACCGGCTCGCTGGCCGTGGATGGCGTGGTGCGGCCGCGCTTCGAGCGCATCGACGGCTGATGTCGCCCGCGCGACAGCCGCTTGCATCGGCTCGCCGGCACAAAGTCACGGCCGTTCGTCCGTCGGCGGGCGGTCATCAACTTTTCATCAGGATCTTGGCGACTAGGGTTTCTACGATGTTTTCCATGGCCGCCACCCCTGAATACGGGGGGTGAGCAGGCCGGACCCCCATCGGAGACCTGATTCATGACCTGGTTCTATGACCTGAAGATCGCCACCAAGCTGGTGCTGTCCTTCGTTGCCGTGCTGGTGCTGACCGCCGGGCTGGGCGTGTTCGCCATCGTCGAGCTGGCCCGTGTGAACCGGACCGCCACCGATCTGGCCGAGAACTGGATGCCGGCCATCAAGTCCGCCGGCGACATCCGCTACGGCCTGGCCCGGCTGCGCTCCTTTTCGCAGCAGCATGTGCTGGCCGATACCGCCGAGCTGAAGAAGGGCTACGAGGACACGATGGCCGGCCTGCTCGCCAAGCTGGACCAGGACCGCAAGGCCTACGAGGCCCTGGTGTCCGAGCCCGAGGAGAAGAAGGCCTATGCCGAGTTCTCCGACTTGCTGGCCACCTACCTGGGGGCGCACCAGCAGTTGCTGGCCCTGTCCAGCGCGCACAAGAACGACGAGGCCATGACGCTGATGCGCGGCGTCGGCAAGGACAGCTTTCGTGCCATGGAGGCGCGCATCGAGGAGATCATCCAAGTCAACGAGCAAGGCGCCGCCGAGGCCAACCACCTGGGCGACGAGCTGTACGCGACGGCGCGCGGCTGGGTCATCGCGCTGCTGCTGGCCTGCATCGCGCTGGGCATGGCGCTGGCGCTGGGCGTGGCACGGCTGATCTCGCGCTCGCTGCAGCAGGCGGTCGCCGTGGCGCGCAGCGTCGCGGACGGCGACCTGACGCACCGGGTCGTCGTGCGCAGCAAGGACGAGACCGGCCAGCTGATGCAGGCCCTGGGCGACATGACCGGCAGCCTGACCCGGCTGATCGAGCGCGTGCGCGCCAGCTCCGATTCCATTGCCACCGGCTCGTCGCAGATCGCCACCGGCAACGCCGACCTGTCGCAGCGCACCGAGGAGCAGGCGTCCAACCTGCAGCAGACCGCCGCCTCGATGGAGCAGCTGA
>CAMLKW010000321.1 GCA_946480605.1 uncultured Roseateles sp. | reverse complement strand
CGAGTTCCGCGAGGCGCTGGGCCTGGCGGGCGACTACAGCCCCGGGCCGGCCCAGATGGCCACGCTGATCCAGGCGCCGCCCTCGCCGCCGCCGGCCCCAGTCCCGGCCGCCGCGCCGGCACGCAGCCGCCTGCCGCTGCTGGCGGGTCTGGGCGTGGCCGGCGTCGCGGCGGCGGGCCTGGCGGCCTTTCTGCTGACGCGCGCGCCGGCGCCGTCCGAGACCGCGGCCGCGCCGGTCGTGCAGGCGCCCGCCGCCGTTGCGACCCCTGCCCCCGCGCCGGCGCCGCCGGTGGCCGCCGCGCCGCTGGACCTGCACGGCCAGTTCCAGCAGCTCGCGGCCCGCCACACGGCCGGCTTCGACGTGCTGGCCCAGGCCGAGCGCACCCAGCTGCGCATCGACCGCGACGAACTGCGCTTCAGCGTCAGCAGTTCGCGCGACGGTCATGTGTACGTGCTGCTGGCCGGCCCGGACGGCAGCCTGATGCAGCTCTACCCCAACGACAAGGCACGCAACAACCGCATCGCCGCGGGCCAGACGCTGAAGCTGCCGCAGGCCGGCTGGCCGCTGAAGGCCAGCGAGCCGGCGGGCCTGGAGCATTTCCTGGTGCTGGTGACGGCCGAGCCACGCAGCTTCGCGCCCTGGTCCACCGGCAAGGACAGCGGCTACGGCTTGCTGTCGCTGCCCTCGGCGGCGCCCGCCACGGGCGGTGATCCGGCCGCGCCCAGCTGGCTGCTGGGCCTGCCCGATTGCGGCCGGCCGGCCTGCGCGGGCGAGTTCGGTGCGGCGGTGTTCAGCGTCGACGTGGTGCGATAAGGCCTGTAGGCCCTAGGCAGAAAGCTCCCAGACCAGCAGCTTGTTGTTGGCCGGCATGCCCAGCCGCTCCCGCAGGCTCAGCCCAACGGCCGCTGCTTGATCCGCCACGTCTTCGAGGCGGCGAATGCCCCACGCGGGGTTGCGTTCGCGCAGATCGGCATCAAACGCCAGGTTGCTCGGCGCCGTCGGTTCATCGTCCAGCAGGTAGGGCCCATAGGTGATCAGCAGCCCGCCCGGCGCCAGATGCCGCGCGGCGCCCTGCATCAATCCGGGGGTGCAGGCCCACGGCGCGATGTGGATCATGTTGGCGCAGTAGATCGCATCGACCCGGGCAGGCACGCCGGGCCAGTCGGGGCTCAGCACGTCCAGCCGCAGCGGCGGGCGCACGCGCTCCAGCCCGGCGCACCAGGCGGCGATGGAGGGCAGGGCGGCGGGGTCGAAGTCGCTGGGCTGCCATGTCCAACCCGGCAACCCGGCGCTGAAGAACGCCGCATGCTGGCCCGTGCCGCTCGCAATCTCCAGCATCACGCCGGTGGTTGGCAGCAGGCGCTGCAACTCGGCCAGGATGGGCGGGCCGTTGCGTTCGGCGGCGGGGCTGTGGCGTCGGGCGTCGGGCATGGCGTGCATTGTGGTCGCGCACGGAAAGAATGACTTGCGGCAGGCGCCGTTTCGCGGCGCAGCCCGGCTGGGCACAGTGGCTGCCAGTCTTCAACGGAGCCATCCATGACCCTCAAGCTGTACCGCCACGCCCTCTCTGGCCATGCCCACCGCGCCGAGTTGGCGCTGTCCCTGCTGGGCCTGCCTCACGAACTCATCGATGTGGACCTCGCGGCCCGCGCGCACAAGACGCCGGAGTTCGTCTCGCGCCATCCCTTCGGCCAGCTGCCGCTGCTGGATGACGACGGTCATTTCGTCTGGGACAGCACGGCCATCCTGGTCTACCTGGCCAGCAGGTACGACGACACGGGGCGCTGGCTGCCGCAGGACCCGGCCGGACGCGCGGCCGTGCAGGCCTGGCTGTCGGTGGCGTCCAGCCTGATCGCCTACGGCCCGGCAGCGGCACGGCTGGTCACGGTGTTCGGTGCGCCCTTCAATGCCGACGAGGTGATTGCACGCGCGCACGGGCTGTTCAAGGTCATGGACGGCGAGCTGGCCCAGCGGCCGTTCCTCGTCGGCGACCACGCCACGCTGGCCGACATCGCCGGCTACAGCTACATCGTCAACGCGCCGGAGGGCAACGTGGATCTGGCGCCCTATCCGGCGCTGCGTGCCTGGCTGGCGCGCATCGAGGCGCTGCCGGGCTTCGTGCCATTCAAGACGACTGCCGCCGGCCTGCGCGCGGCCTGACCGCCATGGACACGCCCTTCCACCCCGGCGAGGTCGCCGTGCAGGCGCGCATCGGCATGGCCGAGCGCATGGCGGAGATCGGCGGCCGCGTCGTGCGCGACCACATGCCCGAGCAGCACCAACGCTTCTACGAGCAGTTGCCCTTCATGCTGGCCGGCAGCGTGGACGCCAGCGGCCGGCCCTGGGCCACGCTGCTGGTGGGGCGGCCGGGCTTCGTGCGCGCGCCGGACGACTGGCACCTGGACTTCGCCACCGCGCCCATCCCCGGCGACCCGGCCGCGGCCGGCATGGTGGCGGGCGCGCCGCTGGGGCTGCTGGGCATCGAACTGCACACGCGCCGGCGCAACCGCGTCAACGGGCAGCTGCAGTCAGCCGGCCCCGAAGGTCTGCGCCTGCGCGTGCAGCAGACCGTGGGCAACTGCCCGCAGTACATCCAGGGCCGCGAGGTCGACTGGGTGCGCGACGCCGCCGACACCCGGCCGCGCGCGGTCGAACGCGTGGCGGACCTGGCGGGCGATGCGGCCTGGCTGATCGCCTCGGCCGACACGCTGTTCGTCGCCTCGCACGCGGGCGCCGCGGGCGCCGACGTGTCGCACCGCGGCGGCCCCGCCGGCTTCGTCGTGCAGCAGGACGCGCACACGCTGCTGGTGCCCGACTACTCGGGCAACCGCATGTTCATGACGCTGGGCAATCTGGCGGTCGATGGCCGCGCGGGGCTGCTGTTCATCGACTTCGAGCGCGGCGACCTGCTGACGCTGACGGGCCGCGCCAACATCGTCTGGGACGGACCGATGCCGGACGGCGCCGAGCGCGCGTGGCGCTTCCATCTCGACGAGGCTTGGTGGCTGCGCGATGCGCTGCCGCTGCGCTGGCGGTTTCGCGACTGGGCGCCGCAGAACCGGGTGGTCGGTGCTCATGGCGGCTGATGCGTAGACGGCAGGGGTACTTTGCAGCGGGTGCTGTCCTTCGATTTGCTGGACTCGATGCCCCGAGAGCAGCCTTTCAACGTCAAAGCTCAGCGGGCGGCGCAGCCGTCCGCTGGAGCGAAGGGTTGGACAGCTCGCGTAGCGCATAGATGCCAGTCGGCGGGTTTGCAGCTGACCTGCAACCCGCCACCCGTACCAAGGCAATAGAGAAGAATCCGCGCAACC
>CAMLKW010000320.1 GCA_946480605.1 uncultured Roseateles sp. | reverse complement strand
CGCCGGTGCCGCAGACGAGATCAACGACATGAACCGACGGCAGCGCGGCAACCGCATCCACCTCCCCGTCGACCTCCGCGGCCCCAGAGATGGAAACCACGCCGTCGGTTGCCTGCGCCGGCTCAGACCGCAAGTTTGCCGCCGGCCGCAACTGGATTGCCCGCAAGGACAAATCGCTGCAGCAGGCCTTCGATGCCTACGAGGCCGGCAACTACGTCGAGGCTCGCGCCCGTTTCGAGGAAGGCTGGAAGAAGCTGGGCTACGAAGAGGCAGCCATGATGCTGGGCCGCCTGCACCTGCTGGGCCTGGGCACGCCGGCCAGCACGCCCAAGGCCATCGACTGGCTCAACGAGGTCATCGGCGCCCGCTACCACCCGGTCAATGACCGCCTGCGCTACGACCCCAAGAAGCCCGACCAGATCAACACCCGCATCGAGGCCACGCTGCTGCTGGCGCGCATCCAGCTGAGCGGCCAGGGCACCAAGCGCAACCCGCAGGAAGCGCTGCGCCTGTGGCGCAAGGCGCTGGACTTCGGCTTCGAACCCGCCAACACGCTGATCGGCCAGGCCTACGTGAGCGGCGTGGGCACGACCGCGGACGGCCCCAAGGCCATCGAGGCGCTCACGGCCTCAGCCGCCGCCGGCCATGTGCCGGCCATGCTGCTGCTGGGCCAGCTTTATCACCACCACGTCCCCAAGCAGCCAGCCGGCATTCCGCTCGACCTGGAGAAGGCCGGCGCCTATTACGCGGCGGCGGCCCGCGCCGGCAACCTGGACGCCAGCTACGCCTACGCCCGCATGCTGGACCTGGGCGAAGGCACACCCAGGGCACCGGAGCAGGCCATCGCCTTCTACAAGGACGCTGCGGTCAAGGGCCATGTCGAAGCGCAGAACGCGCTGGCCACCTTCTTCTACCAGGGCGAGGTCGTGCCGCAGAACCACGCCACCGCACGCCAGCTCTTCCAGGCCGCCGCTCGCGGCCGCCAGCCGGACGCGATGTTCAACCTGGCCGTCATGCTGGCCCAGGGCCAGGGCGGCGACAAGGACATGGCGGCCGCCTATGCCTGGTGCACGCTGGCCAAGGGCCAGGGGCATGAGCAGGCTGCAGCGGCCCTGCCCGCCATCGCCGCCAAGATGAGCCCCGAGGACAAGGCACGGGCGGACGCGATGCTGAAGCCGGCCCCCAAGAAGTCTTGATCAACCGCCCGGCATCGGGGCCGGGTACTGCACCTCGACGACCTCGATCCTCTCCACGCCCACCGGCGTGACGAGATTGAGCTCGTCGCCCACCCGCGCCTTCAACAGCGTGCGCGCGATCGGCGACACCCAGCTGACCTCGCCGGCCAGGCTGTCGGACTCGTCGATGCCCTTGATGGTGATGGTCTTCTCGACGCCCTTGGCTGTCGCGTATGTCACCGTCGCGCCGAAGAACACCTGCTCGCTGCCATGGTGGGCGCTCGGGTCCACCACCTCGGCGATGTCCAGCCGCTTGGTCAGGAAGCGCAGGCGGCGGTCGATTTCTCGAAGCCGCTTCTTGCCGTACAGGTAATCGCCGTTCTCCGAGCGGTCGCCATTCTTGGCCGCCCAGGACACCGTCTCCACCATCCTGGGCCTCTCCACGTCGATGAGCTGCATGAACTCGCCACGCAGCCGCGCATAGCCGGCCGGCGTCATGTAGTTGCGCGTACCGGCCGGCAGCGCGGGCAGCGCCGGACCGTCGTCATCGTCTTCCGGCCCGTCGGATTCCTTGGTGAAAGCCTTGCTCATGCCAAGATTGTCCAATGCAAGCGCCCTCCTCCACCGCTCCGCTGGCCGGCCTGCGCGTCATCGAGATGGCCGGCCTGGGCCCCGGCCCGCTGGCCGCCATGCTGCTGGCAGACCATGGCGCCGAGGTGCTGGTCATCGAGCGCCCGGGTGGCCAGGCCATCGCCACCGGCACGGCGCTGCAGCGCGGCAAGCGCCACGTCACGCTGGACCTGAAGACGGCCGATGGGCTGGCTCAGGCGCGCCGTCTTATCGAAGGCGCCGACGCGCTGATCGAAGGCTTTCGCCCCGGCGTGATGGAACGGCTGGGGCTGGGCCCCGACACCTTCGGCCCGCACCTCGTCTATGGCCGCGTGACCGGCTGGGGCCAGACCGGCCCACTGGCCCAGGCCGCGGGCCATGACATCAACTATGTCGCGCTGACCGGTGCCCTGTCGGTCGCCAGTCGTCCAGGTATGACGCCCAGCATCCCGGCCACGCTGATCGGCGACATGGGCGGCGGCGCCCTGCTGCTGGCCTTCGGCCTGATGGCCGCGCTGTGGGACGCGCGCCGGACCGGCCGCGGCCGCGTGGTGGACGCGGCCATCGTGGATGGCGTGGGTCTGCTGACCAGCCTGCTGCACTCCATGCGCGCGGGTGGTCTCTGGAGCGATGCACCGCAGCAGAACTTCTTCCTGCACAGCTCGCCCTTCTATGACTGCTTCGAATGCGCGGATGGCCGCTTCATATCGCTGGGCGCGCTGGAGCCGAAGTTCTACGGCGAATTGCTGCAACGTCTGGGATTCACCGATGTGGATACCACCGCGCAGCACGACTGGCACCCATGGCCTGCACTGCGCGAGCGCATGGCCGGCCGCATCCGCGAAAAGACGCGCGACGAGTGGTGCGCGCTACTGGAACGCAGCGATGCCTGCTTCGCTCCCGTGCTGACACTGGACGAAGCGCCGCTGCATGCGCACGCACAGGCGCGCGGCAGCTTCGTAAAGACCGCCGCCGGCGACTGGCAGCCGGCCGCGGCGCCGCGTTTCTCCGCGCCGCGCTGACCGAGCGTCAAAGTCCGATAAAAAAAGCCCGGCGACCCCAAGGCCGCCGGGCTTGAACGCCTTGGTGTGCACCTCACACCCGGCAACTGCGAATCTCTGAGTGCGCGGCCAGCACGCCTGCCACTCGGTTCAATGAAGCTCGGCCTCATCAACCGGCGCCTGGGCGTCGGCTTCGCCGTCCCACGCCGACGAAGCCCAGATGGCCTGGGTCGCATCCACGAACTCGTCGACCCGGCGCTGGCTGAACAAGACGTCGGCCTCGATAGAACGGCGCGCCTCGCGAATCGCACCACGGAACTGCGGCGACCGGGCCTCGAACACCTCGAGATACACCCAATGCCGCTCGGGGCAGTCGCGCCACCAGCGGACGATGCTTTGGGGATCTTCCAGATTCAGCTGCATGTGAACTCCACATCGATGAGCGATAGTGCATGATACTGTTTATTTATACAGCATTCATCAATTTCGTCACGGCGATGGTGGCCCCCTCAGCGGTCGACCAGACCTCGGAGATCGAGCGACCAGCGCGAGCTTAGTCCCGTCCTGAAAAGCCCCGGCAAAGAAAAACGGGTTAGCGCCTATCGGCGCTAACCCGTTGATGTTTTTCTTGTTGTTGGCGCGGCTGGCAGGATTCGAACCCACGACCCCTTGGTTCGTAGCCAAGT
>CAMLKW010000319.1 GCA_946480605.1 uncultured Roseateles sp. | reverse complement strand
GGCTGCTCGAAAGCGGCGGGCGTGCCCGCGGCAATCAGCCGCTGCGCCAGTACGCGCAGGCCGGCGTCGCCGTGGATCTGCCAGCGGCCACGCGACTCCTCGTCGATGCAGCGCAGCCGGGCGGCGTCCCAGTCGTTCAGGCGCAGCGGCTCGCCTTTCTCCAGCTGCACCGGCTTCAGCAGGTCCAGCAGCGCCAGCATGATGGCCTTCAGCGGCGCCGCGGTCGCGTGATAGCGGCGACCGCCCGGCGCGCGCAAGGACACGATGGCGTCGTCCGCGATGGCGGCGATGGCAACCGCATCCAGCCAGCGCTTGTCGCGCCGCAGCAGGTTGGCCAGCAGCGGCGCGAGATCGATGCGGGCGCCATCCACCTCCAGCCCCAAGCTGACCAGCCAGGCGCCCTGCCGGCGCTCCAGGCCCGTGCCCTGCACGCGGCGACTGGGTGGCAGCGCGGTGTCATCGGCCTCGCTGACGCCCAGTTGCCAGCCGCTGACGGCCTGGCTGTGGTGGGCGAAGCCGGGTTCGGTCGTCACCTGCCAGCCTTGCGCCTGCAGCTCGGGCACCTTGTCGACAAGGAAGTCGCCGAAGAACTCTTCCTGGACCAGCGTCCAGAGCGATTCGCCACCAAGTGGCAGCGGCGGACCACGCCATTGCAGCAGCGCAGGGTCGAGGGCGAGAAGGCCCAGCTTGAGAAGTGTTTGCTCGGCGTCGGCATCCCGCCGCGCCAGCGTTGCCACCGTCACCTGCTCGCCGCGCGGGCCGATGGCGCCGCGGGGCCGCAGGCCCAGCAGGCCGTCGCCGCGCGTCAGCGTGCGCAGCGTGAGGTGAGGTGGAGAAACAGGCATCGCGACAGTCTCGCAGCCCGCGAGACCGTCGCGAGAGTCACATCAGGCGAGGACGCTCTTGATGTGAGCGGCGATCGCGTCGTCCTGGCAGTTCGTGAAGAACAGTTCCTGGAACTTCTCGCCCGACACGGCGGCCTTCAGCAGGTCCTGGTCGACGGTCTTCAGCACCGTCAACATGTCCTTGCACGAGGCGGCCTTCAGGTCCTTCAGGATGCCGCGGTTCTTGGCCATGATGGCGGCGCGCTCCTTGGGGTAGCCGGCGCCGCGCTCGTTCTCCAGCAGCTTGCGGTAGCAGTCCTGCAGGTTCAGCTCGGCGGCCCAGCCGAAGCCCTTCGCGTAGGGCATGGACATGGCGTTGCCGTCGTTGATCTGGCCGAACAGGAAGGCGTCGGTCGGGTCGATGACCAGGCCGCAGAACACGCCAGGCATGGAGTTGCAGGCCAGCATGGAGCCCATGCCGGTGCCGCAACCGGTGATGACGAAGTCGGCAGCCTTGGAGTTCAGCAGGATACCGGCGAGCAGGCCGTTCATGACGTAGGTCAGCGAGGCCTTGTCTTCCGGCGTGTACATGCCGTAGTGGTGGACCTGGTGGCCCAGCGGCTCGGCGACGGTCTTGAGCGCGTTGTGGACGATCTCGGACTTGGCGGCCTGGCTGTTCTCGATGATGAGGGCGATCTTCATGGCGGGTGCTTTCGGGTGGTGCTGAAGGGGTGCTGGGCCGCTGCGCCACAGGCCAGAGGGCCTGCGCGCGGGGCGTCGCCAGGTGCCATCCCGAATCGGGCAGGACCATCAGGGTCCGGATGGGCGGCCTGGCCAACCGCGCGCCTGCCGCAAGGACAGGTGCGGGCGCTAGGCGCCATTGTGCCCGTTATCGGAACGTCGTTTCAGAAAGCGCCGATCAAAGCCGCGCGCGATGTGGGGGCTCAGTCGCCTTCGCCGCCCAGCGCCTTGAGCTGCCGGCCGGCCGGCAGCGCGCGCAGGTACTTGAAGGTGCCGGTGGCATGCGCGCACAGCTTGTCGTCGGCACCGTAGATGGCGCCTTCGCAGAAGGCCATCGTCGTGGAGCGGTGCAGCAGCTTGCCCACCGCACGCAGTTCGCCCTCGCCGGGTCGCATGAAGCTGGTCTTCATCTCCACGGTCACCACGCCGGGCCCGAGGTCGGGCAGATGGCGGTTCACGCTACGGGCGGCATGGGCCATCGCCACGTCCAGCAGCGTCATGACGACACCGCCATGCGCCACGCGCCAGGAGTTCAGGTGCTGCTCGGCGACGGTCAGCCGCAGCTCGGCTTCGCCGTCACCGATGGCATGCAGCTGGAAGCCGAGTTGCTGGACGAAGGGGATGTGAACGGGGAAATCCATCCGCCCATCATCCCCCGTGAACGGCCGACACACCGCCGTCCACGGCCAGGATCTGGCCGGTGATGTGTTTGCCCGCACGCGAAGCGAACAGCAGCGCCGCGCCCTTCAGGTCGTCCTCGTCGCCGATGCGGTTCAGCGGCGCGTGGGCGGCCATCTTGTCCTCGCCGACGGCGGCCAGCAGGCCCTGGGTCATCTTGCTCGGGAAGAAGCCCGGCGCCAGCGCGTTAACGGTGATGCCGTAGGCGCCCCACTCGCCCGCCAGCGCGCGCGTGAAGTTCACGGCGGCGCCCTTGCTGGTGTTGTAGGCGATGGTCTTCATGACGCCCGAGTTGCCCGACAGGCCGGCGATGGACGCGACGTTGATGATGCGGCCGGACTTGCGCGGGATCATGCTGGCCTTGGCCACCGCCTGCGCGAACACGAACAGGCTGCGGATGTTCAGGTTCATGACCTTGTCCCAGGCCTCGATGGGATGGTCCTCGGCCGGCGCGCCCCAGCTGGCGCCAGCGTTGTTGACGAGGATGTCGATCTGGCCAAGCCGCTCCATGGTCTCGGCGACGACGCGCTGCGCGTCGGCTTCCTTGGCCGCGTCGGCCGCGATCCAGCGCGCGTCGATGCCGCGCGCCTGCAGATGGGCGGCAGCCTCCTCCAGATCGGCCGCCTTGCGCGAGGTCAGCATGATCTTGGCGCCGGCTTCGCCCAGTGCCTCGGCGATCTGCAGGCCCAGCCCGCGCGAGCCACCGGTGACCAGGGCCACCTGGCCGCTCAGGTCGAACAGGTCTTGGACTTTGGTGCTCATGCTGTCTCCTCAGAAATACTCGGGTTTGATGTCGCGGCACAGCGACTCGCGGCGCGCGACGACGTCCAGCCACGCGCCGATCTTGGGCAGTTCGTAGGCGAAGAAGTAGCGGGCCGCGGCGCGCTTGCCTTGAGCGAAGTCGCCCTCGCCTTCCACGGCCATCGCAATGTCCAGCCACAGCCAGGCCAGCACCGTGTGGCCGAAGGCCTGCAGATAGGGCACGGCGTTGGCCAGCGCGTCCTCGGGCTGGCCCGTGCTCCAGGCCTTCTTCGTCGCACCACCCACCTGCGCCAGCGCGGCAGCGAGCTGGTTGGCTTCGCGGCTCCAGTCGGTCTGCATGGCACGCGCTATGGTGGCCTGCACGCGCGCGGCCGTGGCCGAGAGTGAAGCCCCGCCCTGCTGCACCACCTTGCGGCCTAGCAGGTCCAGCGCCTGGATGCCGTGCGTGCCCTCGTGGATCATGTTCAGGCGGT
>CAMLKW010000318.1 GCA_946480605.1 uncultured Roseateles sp. | reverse complement strand
AGGAACCAGCTGGGCTTGAGCTTGTTTCCGGGGTCTTCCGTCAAGGTGATCGCCCAGCGCAGGTAGGCGCCGATCGCCGCCCCGGCGCCGATGGCCAGGGCCTGCACCGTCAGCGCGGCGGGCAGTTTCCAGCGCCGGCCGGCCAGCACGCCTTCCGCCAGCGCCACCATCAGCAGCAGCGACACGCCGGTCAGCAGCGTCTGGCGGCTGAAGCGGACCAGCGAGAACAGGAAGTCGACCAGGTCACCGCGCTCCTCGCCGTACCAGGTCAGCGAGCGCGACACCGCGTACAGCAGGCAGAAGTAGTAGACCCCCGCCAGCATGCGCAGATTGCAGACGCGGCGAAAGGCTTGCAGTGGGCTCAGATCCTCCATTGCGCCCATTGTGGGTGGCGGCGCGCGAACCGGGGCGCGATGCGACCAAACCTGTCATATCGGGCGCCAAGCCCGATATGACAGGTTTGAACAAACTGGGTCAGCGTAGGCGTCGCGCCGACGCGCAGCTTCGAAGAAGCTGCTAGCCGGCGCCGGCCGCGGCAATCAGCGCCTTGAGTTCGCGCTCCGACGCCGCCGTGTCGCCCAGGTTGACCTCGATGAGGCGGCGCAGGTGGGTGATGGACTCCAGGTCGATGCTGCGGCACAGCACGCCGGCGTGGTCGCCGTCCACGTGGGCCAGCTCGCCGGCCATGGCGATGTGCAGGCCCTCGGCCGGGTCGCCCAGCGGCAGCTTGACGAGGCAGGGCATGCCCACCTGCGGCGCAGCGCCGGCCGGCAGCTGCAGCAGCACGCCCTTCAGCGAGATGTCGATGACCTGGCAGCGCAGCAGGGCCTGCGTGGTGATCAGCTCGGCGCCGGCGGCAAAGGCGACGCGGGCGAATTGGCGGCGTTCGGTGCTGATGATGGTCTCCCGCGGGGCTGGCCGGGTCTGACTATGCTAGACGAAGGTATCGAGTGCGTCGGCACTGCCGAACACGGTGCTGTTGTCCACGGCCTGCTGCAGCCGCTCGGGCGCCAGCGCGGCCAGGCCCATGGCTTCCAGCATGAACCAGGCGGCACGCAGGAAGGCCACGGTTTCCTCGCGCGCGGCATCGGTCTGCGTGGGGTGCTCGTCCCAGTCGCGTTCGGGCTGCTCCCGTGGCGCGACGACCGCCGGCCGGTGTGCGCGCGCCACGCGGGCCAGCAGTTCGCGCGTGTCCACGGTGGCGCTGGGCGCGTCGATCAGCCGCACCAGGTCGCCCAACTGCTGCTCGGCCGCGGCCGCCAGCAGGCGCGCAGCCTGGTCGGCGCCGCCGGCCAGGTAGAGCCCGGCGGCGAGGTCGACATATTCGAGGGCAGCGGACAGGCGCTGCAGGTCGGGGTTGGACGACATGGTCCGCTGAGTCTAGGTTGTGTACAGGGGCAAAAGGCGGCGAAAGTTCACGTTGCCTTGTTTATGCTGGGCTGCTTCGGGAATGTCACCAGGAGACGCCATGATCGACCGCCGCCAGCACCTGCAACAGCTCGCCGCCCTGGCGGCCGCCTCGGCATTGCCTGCCGTCGCGGCCGACGACGATGCCACCTATGACGAGGACTCGGTGTTGAAGGCTGCCACCGAATTCTTCGGCCAGACCACCGAGGGCCTGGCCAAGGTCATCGAGAAAGCCTTCAAGGAGCAGGGTCGGCCCAATGCCTACATCAAGGGCCAGGAGGCCGGCGCCGCCATCACCGTGGGCCTGCGCTACGGCGAGGGCGAGCTGCGGATGAAGGGCGGCGGCGCGTCCAAGGTGTTCTGGGCCGGGCCGTCCATCGGCTTCGACCTCGGCGCCAATGCGTCCAAGGTGTTCACGCTGGTCTACAAGCTGCCCAAGGCCAGTGCCATCTACCAGCGCTTCCCCGGCGTGGACGGCAGCCTGTACTACATCGGCGGCGCCGGCATCAACTACCAGCGCCTGAACGGCATCACGCTGGCGCCCATCCGACTGGGCGTGGGCCTGCGCGCGGGGGCCAGCGTGGGCTACATCCACTACCGCCGCGAGAAGAGCATCAATCCGTTCTGACCGCCGGCCTGCAGCACTGGTGGGCGTAGACTGTGTTTTCGTACAGCACTTGAGGTGACCGTGAGCTCCACCATCGACCTGCCCATGCAGGACATCTCCAGCGAAGTCCTGATCGAGAAATACGCCAAGGGCGGCGAGCTGCACGCCGACGAACTGCGCGAGCGCGTGGCTCGCGCGCTGGCCGCCGCCGAGAAGCCGGCCGAGCGCGCCCGGTGGACGGCCGCCTTCCTCGAAGCCCAGCAGCGCGGCTTCGTGCCCGCCGGGCGCATCATGTCGGCCGCCGGCACCGAGCTGTCGGCGACGCTCATCAACTGCTTCGTGCAACCGGTGGGCGACTCCATCGCGACGCCCGAGGACGGTGTTCCGGGCATCTACACCGCGCTGACCGAGGCCGCCGAGACCATGCGCCGCGGTGGTGGCGTGGGCTACGACTTCAGTCGCATCCGCCCGATGGGCGCCTGGGTGGGCTCCACGCGCAGCCATGCGTCCGGCCCGATCAGCTACATGCGCGTGTTTGACCGCAGCTGCGAGACGGTGGAGAGCGCCGGCAGCCGCCGCGGCGCGCAGATGGGCGTGCTGCGCTGCGACCACCCGGACATCGAGGCCTTCATCCACGCCAAGGACGAGGGCGACCTGCGCAACTTCAATATTTCCATCGGCGTGACGGACGCCTTCATGGAGGCCGTGCAGGCCGACGGCATGGTGGAGCTGGCGCACAAGGCCCGGCCCAGCGCCGAGCAGATCGCGGCCGGCGCCTACCAGCGCGGCGACGGCCAGTGGGTCTACCGCCGCGTGCGCGCCCGCGCGCTGTGGGACCAGGTCATGCGCTCCACCTACGACCACGCCGAGCCGGGCGTGCTGTTCCTGGACCGCATCAACGCCGACAACAACCTGCACTACTGCGAGACCATCGCGGCGACCAACCCGTGCGCCGAGCAACCCCTCCCGCCCTACGGCTGCTGCTGCCTGGGCTCCATCGACCTGACGCGCTTCGTGCGCGACCCGTTCAGCGCAAAGCCTGTGTTCGACGAAGCTGGTTTTGCCGAGGTCGTGGCGGTGGCCACGCGCATGCTGGACAACGTGCTGGACGTGACCCCGTGGCCGCTGCCTGCGCAGCAGCAGGAGGCCGCCAACAAGCGCCGCGTGGGCCTGGGCTTCACGGGGCTGGGTGACGCGCTGGTCATGCTGAACCTGCGCTACGACACGCAGCAGGCCCGCGACATGGCCGGCCGCATCAGCGAGCTGATGCGCGACGCCGCCTACGCGGCCAGCAGCGACCTGGCCGTCGAGCGCGGCAGCTTCCCGCTGTTCAACGCCGACCTGTATCTCTCCGGCGGCAGCTTCGCGTCGCGGCTCCCTCAAGGCCTGAAGGACAAGATCCGCGCGCAAGGCCTGCGCAACTCGCACCTGCTGTCCATCGCGCCCACCGGCACCATCAGCCTGGCCTT
>CAMLKW010000317.1 GCA_946480605.1 uncultured Roseateles sp. | reverse complement strand
TGCCCAGAAAGGAGCCTCCCGATGAACCAATTGCCCTCGCTTCGCAGCAGCCTGTTCGACGACTTTTTCCGTGATCTCGCACCCGGCTATCTCGTGCGTCCGCTGCATGGCGACCCGCTGCCCCAGCAGATCAAGATCGACGTCAAGGAGACCGCCGACGGCTTCCAGCTGCATGCCGAACTGCCCGGCGTCGCCAAGGATGACATCCACGTCAGCATCGACGGCCCCGTCGTGTCGCTCGGCGCCGAGATCCGGCAGCACGACCAGAAGAGCAAGGACGAACGCGTGCTGCACAGCGAGCGCTACTACGGCTCGGTGTCGCGCAGCGTGCGTCTGCCGACCGACGTCGATGAAGGCCGTGCCAGCGCCAGGTTCGACAACGGTGTGCTGACGCTGACATTGCCGCGCCGCTCGGCGCCCGAAGGCACGCGCAAGCTGCGCATCGACTGAAGCCAGCGCCGCGGTCATTGACCGCGGGCGTGCTCCACGGCGTAGCGGATCAACTCCGCCTGCCCGTCCAGCACCAGCTTGCGCTTGATGCTCTGGCGGTGTGCCTCCACCGTGCGCACCGACAGATCCAGCTCGCGCGCGATCTGCTTGCTGGACGCGCCCTGCCCCAGCAGGCTCAGGATCTCGCTCTCGCGCGGCGTCAGCACCGGCTTGGGGGCCTGGCCACGGAACAGTCGGCCCGACACGGCGGCGCTCAGGAAGGTGCCGCCGGCCGCCACCGCGTCGATGGCCGACACGATCTCCGTCGCCGGTGCGTCCTTCAGCACATAGCCGCGCGCACCGGCCTGCAGCGCGCGCTGCACGTACTCGGGGTTGTCGTACATGCTGAACATCAGCAGCTTCACGGCCGGCTGCGCCGCCAGCATCTCGGCGGCCAGCGTGATGCCGTTGGTGTCCTTCAAGCCCACGTCCATCAGCACCACGTCGGGCCGCGCCACAGCCAGCAGCGCCAGCGCGTCGTCGCGCCCGCCGGCCTCGCCCACCACGTCGAAACGCGGCACCGCCGCCAACCGCGCGACCAGGCCCTCGCGCACCATCGGGTGGTCGTCGACGAGCAGGATGCGGATGGCGGCGGTCATGCGGTGGCGCGTTCGAGGTCGGCAGCCGACAGTGTCACCGACAGCCGGCAGCCCTGCCCGGCCTGGGTCTCCAGCCGCAGCCGCGCGCCTAGAGCGGCGGCGCGCTCGCGCATGCTGCGCAGGCCCAGGCCGCGGTCGGGCTGGGCCTGGGCCGCGTCGGCGTCGAAGCCCCGACCATCGTCGCTGACCTGCAGCCGCAGGCCGCCGTCCGGCGCGAAATGCAGGGTCAGCGCCACGCGCTGCGCCTGCGCATGGCGGGCGGCGTTGCTCAAGGCCTCCTGCGCGATGCGGAACAGCGCGGTCTTCACGGCGTCCGGCAGCTCGCGCTCGGCGCCGTCCACGCCGGCCTCGAAGCGCGTGCCGCCGGCCGCGTCGAATTCGGCCGCGAGGTGCTGCAGCGCGGCGGGCAGGCCCAGCGTGTCCAGCAGCGCGGGGCGCAGCGCGTGCGACAGGTGGCGCACCTCGGCCAGCGTGCTGTTCAAGCGCTTCAGCGCCAACGCCTGCAGTCGCTCGGCGCCCGCCGGTTCCTGCTGGGCCGACTCGATCAGCAGCTTGGTGGCCACCAGCGCCTGGCTGACGCCGTCGTGCAGCTCGCGCGCCAGCCGCGCGCGCTCGTCCTCCTGGCTGTCCACCACCTGGCGGGCCAGCGCGCGCAGCTTGGCCTCGGCGTGGCGGTGCTCGCTGAGGTTCAACGCCAGCGCGCCGGCGCTGATCAGCGCCACGCCGAACACGGCCACCGCGCCCACCCACAACAGCGTGGCCGTGATGTTCTGGCGCGCACCATGCTCCAGTTGCGCCATCGTGGCCGCTATGCCGTCCAGGTACAGCCCCGTGCCCAGCATCCAGTTCCACTCGGGCACCGCCACCACATAGCCCAGCTTGGGCGCCAGCTGGCTGCTGGACGGCTTGCGCCACAGGTACTCCACATAGCCGCCGCCGGCCTTGGCCTGGGCGATCAGCATCTGGATGGTGGGCCGCCGCTGCGGGTCGCGCAGGTTCCACAGGTCCTGCCCGGTCAGCTCGGGCTGGCGCGAGTGCATCAGCACGCGCCCCTGCAGGTCGTAGACGAAGAAGTAGCCGTCGCGCCCGTAGTCCAGCGACTGCAGGATCTGCAGCGCCTGCTGCCGGCCGTCGGGCCGGCCCAGCAGCGGCCTGACCGTGCTGACGGCCAGGTCCACGTAGTGCTTCAGCTCGGTCCGGCGCGCGTCCATGTAGCTGGCCCGCACCAGCGCGTGCTCGCGCTCGGCCAGCGAACGCTCCTGGTGGTGCACGGCAAAGGCAATCAGCGCCAGCGAGGCCAGCAGCGGCAGCAGGGCCAGCAGGAACAGGCGCCCCCGCAGGGACAGGGCCGCCCGGGCTTTCATGTCAGCGCCCCAGGGTCGCGGCAGGCGGCGCCGTCTTGCGCTGGATCGGCTTCCACGTCTGCAGCCGCTTCAGCACGTCGGCAATGGCCGCGTCCAGCTGCGGGTCCTCGCCGCGGTTGACGGCGGCCGGGTCCAGCTCCACGTCCATGTCCGGCGCCACGCCCTCGTTCTCGATGCGCCACTCGCCTTCCGGCGTGTAGAAGCGGAAGTAGGGCACGGTGACGAAGCCGCCGTCGATCAGCTCGGGGTTGGCCGAGATGCCGATCAGCCCGCCCCAGGTGCGCTTGCCGATCAGCGGGCCCAGGCCCACGCGCTTGAACGCGTAGGGCATGAAGTCGCCGCCGGAGCCCGCGTCCTGGTCGATCAGCATGGCCTTGGGGCCGTAGATGGCGCCACCGGGCGTCTCGAACACCAGGCCGTCGCGGTCCTTCCAGCCGCCCAGGTAGGGGCGGGACAGCAGCTCGATGACGTAGTTGGCCGCCTGGCCGCCGCCGTTGCGGCGGTCGTCCACGATCAGCGCCTGCTTGTCGATCTGCGCGAAGAACATGCGGTTGAAGTGCTCGAAGCCCTGGCCGCCGGTGTCGGGCATGTAGACGTAGGCGATCCTGCCGCCGCTCTTGGCCTGCACCTTCTGGCGGTTGCCCTCGATCCACGCCCAGCGGCGCAGCATGGCCTCGCTGGCGATGGGCTCCACGGTCACGTCGCGGCGGCCCTTGCCGGCCGCGTCCTGCGCCAGCGTGACGACCACCTGCTTGCGCACCGCGTTCTCCAGCAGCGCATGGATGCTGGTCTTGGCGTCCAGCTCATGGCCGTTGATGGCCAGGATGAACTCGCCCTCCTTCACGTTCAGGCCTGCTGCCGCCAGCGGCGCGCGCAGGTGCGGGTTCAGGCGGTCGCCGCCGTACAGCTTCGCGATCCGGTAGCGGCCCTGCTCGATCGCGTAGTCGGCACCCAGCAGGCCGGTCGCCGACGCGGGCTCCTGGTGCACGTCGCCGCCGCCCACGCGGTTGTGGCCCACCTGCAGCTCGCCGATCATCTCGACCAGCAGGT
>CAMLKW010000316.1 GCA_946480605.1 uncultured Roseateles sp. | reverse complement strand
CAGTGCTTCTGGATGAAGAACACGCTGCTGCCGCTGTCCATCGCCTTCGTCGCCGATGACGGCAGCATCGTCAACATTGCCGACATGAAGCCGCTGGACGAGACCTCGCACTGCTCCAAGAAGCCCGTGCGCTTTGCACTGGAGATGAACCAGGGCTGGTTCGCCAAGCGCGGCATCAAGGCTGGCGCCAAGCTGAAGGGCCCTCCCTTCAACTAGGAACGGTACTTGCGTGGCTGCCAGGGCCTTGGCATTACAGGAGGCTCTGGTCATGTCGGATCTGTCGATACCCGTGGACGCCGCGAATGACGCGTCCGCCACGCAGTTCTCCCACGTCAAGCCCGGGGACACGCCCTGGCGCACGGACGGCCTGAGAGATTTCTTCCTCTACCGCGACCTCGGTGTCGCCGCCGCCACGGGCGGGCGCGTCATCGCGCACCTCGTGAAGGCAAACATGGCCCCGGAAAAGGGCACGGGATGGCACCGCCATGAGGCGGATTTCCAGATCGTGCTGATGACCAAGGGCTGGGCCAAGTTCATGTACGGCGACCAGGTCACGCTGGTGGAAGCCGGCGACTGCGTGCACCAGCGGCCCGGCATCGTGCACTACCTGTTCGACTACTCGCCGGACATGGAGTACCTGGAGATCGTGTCGCCGGCCGACTTCAAGACGGTGGACGCGCCCGCGCCCTGCGACGTGCCGGCGCCGTCGACCTGGCCGCAGAGCGAACTGACTCTCTGAGCCCGGCTCAGAAGTCCATGTCCAGCAGCTCGATCTCTTCGGGCTCCTGCCGGGCGTCCGCAATCCAGGCCTGCATCTCGGGCATCGCCAGGATGGTGTCGCAGTAGGCCGCGCAGGCCGCGGGCAAGGCCACGTCGTAGGTGCGAAAGCGCGTCGTCACCGGCGCAAAGAAGGCGTCGGCGGCGCCGCGCTGCCTGCCGAACAGGTAGGGGCCGCCATAGGTGGCCAGGCATTCGCTCCAGATGTCGATGATGCGCTCGATGTCGGGCTTGGCGCCGGCCCAGATCTTGTGCTTGGGGAAGTGGCCCTTCAGGTTCATGGGCAGGGCCGCGCGCAGGTTGGCGAAGCCGGAGTTCATCTCGCCGCAGACGGCCCGTGCATGCGCCCGGGCGACCCGATCCGCGGGCCACAGCCCGGCCTTGGGATAGGTCTCGTTCAGGTACTCGGCGATCGCCATGTTGTTCCACACCGTGACGCCTTCGTGGCGCAGGCAGGGCACCCGGATGGACGGCGCCAGCAGCAGCAGCTCCTTCCTCGCATCCTCGTCATCGGGCGACACCATCTGCTCGCTGAAGGCCAGGCCGGCAAAGCGCGTCAGCAGCCAGCCGCGCAGCGACCATGACGAGTAGTTCTTGCTGCTCAGCGTCAGCGTGGCGGCCGGCGCCACGGGCACGGCGGCCGGCTTGCGCACCGCCGTCTTGCGTGCGGCGGGTTTCTTGGTGGCGGCGACGGGCATGGTGTCTCCTCAATGCTGGCGCCCGTCTCGTCGCAAGCCCTGTGCCACGCTGGCTCGGTCCTTGCGTCGTGGGGTCATGGACGGCAGGAGACAGCCATGTACGCCACCTATCAAACCCATCGCGACCTGATGTGGCCGCTGCACGCGGCGGCCAGCCTGGGGCTGCCGCTGCTGCAAGACCCCGCGCTGGCGACCCAGCCCTGGTTGCCGGCCAAGCAACTGTCTGCCGCCTGGCAGGTGTTCCAGCTCGCGCGCATCACGCACCGTCGTCCGCCCTGGCGCATCGCCGTGGTGACGGGCAGCGGCGGCGAACGCTGGCCGGTGACCGAGGAGATTGCCGCCCGCACGCCGTTCGCCGACCTCGTGCGCTTTCGCCGCGAGGGCGCGCCGGCCGCGCCCAGGGTGCTGGTCGTCGCGCCCATGTCGGGCCATTTCGCGACGCTGCTGCGCGACACGGTGCGCACGCTGCTGCAGGACCACGACGTCTACATCACCGACTGGCACAACGTGCGCGACGTGCCGCTCGCGGCCGGCCGCTTCGGGCTGGACGAGTACACCCAGCACCTGATGGACTTTCTGGCCGCAATAGGCCCCGAGGCGCATCTGGTGGCGGTCTGCCAGCCCTGCGTCAGCGCGCTGGCCGCGACGGCCTTGATGGCCGAGGACGGCCACCCCGCCACGCCCGCCAGCCTGACGCTGATGGCCGGCCCCATCGACTGCCGCATCAGCCCCACCGAGGTCAACCGGCTGGCCACCAGCAAGCCCATCGAGTGGTTCCGCCAGAACCTTATCAGCCACGTGACTTGGCGCCACAAGGGGGCGGGCCGGCGCGTCTACCCGGGCTTCGTGCAGCTGTCGGCCTTCATGAGCATGAACAAGGAGCGCCACGCCAACGCGTTCAAGGACTTCTACAAGCACCTCGTCGCCGACCAGCTGGACAAGGTCGAGACCACGCGCCAGTTCTACGAGGAATACCTGGCCGTGGCCGACCTGTCGGCCGACTTCTATCTGGAGACCGTGGAGCGCGTGTTCCAGACCTTCGACCTGCCGCGCGGCGAGCTGATGTTCAAGGGCCGCAAGGTCAACCCCGCGGCGATACGCCGCACGGCGCTGCTGACCATCGAGGGCGAGCGCGACGACATCTGCTCGGTGGGCCAGACGCTGGCCGCACAGGACCTGGCCAGCAGCCTGAAGCTCTACATGCGCACGCACTACATCCAACCCAACGTGGGCCATTACGGCGTGTTCGGCGGACGGCGCTGGCAGCACCAGGTCTATCCGCTGGTACGGCATGTGATTCAGGTGTCGCAGTAGGCTGTCCGTGCCGCGCCGCCAGCGGTAGGCGGCGCACTGCGGCGATGAATCCTCCGGGAGACCGGGAGGCGACAATCCGGCGCTTTCCCCCAACCCAAGGATTTCCCATGAACACCATGCCGAGCGGCCTGCAGTTTGAAGACACCACCGTTGGCGACGGCAAGACGGCCATGGCCGGCCAGGACGTGACCGTGCACTACACCGGCTGGCTGTGGGTGGACGGCGCGAAGACGAGCAAGTTCGACTCCAGCCTGGACCGCCGCGACCCCTTCGAATTCGAGCTGGGCGCCGGCATGGTCATCCGCGGCTGGGACGAGGGCGTGCAAGGCATGAAGATCGGCGGCAAGCGCACGCTGATCATCCCGGCCGAGCTGGGCTATGGCGCGCGCGGCGCCGGCGGCGTGATCCCGCCCAACGCGACGCTGTGCTTCGACGTGGAACTGTTGGGCGTGGCCGGCGGCCCCGAGCCGGTGGAGCTGAACCTGCACACCGCCTCCAGCGGCCTGCAGTACGAGGATCGCGTGGTGGGCGAAGGCGCCATGGCAGAGAAGGGCCAGCGCGTGACGGTGCACTACACCGGCTGGCTCTACAAGGACGGCATGCGCGGCAAGAAGTTCGACTCCAGCAAGGACCGCGGCCAGCCGTTCAAGTTCAGCCTCGGCGGCGGCGAGGTCATTGCCGGCTGGGACGAGGGCGTGCAGGGCATGAAGATCGGCGGCACGCGCATGCTGGTGCTGCCGCCCGAGCTGGGCTATGGCGCCTACGGGGCCGGCGGCGTCATCCCGCCGAACGCGACGCTGC
>CAMLKW010000315.1 GCA_946480605.1 uncultured Roseateles sp. | reverse complement strand
GCCCACGGCACTTCGCATTTCTTCCACATGCTGCTGCCGCCGCTGTTCCCGGCCTTCATCCAGGCCTTCGGGCTCAGCTATTCGGAGCTGGGCCTGCTGGTGACGACCTTTTTCGTCATCTCGGGCGCGGGCCAGGCGCTGTCGGGCTTCATCGTGGACCGTATCGGCGCACGGCCGGTGCTGTTCGCGGCGATGGCCGCGTTCTTCCTGGCCTCGGTGGCGGCGGGGCTGGCCCAGGGCTTTGGCGGACTGATGCTGGCCGCGGCGCTGGCCGGCGTGGGCAATGCGCCCTTCCACCCGGCCGACTTCACCATCCTGAACAAGCGCGTGTCGCAGCCGCGCCTGGGCCATGCGTTCTCGGTGCACGGCATCAGCGGCAACCTGGGCTGGGCGCTGGCGCCGGTGTTCTCCATCGGCATCGCCGAGGCCACCGGCAACTGGCGCTTTGCCTACCTGGGCACGGCGCTGGTGGCGTTGGCGGTGATGGCGCTGCTGTTCTGGCAGCGCGCCGCCATCGACGACAAGCAGGGGTCCTGGGGTCATGCCAAGCCGGCGGCCGGCGCGGTTGCCGAGCATCCGATGGCCTTCCTGAAGCTGCCGTCCGTGTGGCTGTGCTTCTCGTTCTTCTTCTGGAGCACGGCGGCGCTGTCGGCCATCCAGAGCTTCGCCAGCCCGGCGCTGCATCAGATGTACGGCCTGCCCTTGTCGGTGACGGCCTATGTCGTGACCGGCTACATGCTGGCCGGCGCGGCGGGCATGGTCTGCGGCGGCTTCCTGGTGGCGCGGGCCGAGCGGCTGGAGCGCACCATTGCCTGGGCGCTGGCGCTGGCCGCGGCGCTGCTGCTGCTGGCCGCCACCGGCTGGCTGCCGGGGCTGCTGGCCGCGGCGATCGCGGCGCTGGCCGGCTTCGGTACCGGCCTGGCCGGGCCGTCGCGCGACATGCTGATCAAGCGCGCCGCGCCGCCCGGCGCCACCGGCCGGGTCTACGGCACGGTGTACTCGGGCCTGGACATCGGCTTTGCGGTGGCCGCGCCGGTGTTTGGCGCCATCCTGGACCACGGCATGCCGCGCGGCGTGTTCGCCGGCTCGGCGCTGGCGCTGCTGATGGGCATCGCGTCGGCCGGCCTGGTGGGGTTGGGCATGGTGCGCCGACGCGCCGTGCCGGCAGCGGCCTGAGCCCTCAGTCGCGGAAGCTGGGCGTGGCCTTGCCGGCCATCATGGCCTTTTGCAGGTCCTCGCTCATCAGCATCGCGGCGTTCCAGGTCGCGATGTAGTTGAGACCATCGGCCACCGAGTGGTCACGGGCGTAGTTCAGCTGCTCCTTGGTGCCGCGGATGGACAGCGGCGACTTGGCGGCAATGGTGGCGGCGATCTCGCGCACACCGGCCTGTAGCGCCTCGCGGCTGTCGAACACGCGGTTGACGAGACCGATCTCGCGCGCCTCGGCGGCGTCCACGCGCCGGCCGGTGTAGGCCAGCTCGCGCACCAGGCCTTGCGAGCCGACGAGCTTGGGCAGGCGCTGCAGCGTGCCCACGTCGGCCACCATGCCGATGTCGATCTCCTTGATGGAGAAATGGGCGTCGGCGCTGCAATAGCGCATGTCGGCGCAGCTGACGAGGTCGATGCCGCCGCCCACGCACGCGCCGTGGATGGCAGCCAGCACCGGCTTGCGGCAGCGCTCCAGGCTGGTCAGCGTGTCCTGCATGTCCAGGATGACGCGGCGCAGGCTCTCGCGCATGCGGCCGTCGCAGGGGTCCTGGATCTGCGGCGCAATGCCCATCATCATCTGCAGGTCGATACCGGCCGTGAAGTGCCGGCCTTCGCCCTCCAGCACCGCCACGCGGACCTCGGGCTGGGCGTCCAGCCAGTCGAAGGCGCGGCGGATGTCCTGCCACATCACCGCGTTCATCGCGTTGGCCTTGTCGGGCCGGTTCAGGCGGACGGTGGCGATGTGGTCCTGGATGGCGAGGGTGAGGGTTTCGAGTTGCATGTGCGGCCCGCTGCGGGTGTGGAAGCGCCCATGATGCCCGGCAAACACCTCGGGGCGCTGTCGCCATCGAGCCAGCGCCGATACTTCGCACCCATGATCCACGCCACCAAACGCATCGCCGGCGGCCACGGCCTCGCCACCGTGCTCGTCAAGCGCGCCGCCACGCTCGAACTCGACTGGGACTCCCGCAGCAAGAGCCGCTTCTCTGCCACCGACTCCACCGGCCGCGAGATCGGCGTCGTGCTGCCGCGCGGCACGGCGCTGCGTGGCGGCGACGTGCTGGTGGCCGAGGACGGCACGCTGCTGCGCGTCATCGCCGCGCCGCAGCCGGTGCTGCAGGTGCGCCACTGCGCCGACCACGGTTCGCCCTTCGACCTGCTGCGCGCCGCCTACCACCTGGGCAACCGCCATGTGCCGCTGGAGCTGCAGCCCACGCTGCTGCAGTTCGAGCCCGATCCGGTGCTGGCCGACATGCTGCGCCGTCAGCACCTCATCGTCACCGAGGCGCAGGCCGCCTTCGAGCCCGAGGGCGGGGCCTACGGCGAGGGCGCGGGTCATGGCCACCATCACCACGGGCACGAGCACCATGACCACGCTCACGAGCCCGCCCCGGTGCCGGCCCGCAAGCCGCTGGCCATCCCGGTGAAGGCCCACGACGGCGGCCACGTGCACGGCCCGGGCTGCGGACACGACCACGGGCATGACCACAAGCACTGAGCCGGCGCTGCTGCACCTGCTCTGGCTGGCCAGCCCCGCGCTGCCGGTCGGCGGCTTCAGCTATTCCGAAGGCCTGGAGGCGGCGGTCGATGCCGGTGTCGTGCACGACGAGGCCAGCGCCGGCGACTGGCTGCTGAACCAGCTGGAGCTCGTGCAGGCCCGGGCCGAGCTGCCCGTGGCCGCCGCGGCCCATGCGGCCACGCTGGCCCTCGACGGCGCGCGGCTGGCCGAGCTCAATGCCTGGGTGCTGCAGACTCGCGAGACCAGTGAAAGCCTGCAACAGGCCCAGCAGATGGGCCGCAGCCTGCTCGTGTGGATGCAGGGCCTGGTGCCCGACGCCGCCGTGCTGCCGCTGCTGCAGGCGCTGAAGCCCGCGCCGACCTGGCCCGTGGTCATGGGCGCCGCTGCCGCGTCCCGTGGCGCGGCGCTGGAGCCGGCGCTGCAGGCCATCGCCTTCGGCTGGGCCGAGAACCTGATGCAGGCCGCTGTGCGTTGCGTGCCGCTGGGCCAGACGGCGGGCCAGCGCCTGCTGGCACGCCTCGTGCAATCCATTCCGCAAGCCGTGGCGACCGCGTTGGCCGCGCCCGAGCCGCTGGCGTTCGCGCCGCTGCTGGGCGTGCTGGGCGCGCGCCACGAAACCCAATACTCCCGACTGTTCCGCTCATGACTTCTGCACCGCTGCACGCCATCCCCAATCGCACGAAGAAGCTGCCGCCGCTGCGCGTGGGCGTCGGCGGCCCGGTGGGCTCGGGCAAGACCACGCTGGTCGAGATGCTCTGCAAGACCATGCGCGAGCGCTGGGACCTGGTGGTCGTCACCAACGACATCTACACCAAGGAAGACCAGCGCCTGTTGACCGTGGCCGGCGCGCTGGCGCCCGAACGCATCATGGGCGTGGAGACCGGCGGCTGCCCGCACACCGCCATCCGCGA
>CAMLKW010000314.1 GCA_946480605.1 uncultured Roseateles sp. | reverse complement strand
CGGTCACTTCCTCGCCGAGGTAGTCCTCGGCGGTCTTCTTCATCTTGCGCAGCACCTCGGCGCTGACCTGCGGCGGCGCGAACTTCTTGCCGCGCACTTCCACCCAGGCGTCGCCGTTGTCGGCGGCGGCGATGGTGTAGGGCATCAGGTCGATGTCCTTCTGCACTTCCTTCTCGGAGAACTTGCGGCCGATCAGGCGCTTGACGGCGTACAGCGTGTTCTTCGGGTTGGTCACCGACTGGCGCTTGGCCGAGGCGCCGACGAGGATCTCGCCGTCTTCCTGGTAGGCAATGATGGACGGCGTGGTGCGGGCACCTTCCGCGTTCTCGATCACGCGGGTCGTGTTGCCCTCCATGACGGCGACGCAAGAGTTCGTCGTGCCAAGGTCAATGCCGATGATCTTTCCCATTTTTATGCTCCTGGTGAATGCTTGGATGCTTCGAATCTGTGGATAACTCGGCCGCCTTCAAGGGTGGCCGGTTGTGAATTACTTGGGTGCCGCCACGGTCACGAGCGCCGGCCGCAGCACGCGGTCGGCGATCAGGAAGCCCTTTTGCAGCACGGTGACCACCGTGTTGGCCTCCTGGTCGGCGGGCACCACGGAGATGGCCTGGTGCTGGTGCGGGTCGAACTTGGTGCCGGCGGGCGGGTTGACCTCGACGACCTTGTTGCGCTCCAGCGCGCTGGCCAGTTGGCGGCGCGTGGCGTGCACGCCTTCCAGCACCACCTCGACGGCGGCACCGGGCGTGGCGATGGCGCCATCGAGGCTGTCCATCACCGGCAGCATGGCCTCGGCAAAGCTCTCGACGGCGAACTTGCGCGCCTTGGCGATGTCGTCGTCGGCGCGGCGGCGGGTGTTCTCGACCTCGGCCTTGGCGCGCAGATAGGCGTCGCTCATCTCGGCCAGGCGGCGTTCGAGGTCGCCGATCTTGATCTCGGGGTTCAGGTCGGCCGCGCTGGGCTCGGCGGCGGCGGCGTCATCGGGCAGTTGGTTGTCGGTCGTCATGGCAGTCAAGGTTCGGGAACGGCGCAGACATGGGGCGCGATGTCCCGCTTTCAAGAGGGGAGATTCAAAATGACTTATCGGGGCTCAGGCCGGGTCGTCGTCCAGCGAGACGGACCAGCGGTCCCATTCGTTCAGCCGGCGACGGTCCTGCTTGGTCGGTCGGCCCTGCGAGAGGGTGGCGGCAGGCTCAGGCGCCAGCCGGCGTGCCTCGGCGGCGGCCTCGCGGGCGGTGATGCTGGCGGGGGTCTCGGCGTAGAGCAGCTGCGCCTGCGGCGCCGGGCCGCGCTGGTTGGACAGGCCCTTGACCTCGACCTCGCGGGCAACGACGCCGATGCGCAGGCTCAGCACGTCGCCGACCCTCACGTCGCGTGCAGGCTTCACCGGCTGGCCGCCCACGCGCACGCGCCCCAGGTTGATCTCGTCCACCGCCAGCGCGCGCGTCTTGTAGAAGCGCGCGGCCCAGAGCCACTTGTCCAGCCGCATGCTGGCGGGCGCCTCGCTCACTGCTGCGCTCCGGCCGCCAGCGCGCGCTGGCGTTGCAGCGCCAGCGTGTCGGGGTGGGGACCCTCGGTAGGCCAGCCCTGCAGGTGACGCTCGGCCAGTTGGGCCAGGGCGCGCATGCCGGCCGGATGGTCGTTCAGGCAGGGGATGTAGCCGAAGCGCTGGCCGCCGGCGTGCAGGAAGGCCTCGCGGGCTTCCTGGTTGATCTCTTCCAGCGTCTCCAGGCAGTCGACCGCGAAGCCGGGGCAGATGACGTCTACCGACTTGAGGCCACTCTTGGCCAGCTTGACGAGGCTGGGTTCGGTGTAGGGCTCCAGCCACCTGGCCTTGCCGAATCGGCTCTGGAAGGTCACCAGCCACTCGCCATCCTTCAGCCCCAGCGTCTCGGCCAGCAGGCGGCCGGTCTTCAGGCATTCGCAGTGGTAGGGGTCGCCCAGGTGCAGCGTGCGCTCGGGCATGCCGTGGAAGCTCATGACCAGCTTGTCGCCACGGCCCTCGCGCTGCCAGTGCTCGCGCACGGTCTGCGCCAGCGCGCCGATGTAGCCGGCGTCGTCGTGGTAGCGGTTCACGAAGCGAAGTTCGGGCAGGTGCCGGGTCTTCAGCGCCCAGCGCGCCACATCGTCGATGACGCTGGCCGTCGTCGCGCCGGAATACTGCGGATAGGCCGGCAGCACCAGCACGCGCCGCACGCCCTCGCGCTTCAGTGCATCCAGCGTGGCGGCGATGGCCGGTTCGCCGTAGCGCATGGCATAGGCCACGCGCACGCGCAGGCCGCGCTCACCGAGCTGGCCTTGCAGCAGCTTGGCCTGCTTGTCGGTCCAGACCTTCAGCGGCGAGCCCTCGGGCGTCCAGACCGTGGCGTACTTGGCGGCCGACTTGGCCGGCCGCACGCGCAGGATGATGCCGTGCAGGATCAGCGCCCAGACCAGTCTGGGGATCTCGACCACACGCGGGTCGGCCAGAAACTGTGCCAGGTAGCGGCGCAGCGCCGGTGCGGTGGGCGCATCCGGTGTGCCCAGGTTGCATAACAGAACGGCGACGTCGGGGCCGGCGGCAGCGCCGTGGCGCTGCGATGGTTCGGGCAGAAAAGGCATGTCAGTGGCGATGCGTTCGTGGCTCAACACCGGGAACATCACCGTTCCCTCGGGGGAACGACCGGGCGCGCCCGCGTTCAACGAGCCGAGACGGGGTGGGGGGCTTCACCTTCTTGAACGGGGGCCACCGAAGGCCTGCGGCTCGGTGTCGGCGAAGTGCAGCACCTCGAAGCGCACGACGGGCGACAGCTCGTCCGTCGGTAGTCCACCCAGCCCGATGACGCCGCTGCCGTGGAGCGTGCAGCTGCCGCGCTTGAGGCTCAGCAGCTCACCCGATTCGCCGAAGCGCACGTAGGTGCCGTTGTAGGAGAGGTCGGTCAGCTCGAAGCTGCTGCCCTGCCAGTCGATGCGGGCATGCGAACGCGACACGCGCGCGTCGGTGATGCAGTAGGTGGCCTGCACGCTGCGGCCCAGCACGATGGGCATGGCGCCGATGTCGAAGACGCGATCCAGGTCCTGCCAGATCAGCCGCATGCCGTCGGGCTCGACGGAACGCATGGGCTCGCCGAACTGCGTCGCGGCATCGTCGCTGCTCAGCAGCGGCGCGGTGTCCAGCCGGTAGACGTGCACGGGCTCGACGCGGCCGCGTACCGAGATGCGGTCCAGGCTGCGGAAGCGCCCCTTGGACGCGTGGTGCAGGCCCGCCAGCACCTCGGCGGTGACGAGGATCTCGCCATCGCCGGCATGGTCGATGAGGCGGGCGGCCACGTTGACGGCGTCGCCGAAACAGTCGCCGTTCAGCTCCACCACCTCACCGCGCGCCAGCGCCACCTGCAGGCGCATGGCCAGCATGGCCGGGTTGTTCAGGCGGCGCGCACGCTGTACCGTCTTCTCCAGCAGCTCCTGCATGCGCTGGGCGGCACGCACGCCGTCGCGCGGCGTCTCGAAGGCGGCCATCAGGCCGTCGCCCAGCGTCTTGATCAGGTGGCCGCCGCTCTCCAGCACGGCCTCGCTGATCTGGCTGACCGTCTGCGTGACCAGGCCACTGGCCTCGGCGTTGCCCAGGGATTCGTACAGCCCGGTGCTGCCGCGCAGGTCGGCGAAGAGGACGGTGCGCTCTCGGATCGCGGTCATGGGTTCAGTGTAGGAC
>CAMLKW010000313.1 GCA_946480605.1 uncultured Roseateles sp. | reverse complement strand
CGGCACGATGACGCCGCCGCCGCCGCCGAACACCTGGATGTGCGCGCCGCCGCGCTCGCGCAGCAGTTGCACCATGTACTTGAAGTACTCGACATGGCCGCCCTGGTAGGAGCTGATGGCGATGCCTTGCGCATCCTCCTGCAGCGCCGCGGTGACGACCTCGTCCACCGAGCGGTTGTGGCCCAGGTGGATGACCTCGGCGCCCATGCCCTGCAGGATGCGCCGCATGATGTTGATGGCGGCGTCATGCCCGTCGAACAGGCTGGCGGCGGTGACGAAACGGACCTTGTGGGTCGGGCGGTACTCGGCCAGCGCCTTGTGGTCGCTAGAGAGATCGGTCATGGCTTGTCTCCTTGATCGGAGACGGATTCTAGGCGTCTGATTGACGTTAACGTCAATCGGCGGTCACGCCAGACCGAGCAGTGCGATGCAGGCCTGCCAGCCCAGCGCGATGAGCGCGCCCGACGCGGTCAGCGCGCTGGCGCCGACGCCCATCGAGACCAGCATCAGCAGGCCGTCGCGCGCCGCCAGCGCCACGCCGGCCAGCATCAGCGATACGGCCGGCAGCAGGTTGCCGAAGGGGATGGGCAGGAAGATCAGCAGCGCCATCGTCAGCGTCATCGGGCCCAGCCACCAGCGGGCCAGCGGCCCGGCCAGATGGGTCAGGCGCGGTCGGGTGAGGCGATGGACCAGTTCGTAGAAGCGGGCCAGCAGCGTGAGGCTGCGGCTGGCGCCTTCGCGTGGCAGGCTGATGCGGCCCAGGCGTGGCGGCAGGTCGTCGTGCGGTGCCCGCCACAGCAGCATCAGGCCCAGCAAGGCCAGGCCCAGGCTAAGCACGCTGCCCACGCCTGGGATGGGCAGCAGGCAGGGCGCCGCCAGCAGCACCAGCAGGCTGGCCTGCCAGGCGCCGCCATGGGCTTCGGCCAGCGCCGCCAGGTCCACGGGACCGGGCGGCAGCTGGCCGGAAGCGGTGCGCAGCCGGGAGGCCAGGTCGCGGATGCTCATGCGGGCCTCCCGGGGCGCGGGGCTCAGTCGTTCGAGCTGCCGTAGCCGAACAGGCTCAGCAGGCTGGTGAACAGGTTGAAGATGGACACGAACAGGCTGACCGTGGCCAGCACATAGTTGGTCTCACCGCCGTTCACGATCTGCTGGGTCTCGTACATGATCAGGCCGGCTGACAGCAGGGCCACGACGGCCGACACCGTCAGCGCCAGCGCCGGGATCTGGAAGAACATGGCCGCGACGCCAGCCAGCAGCGCCACGATCATGCCGGCGAACAGGAAGCCACCCATCCACGACAGGTCGCGCTTGGTGGTCGTCGCGTAGGCCGACAGCGCCAGGAACACCGCGCCCGTGGCGCCCAGCGCCAGCATGACGGTCTGGCCGCCGGCCGGCAGGCTCAGCGTGCGGGTCAGCAGCGGGCCCAGCGTCCAGCCCATGAAGCCGGTCAGCGCGAACACCAAGCCCACGGCGGCGCCGCTGTTCTTCAGCTTGTGGATGCCGAACAGCAGGCCGAAGTAGACGATCAGCGTCAGGATGATGCCGGGCGCCGGCAGGCTGAACGCGACGGCGGCTGCGGCCACGGCGGCGCTGAACAGCAGCGTCATGGACAGCAGCGCATAGGTGTTGCGCAGCACGCGATGGGCGGTGCCGCGGTCGACCGCGCTGCCGTAAGGCATCGCGATGGCGATGGAGCGGGGACGGTCTTGCATGGCGAACTCCTGGTGGGAATGAAACGGCCTGCAGACTAGGCCTCTTGATTCACTGAAAAAAGCAGAGAATCAAGAACAAACACTTCATAAAAACCAATTGGAATCGCGCCATGAGCATGAGCTTCAGCTACCGTCATCTGTACTACTTCTGGGCCGTGGCCAAGGAAGGGGGGCTGACGCGGGCGGCCGAGCGGCTGGGCCTGTCGGTGCAGACCGTGTCCACCCAGGTGCGTGAACTGGAGCAGTCGCTGGGCGCCGCGCTGCTGAAGCCTGCGGGCCGCGGCCTGACGCTCACCGAGGCCGGGCAGGCTGCGCTGGAGTTGGCCGAGCAGATCTTCTCGCTGGGCGAGACGCTGCCAGAGCGGGTGCGTGATGCATCGACCGCGCCGACGGTTCGGCTGGCGGTGGGCATCTCGGACGGCCTGCCCAAGCTGGTGGTGCAGCGCCTGCTGCAGCCCATCATCGACACGCCCCATCTGCGCCTGCTGTGCCACGAGGACGAGTTCGACGACCTGCTGGGCGACCTGGCGCTGCACCGGCTGGACGTGGTGCTGGCCGACCGGCCCGCGCCGCCCAACCCCAACCTGCGCGTCTACAGCCACGCGCTGGGCAGCTCACCGATGGCCTGGTTCGCGGCGCCACGCTGGGCTGAAGCAGCGGCGCGCAGCTTCCCGGCCTCGCTGGCCGACGTGCCGCTGCTGCTGCCTACCGACCACGCCGCCGTGCGCGTGCGACTGGACCACTGGCTGACCCGCCATGGCGTGCGTGCCCGCGTGGCCGGCGAGTTCGAGGACAGCGCGCTGCTGGCCACCTTCGGGGCGGCCGGCATGGGCGTGTTCCCCGCCGCGGCGCTGATGAGCGACAAGCTGGTCGAGCGCGACGGCCTGGTGCGTGTGGGCGACTGCGCGGGCGTGGAGGAGGCCTTCTACGCCGTGGGCACGGACAAGAAGATCGTCCACCCGCTGGTGCGCCGCCTGCTGCCACAGCCGGCCGACGCGACCGACTGAGGCCGGTGCGCTTGCTACAGTTGACGTTTACGTCAATCAAGGCGAGCCGACCGCGCCGCTACCCGCGGCGCAGGCCAGGCCCACAGGAGACCCGACCATGAATCTGCCCGGCCTCAACTTCCAGCTCGGCGAGGACATCGATGCGCTGCGCGACGCGGTGCGCGCCTTCGCCGACGAGGAGATCGCCCCCCGCGCGGCTGAGATCGACCGCAGCGACCAGTTCCCCATGGACCTGTGGCGCAAGATGGGCGAACTGGGCGTGCTGGGCATCACCGTGCCGGAGGAATACGGCGGCGCCAACATGGGCTACCTGGCCCACATGGTGGCCATGGAGGAGATCAGCCGCGGCAGCGCGTCGGTGGGCCTGTCCTACGGCGCGCACAGCAACCTGTGCGTGAACCAGATCAAGCGCAACGGCAACGACGCGCAGCGCGCCAAGTACCTGCCCAAGCTGATCAGCGGCGAGCATGTTGGCGCGCTGGCGATGAGCGAGCCGGGTGCGGGCTCCGACGTACTCTCAATGAAGCTGAAGGCCGAGGACAAGGGCGGCTACTACCTGCTGAACGGCAGCAAGATGTGGATCACCAACGGCCCCGACGCCGACACGCTGGTGGTCTACGCCAAGACCGAGCCCGAGCTGGGCGCGCGCGGCGTGACGGCCTTCCTCATCGAGAAGGGCATGAAGGGCTTCAGCATCGCGCAGAAGCTGGACAAGCTGGGCATGCGCGGCTCGCACACCGGCGAGCTGGTGTTCAACAACGTCGAGGTGCCGGCCGAGAACGTGCTGGGCGCGGTGAACGGCGGTGCCAAGGTGCTGATGTCGGGTCTGGACTACGAGCGTGCGGTGCTGACCGGCGGGCCGCTCGGCATCATGCAGAGCGTGATGGACAACGTCGTGCCCTACATCCACGACCGCAAGCAGTTCGGCCAGAGCATCGGCGAGTTCCAGCTCATCCAGGGCAAGGTGGCCGACATGTACAC
>CAMLKW010000312.1 GCA_946480605.1 uncultured Roseateles sp. | reverse complement strand
TGTAGTGCGACAGCGCGTTGACCGTCTTGATCGACATCATCGGGCCCTCGAAGGTGGCCATGCCGTAGAACGACAGCGACACGATGAGGAACTTCAGGATGGGGTCATCGCGCAGCTTGTGCCAGGCCCCGCTGAGGGTCATGATGCCGTTGATCATGCCGCCCCAGCTGGGCGCCAGCAGCACCAGACTGAACAGCATGCCCACGCTCTGCGCCCAGTCCGGCAGCGCCGTGTAATGCAGGTGGTGCGGGCCCGCCCACATGTAGGTGAAGATCAGCGCCCAGAAGTGGACGATGGACAACCGGTAGCTGTAGACCGGCCGCTCGGCCTGCTTGGGGATGTAGTAGTACATCATCCCGAGGAAGCCCGCCGTCAGGAAGAAGCCGACGGCGTTATGGCCGTACCACCACTGCACCATGGCGTCCTGCACACCGGCGTAGGCGGAGTAACTCTTCCAGAAGCTGACCGGCAGCACCGCCGCGTTGACGACGTGCAGCAAGGCAACCGCCAGGATGAAGCCGCCGAAGAACCAGTTGGCCACGTAGATGTGGCGGATCTTGCGCCGGCCCACCGTGCCGAAGAACACGATGGCGTAGGCCACCCAGGCGATGGTGATCAAGAGGCCGATGGGCCACTCCAGCTCCGCGTACTCCTTGCCGCGCGTGAGGCCCAGCGGCAGCGTGATGGCCGCGCCGACGATGACGGCCTGCCAGGCCCAGAAGTGGAACCACGCCAGCTTGGGCACGAACAGCCGCGTCTGGCCGGTACGCTGCACGACGTGATAGCTGGTCGCCATCAGCGTGCAGCCGCCAAACGCGAAGATGACCGCGTTGGTGTGCAGCGGCCGCAGGCGCCCGTAGCTCAGCCAGGGGATGCCGAAGTTCAGCTCCGGCCAGGCCAGCTGCGCGGCGATGAACACGCCCACCGCCATGCCCACCACACCCCACAACACGGCAGCCAGCGCGAAGGCGCGTACCGGTCCGTCCTCGTATGTCGCCACGGCATCTTTTCCTGATGCAACCGGGGCTCTGTCGTTCGCCATCGCGACTCCTTCAGTCTGATGCAAACGATTCTTCTAGGGGGCGTGCCTAGGCGCCTTGATCCTCGTCAACCAGGATGCGTTCAGCCTCATGCTCGAAGCCGTCCAGCTGGCCGTCGTTCACGGCCCAGCCGAACACCGCGACGATGATCAGCACCAGCACGACCGAGAAGGGGATGAGCAGGTAAAGGATGTCCATCAGCGTGCCAGTCGTTGCGAGTTGAGGACGACGAGCAGCGAGCTGCACGCCATGCCCACGCCCGCCGCCAGCGGCGGCAGCCAGCCGGTCAACGCCAGCGGCACGCAGGCCAGGTTGTAGAGCGCCGCCCAGGCAAGGTTCTGGCGCAAGACGCGGCGGGTCTTCTTCGCCAGCGCCAGCGCCTGCGGGATGGCCATCAGCCGGTTGGACAGCAGCAGCGCATCCGCCGCACTGCGCGCCAGCATGGCGCCCTCGCCCATCGCGATGCGCACGTCGGCCGCGGCCAGCACGGGGGCGTCGTTGATGCCGTCGCCCACCATCAGCACGGTCTCGCCGTCGGCCTGCCAGGCGCGCACGGCGGCCAGCTTGGAGGCGGGCGTGGCGCCGGCCTGCCAATGCGCGATGTCCAGCGCTGCCGCCATGCGGGCGACGGCCTGGGGCTGGTCGCCCGACAGCAGGCGCACGCGCTGGCCGGCGCGGCCCAGCGCGGCCACGGCCTCGGCGGCGTCGGCACGCGGCGCCTCGCTCAGGTCCAGCCACAGCAGGCGCTCGCCCGAGCCGAAGGCCAGCCGCGCCGCCGGGTCGGGCCGCGCGCTGACCCAGGCCGGCGCGCCCAGGCGCCACAGGGCGCCGGCCGCGTCGCGCGCCTCGATGCCACGGCCCGCCAGCTCGCGCACGTCGCTCCAGGTGCCGGCGTCGGCGCCATCGGCCAGCGCCCGCGCATGCGGGTGGCGCGACAAGGCGGCCAGACTGCGCGCCATAGCCAGCAGCGCGTCGGCGTCGTCGCCCTGGGCCCAGTGGCGCCGCAGCTGCAGCCGGTCCTCGCTGAGCGTGCCGGTCTTGTCGAACACCACGGTGCCCACAGCGCACAGCCGCTCCAGCGCCGACAGGTCGGCCAGCAGCAGGCCGCGGCGCGCCAGCGCGCCGGACGCCGTCAGCCACGCGGCGGGCGCGGCCAGCGTCAGCGCGCAGGGGCAGGTGACGATGAGCACGGCCACCGCGACGGCGACGGCGCGCGCGGGCTCCAGCCACCACCAGGCCAGGCCGGCGCCCAGCGCCAGCAGCAGCACCACGGCCGTGAAGCCCGCGGCCACATGCTCCAGGATGCCGGGCAGCAGCGGCCGCTGGCTCTGCGCCTGCTGCATCAACCGCACGATGCCCTGGGCCGTCGTGTCGGCGCCCACGCGCTGCACGGACACCACCAGCGGCCCGTCCAGGTTGATGCTGCCGGCCACCACCAGGTCTCCCACGGCCTTGGTCACCGGGGCGGACTCGCCCGTCAGCAGCGCCTCGTTGACCCAGCCCTGGCCGGCCAGCACGGCGCCGTCCGCCGCGAAGGCCTCGCCGGCCGCGACGCGGAGGCGGTCGCCGGGCCGCAGCGACTCGGGCGCGACGCGCTCACTGGCGCCGTCGTCACGCAGCCGCTCCGCCACGGTGGGCAGCGCGCCGGCCACGGCCTCCAGCGCCTCGGCCGCGCGGTGCCGCGCGCCCAGCTCGAACCAGCGCGCCAGCAGCAGCAGCGCGATGAACATCGTCAGCGAGTCGAAATAGACCTCGTGGCCCAGCGGCCCGGTGGGGTCGAACAACGCACCGCTGCTGGCGACGAAGGTGACCGCGATGCCCAGCGCGACGGGCACGTCCATGCCCAGCCGGCGCGCCTTCAGCTGCCGCCAGGCGCCGCTGAAAAACGGGCCGGCCGAGAACACCATAACCGGCAGCGTCAGCACCCAGCTGCCCCAGCGCAGCAGGCGGTCCAGGTCGGCGCTCAGCTCGCCGGGCGCGGCCACGTAGGCCGGCGTGGCCAGCATCATGACCTGCATCATCAGGAAGCCCGCGACGAACACCCGCCACAGCGCCTGGCGCCGCTCGCGGCGGCGCAGCTCGCGCGCCGGGGCCGCCACGTCCGGCGTGGCCCCGTAGCCTATGGCCTGCAGCGCCGCCAGCACGTCGGCCAGTGCCAGGCGCGACGGCTGCCAGCGCAACGCCAGCCGCGCCGAGGCGGGGCTGACGCTGGCGCCCTCCACGCCCGGCAGCTTCAGCAGCGTCTGCTCGATGAGGCCCGAGCAGGCCGCGCAATACATGCCCGACACCTGCAGCTGCGACTGCGCCGCCCCGGCCGGGCCGTCCGGCCAGGTCGTGAAGGGGGCGAGAAGCTGCGCGTCGGCCTCGGCCGCACGCAAGCCAGGGGGGTCAAGGCTCACGCCGATAATCTAGACCGCCTACCGGACCTCCCTCATGATCTGCATCAAAGCCCTCGCAATCGCCGCTCTCGGACTCTTCGCCGGCGTGACCGCCGCCCAGGACGCGCCGCAACAGCTGCGCAGCATCCCGCTGACCGCCGGCATGCACGTCATCCAGGCCGAGGTGGCCCAGACCGACCGCGAACGCGCCATCGGCCTGATGCACCGCAAGGACATGCCCACCAACCACGGCATGCTGTTCGTCTTCGACGAGCCGCAGCCCCAGTGCTTCTGGATGAAGAACACGCTGCTGCCGCTGTCCATCGCCTTCGTCGCCG
>CAMLKW010000311.1 GCA_946480605.1 uncultured Roseateles sp. | reverse complement strand
ACCTGCTGGAGAACTTCGTCTCCAACAAGACGCGGCGCAAGTTCAAGGCCTTCCTGGCCTGGGACAAGAAGGAAGGCAAGGTCGTGTTCGAGTTCGAGCCGCGTGCCGCCAAGGCGCCGCCGGCCAAGAAGGCCGCGGCGAAAAAGTCGGCCGCCAAGGCCTAACCGCACGACGCCCGCAAATGATCCTATGCTCGCGCCCAATGCCCCTCATGGGCAGGGAGGACTGCGGATGGCGCCGATGAGCATGGGCATACAGGCGCGACTGACGGCGGGCATCGCCCTCGTCGCCAGTCTGCTCGTGCTGGCCGTCGGCTGGTTCTGGACCTCGCGCGAGGAGGCCGAGCTGATGGACGGCCTGCGCCAGCGTGAGGCGCGCATGGCGGGCCTGGTGGAGCGCGGCTTTGCCGGCCCCATCTGGAACCTGGACCATGTCGCCATCGAGAACCTGCTCGATGCCGTCATGGCCGACCCCGAGGTGCATGCCATCGAGTTGCGCGGCCTGGGGCTGCGCGGCGGACTGGCCCGGCGCGAGCGTGAGCTGCCGGCCAGCGGGCCGCTGGAGAGCAAGTTCGGCATCACCTACCAGCCCGCGGCCGACGCGGACGGCACGCAGGTCGCGTCGGCGGTGCTGACCTTCCGGCGCGACCTCGTGGACGAACAGATCCAGCGCACGCGCCTGTTCGTCGTGGAGCTGCTGGCGGTGGTGGTGGTCGGCATCGTCGGCGCCAGCTGGCTGCTGGTGCACTGGCTGGTGCGCCGGCCGGTGGCGCGGCTGGGGTCGCTGGCGCAGCGCGTGGCCCAGGGCGACCTGGGGGCGCAGGAGAAGATCGAGCGCGGTGACGAGATCGGCGAGCTGACGGCGCGCTTCAACGCCATGAGCCTGAAGCTGCGCAGCGCGGCCGACCAGGTGCAGCTCACCGCCGAGGGGCTGCGCGCCAGCGAGGCGCGCTACCGCAGCCTGTTCGAGAACGCGACCGAGGGCATCTTCCAGGCCGACGCCGATGGCCGCGTGCTGAGCATGAACCGCGCGTTGACGCAGATGCTGGGCCTGGGCTCGCAGAGCCCGGTGGGGCGGCGGCTGCGGGCGGTCTCGGGCATCGCGCGCGACGAGATGCTGCGCGTGACCAAGGCCATGGACGAATGGGGCAAGGTGCAGCAGGTGCAGCTGCAGCTGCGGGCGCAAAGCGGCCGGCCGCTGTGGGTGGAGCTGAGCGCGCACTGGGTCGAGACCGACGGCGGCGAGCGCCGCGTGGAGGGCATGGTCAGCGACATCTCGCGGCGCCGCCAGGCCGAGGCCGAGCTGACGCGCTACCGCGAGCACCTGGAGGATCTGGTCAACGAGCGCACGGCCGAGCTGAGCGAGGCCAAGCTGCGGGCCGAGGGCGCCAACCAGGCCAAGGGCCGCTTCCTGGCGACCATGAGCCACGAGTTCCGCACGCCGCTGAACGCCATCCTGGGCTTCACGCAGCTCATGCAGATGGACGCGGCCATTCCCGCCAACCAGAAGGCCAAGCTGCAGATGATGCGCGACTCGGGCCTGCACCTGCTGGAGCTGATCAGCGACGTGCTGGACATGGCCAGCATCGAGGCCGGCAAGGTCTCGCTGAAGCCGGCACCGGCCGAGCTGCGCTCGCTGGTGGAGATGGCCTGCGACAGCGTGCGCCTGCGTGCCGAGCAGAAGAACCTCAGCTTCTTCGCCGACATCGATCCCGACCTGCCCGGCCAGGTGGTGCTGGACGGCCAGCGCCTGCGCCAGGTGCTGCTGAACCTGCTGTCCAACGCGGTGAAGTTCACCGACAGCGGCACGGTGACGCTCAGCGCCGCGCTGCTGGAGCCGCCGCAGGGCGGCCACGCGCGGCTGCGCTTTGCGGTCACCGACAGCGGCATCGGCATGACGCCGGCCCAGCAGGCGCGGCTGTTCCAGGCCTTCGAGCAGGTCTCCGACGACTCGCGCCACATCGGCGGCACCGGCCTGGGCCTGTCCATCAGCCAGCAGCTGGTGCGCTTGATGGGGAGCCAGATCGTCGTGCAGAGCACGGCGGGGCAGGGCAGCAGCTTCAGCTTTGAATTGAGAGTACCCCTCGCGTGACGGTGTCCGGTGTACGTCGGGCCGAGCGCCGGGCCGCTCCCAAGCCGGCCCGCCATGGCGATGTGCGAACGGCTCAATGCCGTGAGCATCGCCGTCCCCTCGGGGGACCGGCCAGACACGCCCGCGTACAGCGGGGCGGGACTGGACGAGGGGCCTGAATGACCTGGGCGATTGCGGCGAAGCTGGTCGCCATTCTTGTGGCGGTGGCGATCGGCTGGATGGTTGGCCGCATGCGCTGGCTGGGCGGCGGCGAGGCCGGCAGTGACACCGACCCGGCGCGCGTGCTGGCCAACGCGGCCTTCTACATCTTCGTGCCGGCGCTGCTGTTCCGCACCACCGCGCGGCTGGACACGTCGGCGCTGCCCTGGGCCTTCCTGGGGGCCTTCTTCCTGCCGGCGCTGGTGCTGGTGGCACTGCTGTACGTCATCCACCGCTGGCGGCGCGCGCCGGAAGAGAACATCGTGGCGCCCAGCGTCAAGGCCATCACGGCGGGCTTCGGCAACACGCTGCAGGTGGGCCTGCCGGTGGCGGCCGGCGTGTTCGGCGAGCAGGGACTGGCGCTGCACATCGCCGTCGTCAGTCTGCATGCGCTGTGCATCCTGACGCTGCTGACCACCCTCGTCGAGCTGGACCTGGCGCGCGAACGCAGCGGCGGCCACCTGGGCCACACCTTGCTGCAAACCGTGAAGAACACGGTCATCCACCCGGTGGTGCTGCCGGTGCTGGCCGGCCTGGCCTGGAACGCGACCGGCCTGCCGATACCCGCCGTGGCCGACGAGGCGCTGCAGAGCCTGGGCACGGCCGTCGTGCCGTTGTGCCTGACGCTGATCGGCATGTCGCTGGCCTATTACGGCTGGCCGCGCACGTGGAACGGGCTGCTGGGCATGGTGCTGACCAAGCTGCTGGTGATGCCGGCCGTGGTGCTGGCCATCGCCTACTGGGGCCTGGGGCTGACCGGCATGCCGCTGGCCGTCATCGTCATGATCGCGGCGCTGCCCACGGGCTCCAATGCGCTGATCTTCGCGCAGCGCTACCGCGCGCTGGAGGCCGAGGTCACGGCCGCCACGGTCGTCTCCACCATCCTCTACGTGGCCACGGCGCCGCTGTGGCTGGCGCTGCTGGCCTGGCTGTCGCCATGGCGTACACCCTGACGGACGGCACTTCAGCGCGGCCATGCCGCATCGCCCAATCCCTGCATCTCCTTCCTGGACCGCATCGCATGAACGCTCCCGCTCCCCGTCGCCTCGTGGCGCTGCTGGCTCTGGCCGGCGCGCTGTCCGCTTCATTGCCGGCCGCCGCTGCACCCGAGGCGCAGGGCGCCGTCAGCACGGCCGCCGGCCAGCTGTCCATCCGCCACGAGAAGCTGACGCTGCCCAACGGCTTCGAGCTCATCCTGGTGGAAGACCACAGGCTGCCGCTGGTCGCCTTCAACCTGTGGGTGCACGCCGGGCCGCGCAACGAGGCGCCGGGGCAGACCGGCTTCGCCCACCTGTTCGAGCACCTGGTGTTCGCCGGCAGCCGCCACATCCCGCGCGGCGAGTTCGACAAGTACATCGACGCCGCCGGCGGCACCGATGCCAACGGCTCCACCAACTTCGACCGCACGAACTACTTCTTCACGTTGCCGTCCAACCAGCTGGCGCTGGGCCTGTGGCTGAAGGCGGACATGCTGG
>CAMLKW010000310.1 GCA_946480605.1 uncultured Roseateles sp. | reverse complement strand
CGCAGCTTCTTCTCCATGTGGAGTTCGCTGGTGGCGATGAAGGTGTGGATGCGCGCGCGGTTGGCGCCGGCCAGCGCCTCGGCGGCGCGCGAGATGTCGCGGTCGTTGGCGCGGGCCAGCGAGCAGATCGTGCTGTCCTTGATCGCCGCCGCAATGGCTTTCACGGCCTCGAAGTCGCCGTTGCTGGACGCCGCGAAGCCGGCCTCGATGACGTCGACCTTCATGCGCTCCAACTGCCGGGCGATGCGCAGCTTTTCCTCACGCGTCATGGACGCGCCGGGCGACTGCTCACCGTCGCGCAGCGTCGTGTCGAAGATGATGAGCTTGTCGGTCATCGCACGTTCTCCTCTCGGGTTTGCGGCACCGCCACCGGTGCGCGCGACAGGCCGGACAGGATGGCCTGCATGGACGCACGCACGATGCTGCCATCAATGCCCACGCCGTGGCGAGTCACGTCGCCCACGCGGATCTCCAGGTAGGCCACGGCGCGCGCATCGGCACCGCTGCCGATGGAATGCTCGTGGTAGTCCAGCACGCGCACTTCCTGGCCCAGCCGCGCCGACAGCGCATGGACGAAGGCGTCGATGGGGCCGTTGCCCTCGCCCTGCACATGGCCCATCCAGCCACCCAGCACGACCTCGGCCGACAGGCGCATCGCACCACCTGCCATCTCCGTCATCTGCGGATGCACGACGGACGCCGCCGCGTCGCCGATGCCGTACTCGCGCTCGAAGATGGCGTAGATGTCGGCCGCCGTCAGCTCCTTGCCCGCGTCGTCCATGACGCGCTGCACGACCTGGCTGAACTCGATCTGCAGGCGGCGGGGCAACTCCAGCCCGTACTCGGCTTCGAGCAGGTAGGCGATGCCGCCCTTGCCGGACTGGCTGTTCACGCGGATCACCGCGTCGTAGCTACGACCCAGGTCCTTGGGGTCGACGGGCAGGTACGGCATGTCCCAGATGTCGCCGTCCTTGCGCGCCGAGAAGGCCTTCTTGATCGCGTCCTGGTGCGAGCCGCTGAACGACGTGTAGACGAGATCGCCGACATACGGATGGCGCGGGTGCACCGGGATCTGCGTGCAGTGCTCGACGCAGCGGCGCACCTCGTCGATGTCGGAGAAGTCCAGCTGAGGGTCGACGCCCTGCGTGTAGAGGTTCAACGCGATGTTGACGAGGTCCACATTGCCCGTGCGTTCGCCATTGCCGAACAAACAGCCCTCGACACGGTCCGCGCCGGCCATCAGCGCCAACTCGCCGGCGGCCGTGCCCGTGCCACGGTCGTTGTGCGGATGGACTGACAGCACGATGGAATCGCGGCGTTCGAGGTGGCGATGCATCCACTCGATCATGTCCGCATAGATGTTGGGCGTGCTGTGCTCGACGGTGGACGGCAGGTTGATGATGCACTTGCGATCCGGCGTCGGCGCCCACACGGCGGTGACGGCATCGACGACGCGCTTGCTGAACGCCAGCTCGGTGCCGGAGAACATCTCGGGCGAATACTCGAAGCGCCAGTCCGTACCCGGCCGGGCGTCGGCCAGCTCCTTGATCTGGCGGGCGTGCGAGCTGGCCAGTTCGACGATGCCGTCCTCGTCCTGCCCCAGCACCACGCGGCGCATGATGGGCGCGACGGCGTTGTAGACATGCACGATGACCTGTTTCGCGCCATCCAGTGCCTCGAAGGTGCGCGCTATCAGGTGCGAGCGCGCCTGTGTCAGCACCTGGATGGTCACGTCGTCGGGGATGTGGCCGCCGTCGATGAGCAGGCGGATGAAGTCGAACTCGGTCTGCGACGCCGACGGGAAGCCAACCTCGATTTCCTTGAAGCCGATCTTCACCAGTTGCTCGAACATGCGCAGCTTGCGCGCGATGTCCATGGGCTCGATGAGCGCCTGATTGCCGTCGCGCAGGTCGGTGCTCAGCCAGATCGGCGCACGGGTCAGCACAGCATCGGGCCAGGTGCGGTCCGGCAGAGCGACAGGGGCGAAGGGGCGGTACTTGAGCTGCGGTTGCTTCAACATGGTGCTTGTTCCATCCGGGGTGGGTGGGCGCAACCGGCAGCCTTGGAAAACACGAACGGCCCGCTGCGGTTGCAAACGGGCCGTTGGGGTCAGATGTGCGAAGGCGTGACTGACTAGCGAACCCGTGGTTCCTCTAGGGCTAGTAGCAGCAGGCCGGTCGCGAAATTCATGGGAACGAAATCTAGCACAGAAGCCTATTGATGCAAGCCGCGCTCATCGGGCTCGTCGGTGCTCGTCGAGATCACGCTGACCGGCTTGCCCTTGGCCTTGCGCCAACCGTAGATGACATAGCCCGACAGCCCGTAGACGCAGAAGATGCCGAACAGCACGCGCGGCGGGTCCAGCGCTGCCAGACCTATGCCCAGCATGATGACGACCAGCACGATGAAGGGCACGCTGCGCCGGCGGTCGAACACTTTGAAGCTGTAGAAGGGCGCATTCGTCACCATCGAAAGCCCGGCGAACAGCGTCACGCCGTAAGCCACCCAGGCAATCCAGCTGCCGGGCGCGACGCCGCGGTAGTCCGGCTGGTCCACCACGGCCCAGATCAGGCCAATGACCAAGGCCGCGGCGGCAGGGCTGGGCAGGCCCTGGAAGTAGCGCTTGTCGACGACGCCGATGTTGACGTTGAAGCGCGCCAGCCGAAGTGCCGCGCCGGCGATGTAGACGAAGGCCGGGATCCAGCCCGGCTTGCCCATGTCCTTCAGCGCCCACATGTAGACGATGAGGGCCGGCGCGGCGCCGAAGGCGACCATGTCGGACAGGCTGTCCATCTGCTCGCCGAAGGCGGACTGCGTATTCGTCATGCGCGCCACGCGCCCGTCCAGGCTGTCGAGGATGGCGGCGGCGAAGATGGCCACGCAGGCCACCTCGAAGCGCCCATTCATGGCCATGACGATGGCGTAGAAGGCGCTGAACAACGCGCCCAGCGTGATCGCGTTGGGCAGGGCGTAAATGCCTTTGCGGCGGGGACGGACGCTGAGGCTGGGCTCGTCGTCCTCGATGGGATCAGGGGTCATGGGCGGCAGGATAGCGCAGGGGCTCTGCTGACAAGACCCGGCCGGGGCCAAAACTAGCATGCGACGACCGATTGAAAGGCTTCCGATGCTGCAAGACCTCGACCCCGCGGCGCCGGCCGACTTCGACTTCGTCATCGGCGACTGGCGCGTGCTGCACGAGCGGCTGAACTCGCGGTTGACCGGCTGCAGCGAGTGGGCACGCTTCGAGGGCCGAACGTCAACACGCAAGATCCTCGGCGGCTGGGGCAACGTCGAGGACAACCTGCTGCATCTGCCTGGCGGGCCGTACCGTGCCGCGGCAATGCGCTCCTTCGACCAAGCGACGGGCCAATGGGCCATCTGGTGGCTGGACGGCCGCGCGCCGCACACGCTGGATGTGCCCGTGCGCGGCGGCTTCGAGAACGGCGTGGGCCTCTTCCACGCGGATGACCAGCTCGACGGCCGCCCCATCCGCGTGCGCTTCACGTGGCTCATCGACGCCGACGGCCATCCGCGCTGGGAGCAGGCCTTCTCGCCCGACGCCGGCGCGACATGGGAGACGAACTGGCGCATGCGCTTCATCCGCATCGACGCCTGAAACGAAAAAGGCCGGCACCTCGCGGCACCGGCCTTTCGTCGTGATGAGCGGCGACTTAGTTCTTGGCCTTGTCGACCAGTTTGTTGGCCTTGATCCACGGCATCATTTCGCGCAGCTTCTCGCCGACGATTTCGATGGGGTGCTCGGCGTTCAGGCGACGGCGGCTGATCAGCGTCGGAGCGCCGGCCTTGTTCTCCAGGATGAAGGACTTGGCGTACTCGCCGGTCTGGATGT
>CAMLKW010000309.1 GCA_946480605.1 uncultured Roseateles sp. | reverse complement strand
CCAGCGCCGACACCAGGATCATGTTGGCGTACTCGGCCAGGAAGAACATCGCGAACGACATGCCCGAGTACTCGATCATGTGGCCGGCAACGATTTCCGATTCGCCTTCGACGACGTCGAACGGGTGGCGGTTGGTTTCGGCCAGGCCCGAGATGAAGTAGACGATGAAGATCGGGAACAGCGGCAGCCAGTTCCAGGACAGCAGGTTGAGGCCCATGTCCGCAAACATGCCCTTCTCCTGCACCTGCACCACCGTGGTCATGTTCAGGCTGCCGGTCACCATCAGCACGACGACCAGCGCGAAGCCCATCGCGATCTCGTACGAGACCATCTGGGCCGACGCGCGCAGCGCGCCCAGGAAGGCGTACTTCGAGTTGGAGGCCCAGCCGGCGATGATGACGCCGTAGACCTCCAGCGACGTGATCGCCATCAGGAACAGCAGGCCGGCATTGACGTTGGCGACTGCGGCGTCGGGGCCGAAGGGCACGACGGCCCAGGCGGCCAGCGCCGGCATGATGGTCATGACGGGGCCGAGGAAGAACAGGCCCTTGCTCGCGGCGGTGGGCTTGATGATCTCCTTGAAGATCAGCTTCACCGCGTCGGCGATGGGGGTCAGCAGGCCGTAGGGGCCTACGCGGTTCGGGCCCGGGCGGATCTGCGACCAGCCGATGGCCTTGCGCTCCCACAGCGTCAGGTAGGCCACGCAGATCATCAGCGGCGCAACGACCGCGATGATCTTCATGAGGCTCCAAACCACGGGCCAGAGCGCGCCCAGCAGCGAGGCGCCGCCTTGGTAGAGGGTGTCGATCATTCCGTTGGGCTCCCTCAGACCTTGGCGATGCTCAGCGTGCCGAAGGCAGCGCCGAGAGTGGCGGTTTGTGCGAGGCCGGCCGGTACGCGGGCGATGCCTTCAGGCAGGCCGGCTTCCAGACGGGCGGGCAGTTGGGCGGCACCGCCGTCTTGCACGATGCGGACCTGGTCGCCGTCGGCCAAGCCGAGCTGCTGCCACAGGCCGGTCGGCAGGCCGACCGTTGCCGCGTCGCGACCGTCGGTGGTCAGCTGCAGCGACGTGGAGTTGCGCACCAGCGCGTCGGTCGCGTAGATCGGCAGGTTGGCGAAGCGCTCGACGCCCTCGCCCTTCGCCACGACTTGCGGCGTGGCGGTGGTGGCGTTGCTCAGGCGGGCGCTGATGTCGCCACCCAAAGCCTGCTCACGCACCTGCTCGGAGCTGTCCTGGTTGAAGCCTTCGAGGCCCAGCAGGTTGCCCAGCACGCGCAGCACCTTCCAGCCCGGACGCGTCTCGGCCAGCGGGCGCACGACACCCACGAAGCTCTGCAGACGGCCCTCGGCGTTGACGAAGGAGCCCGAGGTCTCGGTGAACGGCGCGATGGGCAGCAGCACATCGGCGTATTCCAGGCCGGTCTTGAACGGGCTCAGCACGACGACCATCTCGGCCGCATCCAGCGCCTTGGCGGCGGCGGCGGCGTTGGCGGAGTCCAGTACCGGGTCGGTGTTCAGCAGCAGCGCGGCCTTCAACGACGTGCCGCTCAGCATCTGGCCGGCGTTCAGGCCGCCGGCTTGCGGCTGTGCCTTCACGAGCTGGGCGCCGACCGTGTTCGCGGCGGCGGTCAGGTAGCCGACGCTGGCACCGGTCTTTTCGCCAATCCACTGCGCGAGCGCCAGCAGGCTGGTGGCCTGCGGGTGTTCGGCGGCGGCGTTGCCCAGCAGCACGGCCTTGGCGCTGCCGGACTGCAGGCTGGCAGCGACTGCCTTGGCTTGTTCCGTTGCGGTACCAGCCAGCGGTGCGCCTTCGCCGATGGCGGCGGCCACGTCGGCCAAGGCTTGCACCCAGCCCGACGACGCGACGGCGGTCGATGCGGCCAGCGGCATCAGCCAGTCATCGCTGCTGACGCCGATGCGCGAGATCGCAGCACCGCGGCGTGCGGCATGGCGCAGGCGGGCGGCGAACAGCGGGTGGTCCTTGCGCAGGTTGGAGCCGATCACCAGCGCACGGTCCAGTTCGGACAGCTTGGCGATGGGCGTGCCCAGCCAGCGGGCCTGGCCGGAGGGCGCCGCATTGCCGAAGTCGCTGTGGCGCAGGCGGTGGTCGATGTTGTCGCTGCCCAGGCCGCGAACGATCTGCGCCAGCAGGTGCAGTTCTTCCACGGTGCTGTGGGCGGAACCCAGTGCGCCGATGGACTTGGCACCGTGGTCGGCCTTGATGACCTTCAGGCCGTTGGCGACGTATTCCAGCGCCGTCGTCCAGTCGACCTGCTTCCAGGCGCCGCCCTGCTTGATCATGGGCGCGTTCAGGCGCGCGTCGCTGTTCAGCGCTTCATAGCTGAAGCGGTCGCGGTCGGCGATCCAGCACTCGTTGACGTCTTCGTTCTCCAGTGGAACGACGCGCAGCACCTGGTGGTTCTTGACCTGGACCACCAGATTGGCACCGGTCGAGTCATGCGGGCTGACGCTCTTGCGGCGCGACAACTCCCACGTGCGGGCGCTGTAGCGGAAGGGCTTGCTGGTCAACGCACCGACCGGGCAGATGTCGATCATGTTGCCCGACAGCTCGGAGTCCACCGTGCGGCCGACGAAGGTCTGGATCTCGCTGTGCTCGCCGCGGTGGGCCATGCCCAGCTCCATCTGGCCGGCGATTTCCTGGCCGAAGCGCACGCAGCGGGTGCAGTGGATGCAGCGGCTCATCTCCTCCATGGAGATCAGCGGGCCCACGTTCTTGTGGAAGACGACGCGCTTCTCTTCGGAGTAGCGGCTCTTGCTGCTTCCGTAGCCCACAGCCAGGTCCTGCAGCTGGCACTCACCGCCCTGGTCGCAGATCGGGCAGTCCAATGGGTGGTTGATCAGCAGGAATTCCATGACGCCCTGCTGCGCCTTGATCGCCTTGTCGCTCTTGGTGCGGACGATCATGCCCTGCGTGACGGGCGTAGCGCACGCAGGCATGGGCTTGGGCGCCTTCTCCACGTCCACCAGGCACATGCGGCAGTTGGCCGCAATGCTCAGTTTCTTGTGATAGCAGAAGTGCGGGATGTAGGTACCGGCCTTCTCGGCTGCATGCATGACCATGCTGCCTTCCTGGACCGAGACCTTCTGACCGTCGAGTTCGATTTCAACCATGATGGTGTTTCCCTAGGCAGCTCAGGTCGGAGCCACCAGGGGCTTCTTGTGTTCAATCAGGTGCAAGAACTCGTGCTTGAAGTTCTTGATCATGGCGCGCACGGGCATCGCGGCGGCGTCGCCCAGCGCGCAGATCGTGCGGCCCTGGATGTTGTCGGCCACCGAGTTCAGCAGGTCGATGTCCTCTGCCCTGCCCTCGCCGTGGTAGATGCGTTCCAGCACGCGGTGCATCCAGCCCGTGCCTTCGCGGCAGGGCGTGCACTGGCCGCAGGATTCGTGGGCGTAGAAGTAGGACAGGCGCAGCAGGCTCTGCACCATGCAGCGCGAGTCGTCGATGACGATGACGGCGCCCGAGCCCAGCATGGAGCCGGCCTTGGCGATGGAGTCATAGTCCATCGTGCAGTTCATCATCACCTCGGCCGTCAGCACCGGGGCGGACGAGCCGCCCGGGATCACGGCCTTGAGCTTGCGGCCCTTGCGCACGCCACCGGCGAGTTCCAGCAGCGTCGAGAACGGCGTGCCCAGGGGAATCTCGTAATTGCCCGGGCGTTCCACGTCGCCCGACACCGAGAACAGCTTGGTGCCGCCGTTGTTGGGCTTGCCGATCTCCAGGTAGGCCTGGCCGCCGTTGCGGATGATCCAGGGCACTGCCGCGAAGGTCTCGGTGTTGTTGATCGTCGTCGGCTTGCCGTAGAGGCCGAAGCTGGCCGGGAACGGCGGCTTGAAGCGCGGCTGGC
>CAMLKW010000308.1 GCA_946480605.1 uncultured Roseateles sp. | reverse complement strand
CTCATCAACACCATCAACTCGGTGATGGGCGTGGACCTGGACCGCATGGTGATGAGCCCGGTCACCGACGGCTGGGGCTCGCACGGCGGCTACTGCGGCCCGGCCGTCAAGCCCATCGCGCTGAACATGGTGGCCGAGATCGCCCGCGACCCGGCCACGGCCGGCCTGCCGCTGTCGGGCATAGGCGGCATCTCCACCTGGCGCGACGCGGCCGAGTTCATCGCCATGGGCTGCGGCACGGTGCAGGTCTGCACGGCCGCCATGGTCTATGGCTTCAAGATCGTGCAGGACATGTGCTCGGGACTGTCCAACTTCATGGACGAGAAGGGCTACCAGTCACTGGACGACTTCCGCGGCCGCGCGGTGCCCAGCGTGAAGAACTGGAACCAGCTCAACCTGAACCACGTCGAGAAGGCCGTCATCCTGCAGGACAGCTGCATCCAGTGCGGCCGCTGCCACGTGGTCTGCGAGGACACCTCGCACCAGGCCATCTGGGCGACCAAGGACGGCCAGCGCCACTTCCATGTGAACGAGGCGGAGTGCGTCGGTTGCAATCTCTGCGTGTCGATCTGCCCGGTCCCTGGCACCATCACGATGCGTGCGCTGCAGCCGGGCGAGACCGATGCCCGCACCGGCCGGGTCGTCGACGGCAGCTACGCGAACTGGACCACGCACCCCAACAACCCCATGGCATCGGGCACGGGGGCCGGGTGCGCCTGAAGGAAGCCTCATGAGTCACTACGAAGTCGGCCACTGGATCCACGGCGCCGCCCACCACGGCAACGGCGACCGCCGCCAGGACATCTACAACCCCGCCACCGGCGCGGTGCAAGGCCAGCTGCTGCTGGGCAACACGGCCGACCTGGACGCCGCGGTCGCGTCCGCGACGACCGCCGCCAAGGCCTGGAGCCAGACGCCGCCGCTGGCCCGCGCCCGCGTGCTGTTCAAGTTCCTGCAGATCCTGCAGGAGCGCCGTGACGCGCTGGCAGGCGCCATCGTGCGCGAACACGGCAAGACGCTGCCCGACGCCATCGGCGAAGTGGCGCGCGGCATCGAGGTGGTCGAGTTCGCCACCGCCATGCCGCAGCTGCTGAAGGGCGAGTACACCGAGCAGATCGCGCGCGGCATGGACGCCTGGAGCATGCGCCAGCCGCTGGGCGTGGTGGCCGGCATCACGCCGTTCAACTTCCCGGCCATGGTGCCGATGTGGATGTACCCCATCGCCATCGGCTGCGGCAATGCCTTCATCCTCAAGCCCAGCGAGCGCGATCCGTCGTCGTCGCTGCTGATGGCGCAATGGCTGAAGGAGGCCGGCCTGCCGGACGGCGTGTTCAGCGTCGTGCAGGGCGACAAGGACATCGTGGACGCCATCCTGGCGCACCCTGGCATCGCCGCGGTCAGCTTCGTCGGCAGCACGCCGGTGGCAGAGCACATCTACCAGGTCGGCACGGCGCACGGCAAGCGCGTGCAGGCGCTGGGTGGCGCGAAGAACCACATGGTCGTCATGCCCGACGCCGACCTGGACGGCGCGGTGGACGCGCTGATGGGCGCGGCCTATGGCTCGGCCGGCGAGCGCTGCATGGCGATCTCGGTCTGCGTGGCGGTGGGCGACGTGGGCGACAAGCTGGTGGCGGCACTGGCGCCCAAGGTGCGCGCGCTGAAGGTGGGCGAAGGCCACCAGGAAGGCGCCGAGATGGGCCCACTGATCACGCGCGCGTCGCAGCAGCGCGTGGAGCGGCTGATCGGCGAAGGCGTGGCGGCCGGCGCCAAGGCGGTGGTCGACGGCCGCGGCTACAAGGTGCCCGGCCATGAGGACGGCTTCTTCGTCGGCGGCACCATCCTGGACGGCGTCAGCGCCGACATGAGCTGCTACACCGAGGAGATCTTCGGCCCCGTGCTGTGCGTGGTGCGCGTGCCCGACCTGGCCGGGGCAATAGCGCTGATCGAGGCCAACGAGTACGCCAACGGCGTGGCCATCTTCACCCGCGACGGCCATGTGGCGCGCGAGTTCGTGCACCACATCCAGGTGGGCATGGTGGGCGTCAACGTGCCGCTACCGGTGCCCATGGCCTTCAACAGCTTTGGCGGCTGGAAGCGCAGCCTGTTCGGCGACCACCATGCCTACGGGCCCGAGGCGGTGCGCTTCTACACCAGGCACAAGGCGGTCATGCAGCGCTGGCCGGACTCGACCCCCAAGGGCCCGCAATTTGCTTTTCCACAGAACACCTGAGTAACAAGGAAGCGCCATGACCGACACCTCGCTGAGCAATCACGATCTCGTCCCCACGACATCCGCTCAGCGAACGTGGCGCTGGCAGGACTACGCCGCCCTGTGGGTGGGCATGGTGGTGTGCGTGCCGACCTACACGATGGCCAGTTCCATGCTGGACCAGGGCTTCAGCTGGCAGCAGGCCGTGGGCCTGGTGCTGCTGGCCAACCTCATCGTGCTGGTGCCCATGGTGCTGATCGGCCGCGTCGGCCCCAAGCACGGCATCCCCTTCCCGGTGCTGGCGCGTGCGTCCTTCGGCGTCAAGGGCGCCAGCCTGCCGGCCGTGCTGCGCGGGCTGGTGGCCTGCGGCTGGTTCTCCATCAACTGCTACTTCGGCGCGCTGGCGCTGCACAGCTTCCTGAACGTGCTGGGCTTCGGGCTTGCCGCTCCGGCGCCGGGCGAGACCATCAGCACCTCGCAGCTCGCCTGCTTCATGGCCTTCTGGGCCGTGCACCTGTGGTTCATCTGGCGCGGCACCGAGTCCATCCGGCTGCTGGAGGTCATCGCCGCGCCGCTGATGGTGGCGGCCTCGCTGGCGCTGGTCGTCGCGCTGATGATGATGGTGCCCAGCGCCCAGCTGTTCGGCCTGCCGGCCAAGGAGGTGCCCGGCGGCCCGAAGTTCTGGGCCGCGCTGACCGGCCTGGTGGGCTTCTGGGCCACGCTGGCGCTGAACATCCCCGACTTCACGCGCTTCGCGAAGACGCAGCGCGACCAGACCCTGGGCCAGGCCATCGGACTGCCCGTGCCGATGGCACTGTTCTCCATGGTGGGCGTCATCGGCTTCTCGGCCAGCGCCATCCTGTACGGCAAGGCCGAGCTGTTCCCCGACGCGCTGCTGGCCAAGATGGGCCCGGTCGCCGCCGGCCTGGGCCTGCTGGTAATCCTGCTGGCCAACCTGACGACCAACGTCGCCGCCAACCTCGTGTCGCCCAGCTACGACTTCTCTCAGCTGGCGCCCGCCAAGATCAGCTTCCGCATGGGCGGCCTGATCGCCGCCGTCATCGGCCTGGCCTTCATGCCGTGGAAGCTGCTGGCCACGTCGGGCGGCTATCTGTTCACCTGGCTGGGCGGTTATGGCACCTTGCTCGGCGCCATCGCCGGCATCCTGCTGACCGACTACTACCTGATCCGCCGCACCGAGCTGAACGGCGCCGACCTCTACCGCCGCGGCGGCGAGTACGAGTACAGCGGTGGCTGGAATGTGCGCGCCCTCGTCGCACTGCTGCTGGGCGTGCTGCCCTGCCTGCCGGGCTATCTGGTGGTGTCCGGCGTGCTGGACAAGGCGGCGGTCGCGCCGGCCCTGGTCACGCTGTTCGACTTCGGCTGGTTCTTCAGCCTGGCCGTGGCCGGCACGGTCTATTTCTTCAGCATGCCGCGGCAGGCGGCTGCACAGGGAGCACACGCATGAGCCTTCTGATCCGCGGCGCCATCGTCGTCAACGCCGACGCCGAATCGCGCACCGACGTCCTTTGCGTCGACGGCCGCATCGCCGCACTCGGCGAGCGCGCCGTGCGCGAAGCCCCCGCCGGCACGACGACGCTGGACGGCACCGGCCAGTACCTGATCCCTGGCGGCATCGACCCGCACACCCACATGCAGCTGCCCTTCATGGGCACGGTCACGC
>CAMLKW010000307.1 GCA_946480605.1 uncultured Roseateles sp. | reverse complement strand
TGGGACGCCGCGCTGGACAAGACCGCCGAAAAGATCAAGGAGATCCAGGCCAAGTACGGCCGCGATTCCTTCGCCGTCGTCTCCACCGGCCAGCTGCTGACGGAAGAGTTCTACACGCTGGGCAAGCTGGTGCGCGGCCAGATCGGCACCAACAACTACGACGGCAACACCACGCTGTGCATGGCCTCTGCGGTGTCGGGCTACAAGCGCAGCTTCGGCAGCGACGGCCCGCCCGGCTGCTACGACGACTTCGAGCACACCCACTGCCTGATGGCCTTCGGCTCCAACCTGCCGGAGCAGCACCCCATCATCTACTGGCGCCTGAAGGAAGCGCTGGAGAAGCGCAAGTTCCCCATCATCGTGGTGGACCCGCGCGTGACCATGCTGGCCCAGTTCGCCGACATCCACCTGCCGCTGACGCCCGGCACGGACACCGTCCTCATCAACTCGATGATGCACGTGATCCTGAAGGAAGGCCTGGAGGACAAGGCCTACATCGAGGCCCACACCAACGGCATCGAGGAGCTGCGCACGCTGCTGCAGGACTACGACCCCAAGACCGCCCAGCACGTCTGCGGCATCGACGAGGACCGCATCCGCACCGTGGCCCGCCTGTACGCCAAGGCGCCGGCCGCGATGAGCATCTGGACCATGGGCATCAACCAGAGCACGCACGGCTCGGACGGCGTGGTCTGCATCAACAACCTCAACCTCATCACCGGCAACATCGGCAAGCCGGGCGGCACCAGCCTGTCCATCACCGGCCAGTGCAATGCGATGGGCACGCGCGAGTGGTCGTCCTGCTCGGGCCTGCCGGGCTACCGCCTGCTGGAGAAGGAGAAGGACCGCAAGACGGTGGCGGACTTCTGGGGCATAGACGAGAGCTTCTTCCCGCCCGCGCGCGGCATGGCGCAGACCGACATCTTCCCGGCCATCGAGACCGGCCAGATCAAGGGCCTGTGGCTGGTGGCGACCAACCCCATGACCTCCATGCCCAACCAGCCGCGCATCCGCAAGGCGATGGAGCAGCTGGAGTTCCTGGTGGTGCAGGACGTGTACGAAGACGTCGAGACCAACCAGCATTCGCACGTCTACCTGCCCGCCGCCGTGTGGGCCGAGAAGGAAGGCTGCCACACCAACACCGAGCGCCGCGTGAACCTGACGCGCAACGTGCTGAAGCCGTTCGCGGATTCGAAGCCGGACTTCTGGATCTTCAACGAGATGTCCAAGCGCTTCCAGGACCGCAACGTCATCCACTTCCCGCCGACCGTGGAAGGCGCGTTCAACGAGATGCGCGAGCTGTCCAAGGGCGAGGGCCGCACGCTGGACATCTCGGGCATGACGCACGCGCGCATCGAGGCCGCGCGTGGCATCCAGTGGCCGTACAGCGAGGCGCAGGCCGCGGCGGACGAAGCCGTGTTGGGCGTGAATGGCGGTGGCTACGACATGCTCAAGCGCCACGAGTTCAAGGGCAACCCGCGCCTCTACAGCGACGGCAAGTTCCAGACGCCCGACGGCCGCGCCAAGCTGATCCCGGTGCGCTTCGTCAACAACAACGAGTGCCCCGACGGCGAGTACCCGTTCTGGCTGAACTCGGGCCGCGTGGTGGAGCATTTCCACACCCGCACCCGCACCGGCAAGATCGGCAACTGCAACAAGTTCAGCCCGACGCCCTACATGGAGATGAATCCGGACGCGGCGGCCGAGCTGGGCATCCAGCACCAGAGCTATGTGCGCGTCGTCAGCCGCCGCGGCGATGCCGTGGTGATGGTGCAGCTGACGCAGCGCGTGGGCCGCAACATGGTGTTCATCCCCTTCCACTTCCACGACTGCGTGAACCGCCTGACGCTGGGCCTGCTGGACCCGTACTCGCGCCAGCCCGCCTTCAAGCAGAACGCCTGCCGCATCGAGCACATCGACCAGCAGGAAGCCGCGCGTCTGAACCTGGAACGCCGCGCGTTCTAACCCAGAGGTAAAGCCATGAAAAACGACCTGCCCCTGGACAGCCTGATCGCCGACGCGACGAAAAGCGCGGCCCGCCCGCGCAAGATCTGGGAGATCCGCACCGAGGAACAGCACTACGCCTTCCTGCAGGACAAGCAGATCCCGGAGCGCAACCGCTACGGCCAGAAGATCGACCTGATCGACCACGTGAAGGACGAGGCCCCGCACCTGACGCCGGGCCGCTCGATGTTCATCAACGAGAACCCGGCGGTGGGCACCAACCCCAACCGCAACAAGCAGCACGGCTTCTTCTTCACGGCCGACAACTGCATCGGCTGCCATGCCTGCGAAGCCGCCTGCAGCGAGAAGAACGAGAACCCGCCCCACCTGGCCTTCCGCTCGGTGGGCTACGTGGAAGGCGGCAGCTTCCCCGACTACAAGCGCATGAACATCTCGATGGCCTGCAACCATTGCGATGACCCGGTCTGCCTGCGCGGCTGCCCGACGCGCGCCTACACCAAGCACACCGAGTACGGCGCCGTGCTGCAGGACCCCGAGACCTGCTTCGGCTGCGGCTACTGCACCTGGGTGTGCCCGTACAACGCACCGCAGCTGGACCCGGTCAAGGGCCAGGTCTCCAAGTGCAATATGTGCGTGGACCGCCTGGAAGTCGGCCTCAAGCCCGCCTGCGTGTCCGCCTGCGTCGGCAACGCGCTCGACTTCGGCGTGATTGAAAACATCCCCGCCAACCGCGAGCAGGCGCGCGTGGAGATCCCCGGCTTCCCGTCGCCCGAGATCACGCACCCGAACATCCGCTTCCAGCAGATCAAGCAGCTGCCGGACGAGATGACGCGCACCGACTCCATGCCGGTGAAGTACCACAAGGACAGCAACGGCCAGTACCGCCCGGCCATCGACCAGAAGCTGGGCAAGGAGCGCCACTGGAACCTGAAGCGCCTGTCCTCGCGCGAGAACCCGCTGGTGCTGTTCACGCTGGCCGCGCAGATGGCGGCCGGCACCTTCGGCCTGATGTTCCTGGGCGCGCAGCTGGGCCTGCAAGGCTTCACCGCCTTCGCCGCATCGGCCATGTACGTGCCGCTGGCCATGCTGTGCTTAGTCCTCGTCGCCTTCGGCCTGTTCATGTCGACGATGCACCTGGGCAAGCCGCACCGCTTCTACCGCGGCTTCAACAACCTGCGCCACTCACCGGTGTCGCGCGAAGGCCTGGGCATCGCCGTGTTCATGGCCGGCATCGGCGCGCACATCGCGTTCAGCCTGCCGGCCAACACGGTGTTCGCCGGCCTGTTCCAGAGCGTCTTCGGCGTCACGCCCGAGGCACTGGTTCCCGCGTGGCTGACGAGCGCCGCCGCCACCGGCGCAGGCTACTTCGCCATGGCCGGCAGCGCCGCCGGCCTGTACTACATGTACCGCTGCTACCGCATCAAGGCCCGCCCGTTCTGGAACCACTGGCAGACCGGCACCTCCTTCGGCGGCAACATGCTGTCGCTGGGCGGACTGCTGGCCGGCACCGTGCTGGTGGCCACGCTGGGCTTCACCGGCGAGAGCTTCACGACCGTCGTCCGCATCGCCGCCGCCGCGCTGTGCGTGGGGCTGCTGCTGGAAGGTGTCGGCCTGTGGGCCCACGGCCGCGACATGGGCCGTGCCGAGCACGAAGGCGGCGCCGCGCACTATGTGCTGAGCACCACCTTCGGCAAGACCTATGCGCTGCGCAACACACTGCTGGGCCTGAACCTGCTGCTGGCCGCCAGTCTGCTGGCCAGCCTGCTGCTCGCCGACGGCGTGCACGGGCTGCAGCTCGCCGGCCTGGCCGTGTCGGGCCTGACACTGGTCGCCACCGCGCTGATGGGCCGCGCGCTGTTCTACGTGCTCGTCATCCCCACCACGATGCCCGGCGCCTTCTTCTGGAAGAACAAGGGCTTCGAGCAGCACGCGCGCGACATCGGCCTGGCCAACATGCCGCAGG
>CAMLKW010000306.1 GCA_946480605.1 uncultured Roseateles sp. | reverse complement strand
CACGCCGCATTCGCCGGCGGCCACGGCGCGCAGCTGGTCGGTGTCGCCGCCCTTGGGTGCACGCGCGAAGTTGGCCACCAGGCCCTTGGCCCAGGCCTCGGTCCTGGCCTCGCCGTTGTGCGCGATCAGCGCGGCGCCCAGCGACAGGTTGTAGGGATGCGAGCCCGAGCGCACGCAGACCTGGTTCTTCAGGCGCGGGTCGGCCAGGTCTTCATAGGTCTGCACCCAGTCGGCCTTCACGGCAGCCTTGTTGTGCACGATGACGCGGGCCCGGGTGGAGAAGGAGAACCAGGTCGGCGTGCGCAGGCCGGCCGGCACGCGGGCCTCCAGCACCGCCGACTTGACCGGCTGGAACAGGCCCAGGCTGTCGGCCACCTCCAGGCGGGCGGCGTCCACGGTGATCAGCACGTCGGCCGGGCTGGCCTTGCCCTCGTTGCGGATGCGCTCGACCAGTTCGTCCTCCTTGCCGTCCAGCCGGTTGATCTTGATGCCGGTCTGCTTGGTGAAGTTGGCGTACAGCGCTTCGTCGGTCTGGTAGTGACGGGCCGAGTAGATGTTCAGCACGGCCTCCTGGGCCGACACGGCGGAGGACAGGCCGGCCAGGGCCAAGGACAGGCAAAGCAGATGGCGACGTTGCATCGACGGGACTCGTGCGGAAGTGGGAAGCGCATGCATGCTAACAAGAATGATTTGTGTTTGAAGGTTCGGGCGATCTTGCGCCCTGCCCTACAGTGCGAGCCGCGAGGCGCAGCCCCGGGACAGGCAGGACGCGAATGACAGTGGTGAAGCGGTGGGTGCGATGGGCCGGCATGGCAAGCTGGCTGGGTCTGGCGGGCTGCTCCAGCTACCGGCCCTGGGTCAACCCGCCGCTGCCGGCGGCGGCCCCCGCCCTGCCCGCCGGGGTGGCGGCGCAGCCGGTCATGGTGGCCGTCACGCTGTCCGGTGGCGGCGCCCGCGCCGCCGCCTTCGGGCTGGGCGTGCTGCGCGAGCTGAAGGCCACCACCTTCACGCTGGACGGCCGCCCCAGCGCGCTGCTGGACCATGTCGCCCTCGTCAGCGGCGTGTCGGGCGGCAGCATCCTGGCCGCGCACTACGCCGCTTTCGGCGACGCGACGCTGACGCGCTTCGAGCCCGACTTCCTGCTCGCGCCCTTCGAGAGCCGGCTGATCCGCGAGGCGCTGTGGCCCGAACGCCTCTACAAGCTGACCTCGCCCTGGTACGGCCGCAGCCAGATCCTGACGCAGCGGCTGGAGGAGTTGTTCGAAGGCCGCACCTTCGCCGACGTGCGCCAGCGCCCCGGTGCGCCGGACCTGATGATCACTGCGACGGACCTGACCACCGGCGCCCCCTTCGACTTCACGGCCGAGCAGTTCCAGCTGATCTGCTCCGACCTGGGCGCCACGCCGCTGTCCTTCGCCGTCGCGGCCTCGTCGGCCGTGCCGCTGCTGCTGTCGCCGATGACGGTGCGCAACCACGCCGACGCCTGCCCGCATCCCGCGCCCACGGCGGCGCCGGCGTCGCAGGACTACCGTGCCCGCATCCTGCAGCGCAGCGTGGACAGCTACCGCAATGCCCGCGAGCGGCCCTACATCCATCTGGTGGACGGCGGCGTGACCGACAACCTGGGCGTGCGGCTGATGCTGGACCGCCTCGTCGCGACGGGCTCCATGACGGCCACCTTCGCCGATGCCCGGCCAGGCACCATACGGCGCCTGGTCATGGTGACGGTGAACTCGGAGCGCGGACTCACCGAGCGCGTGGACAACAGCGACCGCGTGCCCACCACCACGCAGGTGCTGGAATCGCTGATCTTCGGCGCCGGCTCGCGCGAGACCCAGGTGACGCTGGGCATGCTGGACGACGACCTGCGCCGCTGGCGAGACGAGATCGAACGCAGCCGCGGCCAGCCGGGCAGCCCCTTCGCGGCGGACGCCGAGATCCACGTCGTCAGCGTGAGCCTGCACGACGTGCCGGACGACAGGATCCGGCACTCCCTGCTGCGCGTGCCCACCGCGTTCACGATCGAGGCGCCGGACGTCGTCGAGCTGCAGCGCGCGGGCGCGGCGGCGCTGAGGGCTTCGCCCTCCTTCAGGCAGTTGCGCGCGACGCTGGAACGACTGCGCTGACGAGCCCCGCCAGCACGACGAGACCTGCCGCCACCGCGAAGCTCCACGCCAGCCCGGCCACCGCGAACACGGCGCCCAGTGCCGACGCGCCGCTGATGAAGCCCAGGTTGCGCGACAAGGCCAGCACGCCCGACACGACGCCACGCTCCGCAGCAGCCACGTCCGCCATGACGGCCGTGCCGTTGGCAGCCTGGAACAGCGCGTAGCCGGGCGTGACAACCAGCAGCGGCAACACATAGCCCACGGCACCCAGGGCCGCCGGCAGCAACGCGATCAGGCCGCAGCCCAGCGCCATCGCGGCCAGGCCGGCCCGCGCCATGCAGCGCGCGCCGAAGCGGTCCACCAGCCGCCCCGCCGGCACACCGCTGACGGCCGACGCGAGCGGGCCGACGGACATCAGCCCTCCCACGGCGGCCGCCCCCAGACCCAGCGCCCCGCCCAGGTGGAACGGCCCGATGACCAGCGTGGCCATCATGACGGCCGAGACCAGCGCGTTCATCGCCAGGCCGGCCGCCAGAGAACGGTCGCGCAGCCGGCCCAGCGGCAGCAGCGGCGCGCTCGCGCGGGCCTCGGTGCGCAGGAACATCAGCAGGCCGCCCAGCGCAACGACCAGCAGACCCAGGTGGCGCGTCATCGCCAGCGCATAGGCCGCCAGCGTCAGCACCAGCCAGGCCATGCCGGGCAGGTCCAGCGCTGGCATGCCGCCGCGCCGCGGCTCTGCCGGCAGGCAGTGCCAGGCCAGCGCGAACCCCAGCAGACCCAACGGCAGGTTGACCGCAAAGACGGCCGGCCAGCCCGACACGGCGAGCAAGCCGCCCCCCAGTGACGGCCCCAGCGCCGTGCCGACGGCCGACATCGTGCCCAACAGGCCCATCGCGCTGCCCGCCCGCGCCTTGGGCAGCAGCGCACCCACCATGGCCATGGGCAAGGCCATCAGGGCAGCCGCCCCCGCGCCCTGCAACGCGCGGGCGGCCACCAGCATCGGCAGCGTGGGCGCCCACGCGCACAGCAGCGAGGCCACGGTGAACAGCGCGAAGCCGGACAGCAGCAGCCGGCGCCGCCCCCACAGGTCGCCGAGCCGGCCAGCGCCGACGATGAGGCTGGTGGTGGCCAGCAGATAGGCCAGCACCACCCATTGCACCTGGGTCGTGCGGGCGTCGAACGCCCGAGCCAGCGTGGGCAGCGCGACATTGGCGCTGCTGATGGCCAGCGAGGGCAGCAGCATGCTCAGGGACAGGCTGGCCAGCACGCCGGCAACGGGGGCGGCAGGAGCGGTGGTGGAGGTCGTGGTCGTCATGCCCAGACCTTAGGCATTGGCGAGGCCTGGCGGAAGACGCATCATCTGCACTCCATCAATGCACGAGACGCCATGTCAGACCCCGACCTCAACCTGCTGCTGACGCTGGACGCCCTGCTGGCCGAGGGCAGCGTCGCCGGCGCCGCGCGACGGCTGCGGCTGAGCCCGTCGGCCATGAGCCGGTCGCTGGCCCGGCTGCGCGAGGCCACCGGCGACCCGCTGCTGGTGCGTGCCGGCCGCGGCCTGGTGCCCTCGCCTCGCGCGCTGGAGCTGCGCGAGCGCGTCGGCCCGCTGGTGCAGCAGGCCCAGGCCGCGCTGCGTCCGGCAGCGGCGCTGCGGCTGGACACGCTGGCGCGCGAGTTCACGCTGCGCACGCGCGAGGGCTTCGTCGAGAACTTCGGCGCCGCGCTGCTGGCCCGGGTGGTGGCCGAGGCGCCGGGCGTGAGGCTGCGCTTCGTGCCCAAGCCGGACCGCGGCAACCAGCCGCTGCGCGATGGCAGCGTGGACCTGGAGACCGGCGTGGTCGGCTCGACCACCGGACCGGAGCTGCGCGCGCAGGCGCTGTTCCGCGACCGT
>CAMLKW010000305.1 GCA_946480605.1 uncultured Roseateles sp. | reverse complement strand
AGACAACCTTGTCATTGGCGGCAGCCCAGGCCTTGATGGTCCTGGCGATGCCGGCCATGGCGCAGAGCACGGAGGCGCCCAAGTCCCAGCAGTTGGAGACGGTGGTCGTGTCGGGCCAGCGGGCGGCGCTGCAATCGGCGCAGAAGCTGAAGCAGGACGCCGACGAGATCATCGACTCCATCAATGCCGACGACGCGGGCAAGCTGCCCGACCGCTCGGTCAGCGAGGTGTTGCAGCGCATCGTGGGCGTGACCATGGACCGCGTGATGGCGCGTGGCGACCCGGGCCGTTTCTCGGTCGAAGGCTCCGGCGTGCTGATCCGCGGCCTGACCTATGTGTCGTCCAACCTGAACGGCCGTGAGAGCTTCTCGGCCAACGGGGGCCGCGGCCTGAGCTGGGAGGACGTGCCGCCCGAGCTGATGGCCGGCGTGGACGTCTACAAGAACCCCTCGGCCGAGCAGATCGAGGGCGCCATCGGCGGCCTGGTGAATCTGCGCACGGCCCTGCCGTTCGACTACAACGGCTTCAAGGGCAACCTGGGCGTTTCGCTGACCAAGAACCAATTGGCGGACAACCAGAAGCCGACCTATTCCGGCCTGCTGTCCAACACCTGGAACACCGACCTCGGCAAGATCGGCCTGCTCGTGCATGCGGCCCATTCCGAGAGCGCCACGCGCACCGACGGCATGTTCGTCGACCCCTACTTCATGGAAGTGGAGCGGATCGCCAAGCCGACCGACAACGACAACGCCTACTACCGTGCCAAGGGCGGTGCCAACCACTGGTTCCCCAAGGCCTTGGGCTGGCGCACGCTGGCCTACGACCGCAAGCGCCAGGGCAGCTACTTTGCCGGCCAGTGGAAGAAGGACAACCTGCAGGCGGCGGTCACGCACTTCCGCTCCAAGTACAACTTCTACTGGGATGAAAGCTCCATCGACAGCCAGGCCGATCCGTACACCTCGCTGGTGTCGGCCGACGCCACCTGGGGCAGCAACGGCGCGCTGCTGAAAGGCACCATCACCGACCCGGGCCACAACGGCATCCCCTTCAACGCGAACACGCGCTTCTCCAAGCGCAGCTCGCAGACCAAGGAGACCACGTTCAACCTGGTGTGGACGCCCACGCCGGCGCTGCGAATCGCCAACGACTTCCAGTTCATCGAGTCCACCACCGGCGCCATCGACTCCACCGTCGCCACCGGCATCAACATGCCCAAGGAGACCGTGGACATGACGGGCGACATGCCGCGCCTGATCCTGGACGCCGCGGACCGCGCCTACCTGGCCGACCCGTCCAAGTACTACTGGGGCTTCACGATGGAGCACCTGGACAAGAGCCGCGCGACCCAGAAGGCCTGGAAGGGCGACGTCAAGTACTCGTTCGACCACCCGGTGCTGCACGACATCCGCGTCGGCCTGCGCTTGACGGACCGCGACACGAGCAACCAGGTCAGCAACCCCAGCTACAACTGGAAGGCCGTCACGCAGACGTGGCAGTCCGCCGAGTTCGATGCGGGCGCGCGCGACCAGAGCTGGGACTGGCACCCGATCCGCTCGCTGGCCTACCTGTCGCGCTTCGGCGGCGAGACCCAGGTCAAGTCGTTCAACAACTTCATGAACGGCAAGAACTCGGTGGCGTCGCTGGTGCTGCCCAAGATGGCCGTGGCGGCGAACTATCCGGATTCGTACAAGCTGCTGCACAGCTACTACAACACGCTGTGCACGGAGTACGCCATTCAGCTGGGCAAGACGCCCAACTGCCCGGCCTCCTGGACGCCCATCCCGTTCGACGAGACCTCGCCCAACAGCAACAAGCAGCAGGAAAGCACCAAGACGGCCTACGCGCAGCTGCGCTTCGGCTTCGATGAGTGGAACGTGCCGGTCGACGGCAATGTGGGCCTGCGTATCGTCAACACGGACTACACGACCCAGGGCTACAAGTCGCTGAACTACACCGCCACCACCCTCGGGACGGGCACGGTCGTGGGCGGCCCCATCCCGGTGTTCACGAACTTCCAGACGCCCATCACCGTCGAGAACAAGTACACCAATGTGCTGCCCAGCCTGAACCTGCGGTGGAAGCTCAAGGACAACATGCAGCTGCGCTTCGCCTACGCCAAGGCGATGGCGCGCCCGGACTTCAGCACCTTGCAGCCCAACATCCAGATGAACGCGGGCGGGGCGACGCTGCGCACGGTGGTCGACACCACGGTCACGCCGGAAACGCGCACGATCTACATCGACGACCTGAGGAACCGCGGCACGGCGCTGGGCAATCCCGTCCTGAAGCCGGTGAAGTCTGACCAGTTCGACGTGTCGGCCGAGTGGTACATCGACAAGGCCAGCTCGATCACGATGGCAGCTTTCAACAAGCAGCTGAAGGACGTGATCGTCAACCAGGTCGGCATCATGCAGGCGGCCGACACCACCGGCCGGGTGTATGACTTCGCCTACTCGACGCAGGTGAACGGCGCCAAGGGTTGGGCGCGTGGTCTTGAGTTCGCCGTGCAGCACTACTTCAACGGGCTGCCGGGCTTGCTTGCCGGCCTGGGTGTGCAGGCCAACGTCACCTACGTGGACAGCAAGCAGAAGCGCTACAACTCGGTGGGTGCCGAGTGGTGCAGCGGCGTGACGGACGAGCGCAACCTCAACCTCTACGTCAACGGCTGCGACACCAACGGCCAGTCCTACGGGGATCACCCGCTGCCCAACCTGTCACGCAAGGCCTTCAACCTGGCCATCCTGTACGACCACGGCCCGATCTCGGCGCGCGTGGCCTATGCATGGCGCGGCAAGTACCTGAACGGCGTGGCCTTCCCGGACAACACCGGCCCCAACCAGACCAACGGCTTGAACTACAACCCGAACAGCCCGCAGTTCGGACGCAACAACATGCCGCTGGGTCTGCCGGTCTGGACGGCCGACTATGGTCAGCTGGATGCCGGCGTGCAGTTCAAGGCCACCGACAAGCTGACGCTGGAGTTCCAGGGCCAGAACCTGACGGATGCGGTCTACAAGCAGCTGATGCAGCAGCACATTGGCATGATGGGCCGCAGCTGGTTCGTTTCGGGGCCGCGCTACACCTTGTCGGCGCGCTACCAGTTCTGATCCGAACGCCGGGTTTATCCCGGCTCCACGGAGGCCCGGCGCCGCAGCGCCGGGCCTTTTTTATGGGTTAGTGTTTCGAGACATAACAAGAGGGCGCACATGGGGACAGATCGCATGCCTGAAGACCAGGCCATCCGCCGCATCGTCATCGTGGGCGGCGGCACGGCGGGCTGGATGGCCGCCGCGCCGCTGGGCCAGCTGATGGGCCGCGGCGACCACGCCGCCTGCTGCGAGATCGTGCTGATCGAGTCACCCGAGATCGGCACCGTGGGCGTGGGCGAGGCCACGCTGCCCACCATCCGCTTCTACAACCGCACGCTGGAACTCGACAACGCCGAGTTCATCCGCAAGACCCAGGCGAGCTTCAAGCTGGGCATCGAGTTCAAGGACTGGGGCCACCTCGGCAACCGCTTCTTCCACGGCTTCGGCGAGTTCGGCCCGCCCATCCTGAACCGCTCGTCCATCTCGCACTGGTTGCGCCTGCATGCCCAGGGCGGCATGGCCAGCCACGAGGACTGGTCCACCGCCACCGTGATGGCCCTGCGCAACCGCTTCGTGCCGCCCGAGGGCGGCGAGGTCACGTCGGCCGCCAACGCCTATTCCTACGCCTTCCATTTCGATGCCGGCCTGTACGCCGCCTTCCTGCGCGACTACGCGATGGCGCGCGGCGTCAAGCGCGAGGAGGGCACCATCGTGGACGTGTCCGTGCGGCCGGGCGATGGCTTCGTCACTGCCGTGACGCTGGCCGACGGCCGGCGCATCGAGGGAGACCTTTTCATCGACTGCTCGGGCTTTCGCGCGCTGCTCATCGAAGGCGTTTGCAAGGTGGGCTACGAGGACTGGACGCACTGGCTGCCCTGCGACAGCGCCCAGGCCGTGCCGTGTGCGCGCGTGGAGCCGCTGACGCCCTACACCACCTCCACCGC
>CAMLKW010000304.1 GCA_946480605.1 uncultured Roseateles sp. | reverse complement strand
AGAAGCTGTAGGCGCCGCCCGAGCCCTTGTCGAACTTGCCGCCGGCGTGCAGGCGCGTGAAGACGATCTCGACGACGGGCACGCCTTCCTCGGGGTGCAGCCCGAACGGGATGCCGCGGCCGTCATCGGCCACCGAAACGGAGCCATCGACATGCAGCGTCAGGTCGATGCGCTTGCCGTGGCCGGCCAGCGCCTCGTCGGCGGCGTTGTCGATGACTTCCTGGATGCAGTGCAGCGGGTTGTCAGTGCGGGTGTACATGCCCGGCCGCTGCTTGACGGGTTCGAGACCCTTCAGCACGCGGATGGACGCTTCACCGTAACTGGCGGGGGAGGACGGGGGACGGCTGGACATAGGGGCGGGATTCTAAGAAGTAGGATTCGCGGCCCTCGAAGACCGAGTTCTGCCGCTTGAGATTCCTGATCGCCTGCCTGGCGTTGACCTGTAGTTTTTCACAGGCCCAGACGCCCCTCCCTCCGCAACAGCCCTACCAGGCCAGCGCGCCGCTGTCCTGGGAGCTGAAAAACGCCCGCTGGTTCGACGGCCGCGAGATCCGGCGCGGCAACCTGTACGTCCAGGACGGCGTCTTCGTCTCGAAGAAGCCCGCCAAGGTCAACCGCAAGATGGACATGCGCGGCCAGGTGCTGATCGGCCCGCTGGCCGAGGCGCACAACCACAACCTGCAGACCGCCTGGGGCTGGGGCCAGTTCGCCGACAAATACATCGACGAGGGTGTGCTCTACGCCGCCATGCTGTGCGGCGACCCCGCCGGCGTGGCCGAGGTGAAGCCGCTGTCCGCCGCGCCCGCCGCGCCGGACGTCAGCTTCGTCACCGCCTGCATCACCTCGCCCGACGGCTACCCGCTGGCCGCCGTGCTGCCCGAGCCCAGCGCCGAAGCCGCCGCGAGCCAACAGCAGTTCGTGCTGGTCGGCAGCCCGGAGCAGGCCCGCGTCCAGTGGCCGGCCATCCAGGCCCGCGGCGGCGCCTGGCTACGGGTGGTTCTGGCACACAGCGAACGGCCCGAACTGCGTCAGCAGCCAAGCATGTTCGGTCGCCTGGGCCTGACGCCCGAAACCGCCGCCGAGCTGACCCGACTGGCCCATGCCGACGGCCGCCGCGTCGTGGCCCATGTGGAGACGGCTGCCGATTTCGCCGCCGCGCTGGCGGCCGGCGTCGACGCCATCGCCCACCTGCCCGGCTATGCCAACACGCTGGACGAGCCGGCCGAGACCTTCGCCCTCTCCGACGTCCTCGCCGCCCAGGCCGCACGACAACGCACGGCCGTCATCACGACGACGGCCGCCACCGGCCTGTTCCCGCTGGAGCCGGGCGCTCTGGCCGCCCTGCGCGACGTGCAGCGCGCCAACCTGGCCCGGCTGCAGGCCGCTGGCGCGCCGCTGCTGATCGGCTCCGACGTGTTCATCGGCACCGCCCGCGCCGAGCTGCATGCGCTGGACGCGCTGGGCATGGACCGCGCGACGCTGCTGCGCCTGGCCACGCAGGACACGCCGCGCGCGCTGTTCCCCGGGCGCAAGCTGGGCTGTTTCGAGCCGGGCTGCGAGGCCAGCTTCCTGGTGCTGGGCGACGACCCGCTGGCCGACCTCGCGCAGGTCGACATGCCCATGCTGCGCGTCAAGCAAGGCCGGCTGCTGACCCGCCTGGCCGACGTGGCGGCGTCCAGCTCGCAGGCGTCCGCCTCCACGGCCGAACCTGCGAAGAAGACGGCCAAGGGCAAGGTATCCAAGAAGAAGTCCGCCGCCAAGGCCAAGACCACGCAAAGCAAGACGCCCAGCAAGGCCAAGCGGCGCTGATTACAGTGGCCGGATGAACACCGCCCGCTCCGCTGCGCCTGCCGCGCTGTCCGTCAATCAGGTGCTGCTGTGCGGCGCGCTCATCGTCACGCTGTCGATGGGCATACGCCATGGCTTCGGCTTCTGGCTGCAGCCCATCATCACGGAGCGGGGTTGGACGCGCGAGACCTTCTCGTTCGCAATGGCCATCCAGAACCTCGCCTGGGGCGCGGCCGGCCCCATCGCCGGCATGCTGGCCGACCGCTTCGGCGCCTGGAAGGTGCTGATCCTGGGCGGCGCGGCCTACGCCCTCGGGCTGCTGGCCATGGCGGCAAGCAGTGACCCGCTGAGCTTCACGCTTGGCGCCGGCGTGCTCATCGGCATCGCGCAGTCGGGCTCCACCTATGCCGTCATCTACGGCGTGCTGGGCCGCACCGTGTCGCCCGAGAAGCGCTCCTGGGCCTTCGGCGTCGCGGCCGCGGCCGGTTCGTTCGGCCAGTTCGTGATGATTCCTGTCGAGACCTGGCTGATCAGCCACGTCGGCTGGCAGACCGCGCTGTTCCTGCTGGCCGGCACGGCGCTGCTCATCGTGCCGCTGGCCCTGGGCATCCGCGAGCGCCAGGCGGTGGGCGCGGCCACCGGCCACCAGAGCATAGTCCAGGCGCTGCGCGAGGCCTTCGGCTACCGCAGCTTCCAGCTGCTGATGCTGGGTTACTTCGTCTGCGGCTTCCAGGTCGTCTTCATCGGCGTGCACATGCCCAGCTACCTGAAGGACCACGGCTTGGGGCTAGAGGTATCGACCGGCGCGCTGATGCTGATCGGCCTGTTCAACATCTTCGGCACCTATGCCGCCGGCTCGCTGGGCCAACGCTTCCCCAAGCGCTACCTGCTGTCGGCCATCTACGGCCTGCGCGCCGTGGCCATCACGATCTTCATCTCCGTGCCGCTGTCGCCCATCAGCGTCTACGTGTTCGCGGCCGTCATCGGCTTCCTGTGGCTGTCCACCGTGCCACCGACGAACGCCGTCGTCGCGCAGATTTTCGGCGCGCAGCACCTGTCCATGCTGGGCGGCTTCGTGTTCTTCAGCCACCAGATCGGCAGCTTCCTGGGCGTCTGGCTCGGCGGCAAGCTCTACGACGCGACCGGCAGCTACGACGTCGTCTGGTGGCTGGCCATCGCGCTGGGCGTCATGGCCATGCTGGCCAACCTGCCGGTGCGCGAAACACCCATTCCCAGGGCGCAGCCGGCATGAAGCCCGCACGCTGGATCTGGGCCCTGCTGGTCACCGTGGTGCTGGCCGCAACGGTGCTGGCCTACCGCCACCCCGCGGTCATGGTCCAGCTCAGCGAGCAGATCTGGGCCTGCTTCGGATGAGCGGCGCACCGTCCGCCTGGCTGCAACGCTTTGCACCTGCCACGCCGGGCACCGCACTGGACGTCGCCTGCGGCTCGGGCCGCAACCTGCGCTGGCTGGTCGAGGCCGGCTGGCAGGTGACGGGCATCGACCGTGACGCCGCCGCCACGACGCCACTGCAAAGCCTCGCAAAGATCGTCGATGCGGACATCGAGCACGGCCCCTGGCCATTGGCCGGGCAGCAGTTCGACCTGGTCGTCATCTGCAACTACCTGTGGCGCCCGCTGCTCGACACCCTGCGTTCGAGCGTCAAGCCCGGCGGCCTGTTGATCTGGGAGACCTTTGCCGACGGCCAGCAGACCATAGGCCGCCCGTCGCGCCCCGATTTCCTGCTGCAGCGGGGTGAACTGCTGCGCGTCTGCCACGATTGGCGCATCGTGGCTTACGAAGACCTGTTCGAGGATGGCGTCAACGCTCGCTTCGTCCAGCGCGTTGCGGCCATCCGGCCGCTGCCGGCGGCCTAAAATCGCCTGAATTCCTCAAGACAAACCACCATGAAGCCCATCCTCGGCAGCATCGTCGCCCTCGTCACGCCCATGAACGAAGACGGCAGCATCGACTACCCCGCCCTGCGCCGCCTGATCGACTGGCATGTCGAGTCCGGTACCGCCTGTGTCGGCGTCGTCGGCACCACGGGCGAGTCGCCCACGGTCAGCATGGAGGAGAACCGCGAAATCATCCGCGTCGCGGTCGAGCACGCCAAGGGCCGCATCCCCATCCTGGCCGGCACCGGCGCCAACTCCACGGCCGAGGCCATCGAGCTGAGCCGCTACGCAAAGGAAGTCGGCGCGGACTGCACGCTGTCCGTCGTGCCCTACTACAACAAGCCGTCGCAGGAAGGCATCTACCAGCACTTCAAGG
>CAMLKW010000303.1 GCA_946480605.1 uncultured Roseateles sp. | reverse complement strand
GGTCGACGGCAAGCGCTACAAGGAGTACTACGGCTCGGCCTCGGACTTCAACAAGGGCGAGTACCGCCACGTGGAAGGCAAGCGCATCCTGGAGCCGGTCAAGGGCAAGCTGCCGGACACGCTGCGCGAGATGCAGGAGGACCTGCAAAGCTCCATCTCCTATGCGGGTGGCACACAGCTGGCGGATCTGAAGCGGGTGAACTACGTCGTCCTGGGTGGCGAGAATGCGGGAGAGCATCTCTTCATGTAAGACGACATGGACTTCGCCGCCTACCGCCGTCACGACGCCACCTCGCTGGCAGCCGAGGTGGCCGCTGGCCGGGTCAGCGCAGATCGTCTGCTCGACCTGGCGCTGGCGCGGCTGGCCGAAGTCCAGCCCCGACTGAACCCCGTCTGCCGGCTCATGGAGGCCGAGGCACGCGCCCAGTTGGCCCGCGGCCTGGGCGGCGGACCGCTGGCAGGCGTGCCCTTGCTCATCAAGGATGCCGCCCAGCACTACGCCGGACTGCCCACGGGCTTCGGCAGCCGCGCCCTGGCCGGCCTGCCGCCAGCACGCCAGCACGCGCATGTCGTGCGGCGGCTGCTGGACGCCGGCGCCATCATCTTCGGCAAGACCAACACACCGGAGCTGGCGCTGAAGGGCGTCACCGACCCGCTGACCTTCGGCCGCAGCAGCAACCCCTGGGACACCGCCCGCACCCCCGGCGGCAGCAGCGGCGGCGCGGCGGCAGCCGTGGCCTCGGGCATCGTGCCCATGGCCGCGGGCAATGACGGCGGCGGCTCCATCCGCATTCCGGCCGCCTGCTGCGGCCTGGTGGGCTTGAAGCCCTCGCGCGGCCGTGTGTCGGTGGGGCCGCAGCAGGGCGAGGTCTGGTTTGGCGCCAGCAGCGAGGGCGTCATCTCGCGCAGCGTGCGCGACACGGCGCTGGCGCTGGACGTGCTGTCCGGCCCTGAGCCCGGCGATCCCGTCTCGCTGCCCTCGCCCGCCACGCCTTTCGTCGCGCTGCTGCGCGCGCCGCTGCGTCGCCTGCGCATCGGCTGGTGCGCGGATTCGCCCATCGGCGAGCCCGTGCACGACGAGGCGCGGCTGGCGGTCGAGCGCACCGTCGCTCTGCTGAAAAGCCAGGGCCACACGGTGGAGCCCGCCCGCCCCGACATCGACGGCCGCGCGCTGGCCAACAGCTATCTGCACATCTACTTCGGCCAGGTGCCGGCCGTGCTGAACCAGGCCGTGGCCGCCGGCGGCCGCGAGGCCGACTTCGAGCCGCTGACCCGGCTGATCGCCGCGCTGGGCCGTGCCACGTCCGCCGAGCGGCTGACGCTGGAGCTGGGCCGCTGGAACGACTACGCCCGCGCACTGGCCGCGCTGCATGCGCGCTACGACCTCTACCTGACGCCCACGCTGGCCTCGCCGCCCGTGCCGCACGGCACCGGCGATCCGCCGCCCGTGCAGGTGGCCGTGCTGAACGCGCTGCGCGCGTCGGGCCTGCTGAGCCTGTTGAAGCGCGCCGGACTGCTCGACGGCGTCGTGCAGAAGATGGCCAGCGACAGCCTGCGCCATGTGCCGTTCACGCAGTTGGCCAACCTGACCGGCACGCCGGCCCTCTCGCTGCCGCTGCACTGGACCACCGACGGCCTGCCGCTGGGCGTGCAGTTCATCGCGCCGCCGGGCGAGGACGGCCTGCTGCTGCAACTGGCTGCCGAGCTGGAAAAGGCCCAGCCCTGGTTCGACCGCGTCCCTAGCTGAAGCGCACCGAGACCTCGAACCCGGGCTGCGCGTTGCGCAGCTCCAGCCGGCTGCCATGCGCCTCCGCCACCAGCCGGCACAGGCACAGCCCGAGGCCCACACCGCCGCCATGGCGCGTGCGCGCCTCGTCCGGCCGGTAGAAGGGCTGGCCCAGCTGCGGCAACGCGTCGGGCGGCACGCCGTGGCCGAAGTCGCGCACGATCAGCCGCACGCCGGTGCCATGCGCCGCCAGGCTGAGCTGCACCGCGCCGCGCGTCGCGTCGTTGTGGCGCAGCGCGTTCTGCACGAGGTTGCGCAGGCACAGCTGCACACGCAGCCGGTCGACGCGCAGCGTCGGCAGGCCGGGCTCGATGTGCAGTTCCACGCCGGGCTGCGCCTGCTCGCGCGCGAGCCCGGCGAGATCGCAGTCGGACAGCTGCAGCGCGCTGTGCCCGCTGCCCAGCCGCTCGCTCTCCAGCAAGGCGGAGATGAGATCGCGCATCTGCGCCAGTTCGTCCAGCAGCGCGTCACGCGAAGCGCCCTCGCCCACCAGCTCCGCATGCAGCCGCGCGCGCGTCAGCGGGCTGCGCAGCTCGTGGCTGAGGGCCAGCAGCAGCGCGCGCTTGCCGTCCAGCATGGCCTGGATGTCGGCCGCCATCTGGTTGAAGCGCTGCGCCAGGTCGCCGATCTCGTCGCCATGGATGACGGGCACGCGGTGCGAGAACTCGCCGCGCCGGAAGGCCTCGGCGCCCTGGGCCAGCGCATGCAGCGGCTGCACCATGTGGCGGATCATGCCGAACGCCAGGCCCGTGACGACCAGCAGCGCCGGCACGGCCCACAGCAGCCCGTAGGCGCTGCCCATGGACGCCCACAGGATGACGCTGCTGGCGCAGGCCAGCACGATGAAGATCGCAATGAGCCGCGCGCCCAGCGAATGCTTGAAGTGCTTGTGATGGCGATGCCAGCGTTGGTGCCAGCGATGCCGCACGCGCCAGCGGTACTCCCAGTCGCGGCTCATGCGCCGGGCGCGCTTGAGATGCTTGCGCTGCCAGCGCTCGCGCCAGCGGTGGTCGTAGGGGTGGGTCACGGCTTCTCTGGCAGCGCGAAGCAGTAGCCGGCGTTGCGCAGCGTCTTCAGCGCCGCCAGCGGCTCCAGCTTGCGGCGCAGCCGGCTGACGAGGATGTCCACGGCCCGCGTGTACAGCTCGGCCTCCTGGCCGCGCAGCCGGTTCAGGATGTCGTCGCGCGAGAAGACCTTGCCGGGCTCGCGGGCCAGCATCAGCAGCAGCTCGTATTCGGTGCCGGTCAGCTCGATGACGCCGCCACCGGTCTTCACCTCGCGGCGCGCCGTGTCGATCTGCAGGCCCTCGAAGCACAGCAGCGCCGTGGGCTGGGACGCCAGTGCCGGCGGTGGTGCAAAGCGCGTGCGGCGCAGGATGGTCTGCAACCGCGCAGCCAGCTCGCGAGGCTCGAAGGGCTTGGGCAGGTAGTCGTCGGCGCCCAGTTCCAGGCCCACCACGCGGTCCGTCAGGTCGCCACGCGCGGTCAGCATCAGCACCGGCATGTCGCGCCAGGGCGCGCTGCCGGCGCGCAGCCGCTTGCAGAACTCGAAGCCGTCCATTTCCGGCAGCATGCCGTCAAGGATCAGCGCATCGAAGCGCTCGGCCGCCAGCCGGGCCAGCGCGTCGCTGGGCCGGATGACGGCCTCCAGCTTCAGGTCGAAGCGGGCCAGGTATTGCGCGAGCGGCCCGGCCAGCGCCTCGTCGTCGTCAATCAGCAGCAGTCGGTGCATGGGTTGGGCCTGGTAGCACTACGGCAGTAGGTCGCGCTGTCGTAGTGCTAACAGGCCCTGTCATTCTGCCCGCAGCCCCGGCGGCGGCTCATCATGAAGCGCAGCGCCTGGCGCTGCTCGTCGTCCAGGCTGTCGAAGAAGTCCCCGAAGGCCGCAATGACGCCGGGCCCCGCCTCGCGCAGCGAATCCAGCCGCGCATCGATCAGCTGCTGGGCCGGCTCGCGGGCGAACTGCTCGCCGGCCATCAGGCTGGCGACCTCATGGCCGCGCGCGAACTGCTTCAGCGCATCGCGCTGGCGCTGGAGCTGCTCGATCCAGGTGGCCAGCCGGCGCTGCTGCTCGGCGTCCAGGTCCAGCTTGGCACCCAGGCGCGCGACGAGGAGGTAGGCGAAGCCGTCAGAGTGACGGCCGAAGCCATGGCCATGAGGGCCGTGGCCGAAGTGATGGCGAAACTGGTGATGCGCATGCCAGCGGCGAAAGAGGTTCATGGCAGATTCCGGTGGGTTGGGAATGGCGCTCATGGTTCCAGCGGCCTCTCGCGGGCGCATC
>CAMLKW010000302.1 GCA_946480605.1 uncultured Roseateles sp. | reverse complement strand
TGCGCAACCTGGGCGGCATCATCATCGTCGACTTCATCGACATGACGCGCGAGGAGCACCGCGCCGCCGTGCTGGCCGAGTTCAAGAAGCAACTGGCGCGTGACCGCACCAAGGTGACGGTCGGGGGCTTCACGCAGCTGGGTCTGGTGGAGATGACGCGCAAGCGCACGCGCGAATCGCTGGCCCGCATGCTGTGCGAACCCTGCCCGACCTGCGAGGGGCGCGGCCAGGTGAAGACGGCCCGTTCGGTCTGCTACGACATCCTGCGCGAGATCCTGCGCGAGGCGCGCCAGTTCTCGCCGCGGGAGTTCCGTGTCGTCGCGGCGGCCAACGTCGTCGAGATGATGCTGGACGAGGAGAGTGCCCACCTGGCCGGCCTGTCCGACTTCATCGGCAAGCCCATCTCGCTGACGGCCGAGCCGACCAACCAGACCGAGCACTACGACATCGTTCTTTTGTGATGCGGGGCCGCGGAAGCGGCCTTGTCTGACGCAGAGGCTTCGGCGTCTGCGGCAGAATCCCGCGCCATGCTCGTATCCGTCTCCCGTCGCCGCAGCCTTGCGGCCCTGGCCGCACTTGGCGCTGCGCCTGCGCTGGCTCAAGTGCGCATCGACATCGCCGGCGTCGGCGGCACCCGCATGCCTGTCGCCATCGTGGACTTTCGCGACGAGGCCAAGTCGCCCCAACCCATCGCCGCGATCATCCGCGCCGACCTGGAGCGCAGCGGCCAGTTCCGCAGCGTCGACGCGCCCGGCGGGCTCAACGAGACCAGCAGCCCGGTCTACGCCGAGTGGAAGGCCCGCCAGGCCGACGCCCTCGTAGCCGGTTCGGTCGCCCGCCTGGCCGATGGCCGGCTGGACATCCGCTTCAAGCTCTGGGATGTCGTCAAGGGCACCGAGCTGGTAGGCCAGGCCCAGGCTGTGCATCCCGACGATGCCCGCCTGGCCGCACACCGCATCGCCGACCTGATCTACGAGAAGCTGACCGGCGAGAAGGGCGTGTTCGCCACCCGCATGGCCTATGTCACCAAGGCTGGCCGCCGCTACAGCCTGGTCGTGGCGGATGCGGACGGCGAGGGCGCCAAGGTCGCGCTGACCAGCGCCGAGCCCATCATCTCGCCGGCCTGGGCGCCTAACGGCCGCGAACTTGCCTATGTGAGCTTCGAGAGCGGCAAGGCCACGGTGCGCATCCAGGATGTGCAGACCGGCGGCCGGCGCGTGCTGGCCGATTTCAAGGGCACGAACAGCGCGCCGGCCTGGTCGCCGGACGGCAACCAACTGGCGCTGAGCCTGTCGCGCGACGGCGGCACGCAGCTGTTCGTCATCAACCGCGACGGCTCCGGCCTGCGCCGCATCGCACAGAGCAGCGCCATCGACACCGAGGCCTGCTACGCGCCCGACGGCAGCAAGATCTACTTCGTCAGCGACCGCGGCGGCGGCCCGCAGATCTACCGCATGCCGGCAGGCGGCGGCACGGCCGAGCGCGTTACCTTCAACGGCGGCTACAACATCAGCCCCACGATCAGCCCTGACGGCCGCACGATGGCCTACGTCACGCGTGCCGGCGGCGCGTTCCGCCTGTCCGTGATGGACCTGGGCACCGGCCAGACGCAGCAGATCAGCGAAGCCAACGACGACGAGAGCCCGGCCTTTGCGCCCAACGGCAAGCTCATCGTCTACGCCAGCCGCGCCGGCGGCAAGGAAGTGCTGATGACCTCGACGCTGGACGGCAAGATCAAAACCCCGCTGCTCGTGACTTTGGTCGAGGTTCGCGAGCCCACATGGGGCCCGTTTGTGCGTTGATGGCGCAATCAAGCGCACCTTGTTGGACAATCACGCGCCCGCGCCCTTGACGGCCGGCCCCTTTCCCCCGCCCCCTGTCTGTTGTGGAGACCACTCGAATGAAGCTGACCCGCTATGCGCTCACCCTGATTGCCGCCGCTACCCTGGCTGGCTGCCAATCCACCACCAAGCTGGACGAGCCCGCGCCGGTCGAGACCCGTCAGCCTGCGGCCCCCGCGCCCGCACCGGCCGTGGCGCCTGCCCAGCCCGCACAGACCGCAGTGCCGACCGTTGACCTGTTCAGCCAGTACTCCGAGCAGGTCAAGGACAAGCGAGTCATCTATTTCGACTTCGACAGCGACATCGTCAAGGAAGAGTACCGCCCGCTGGTCGACCTGCACGCCAAGCGCCTGAACGCCAACAAGCGCGCCGCGCTGACGCTGGAAGGCCACACCGATGAGCGCGGTGGCCGCGAGTACAACCTGGCCCTGGGTCAGCGCCGTGCCGAAGCCGTTGCCAAGTCGCTGACGCTGCTGGGTGTCGGCGCTGCCCAGGTCGAAGCCGTCAGCTTCGGCAAGGAGCGGCTGGCCGCCACCGGTGGTGGCGAAGAAGCCTGGGCCAAGAACCGCCGCGTCGAGCTCAAGGACAAGTGATGCGCGTGCTGCGTCTGGCGCTGCTGGCCTGCGCGGCGAGTGCCGTTTTCGTGCAACCCGCTCGCGCGGGTTTGTTCGAGGACGACGAAGCCCACAAGGCCATCATCGATCTGCGTGCCAAGGTCCAGGCCAACGAGGACGCTGCAAAGCAGCGCGCCGAGCAGCTCAACGCGTTGATCCAGGATCAGCTCCAGCCGCTGCGCCGCAGTCTGCTGGATCTCAACGGCCAGATCGACCAGTTGCGTGCTGAGGTCGCTCGCCTGCGCGGCGCCAACGAGCAACTGGCCCGCGACCTGTCCGACACGCAGCGCAAGCTCACCGACCAGTCGCAGTCCGTGGAGGCTCGCTTGAAGCCCCTGGAGCCTCAGAAGGTCAGCCTTGACGGCCGTGAGTTCCAGGTCGCACCGGACGAGCGCAGTCAGTACGAGGCCGCCATCGGCCTCGTGCGTCGCGGTGACTTCGTCGAAGCCGTGGCGGCGCTTAACGGGTTTCTGAAGCGCTATCCCGCCAGCGGCTACATCGACTCGGTGCGCTTCTGGCTGGGCAACGCCCAGTACGGCAAGCGCGACTACAAGGATGCCATAGCGACCTTCAAGGCCTTCATCTCCGGCAATGCCGGCCATCCCCGCACGCCCGAGGCGATGCTGGCGCTGGCCAACTGCCAGATCGAACTGAAGGACAACAAGGCCGCGCGACGCAGTCTTGACGACCTCATCAAGGCGCATCCCGGTACCGAGGCCGCCCAGGCGGCCAAGGAACGACTGGCCTCGCTGCGCTGATGCCGGATCAGCTTGAGGCTGATCTGGAGCGTCGCTTCGGCGGCCTGCGCCGATTGCACGGGGACGCCGCCTACCAGCGCCTGCGCGCCGCGAGATTCGCGGTCGTAGGCCTGGGTGGCGTCGGCTCCTGGGCCGTCGAGGCGCTGGCGCGAAGCGGTGCTGCCGCGCTGACGCTGATCGACCTCGATCAGGTCTCCGAGTCCAACATCAATCGTCAGATCCAGGCGCTGGGTTCGACGGTGGGCATGGCGAAGGCCGAAGCGCTGCGCCAGCGCATCGCCGACATTCACCCGGGTTGCGCCGTGCACGTCATCGAGGATTTCGTCGAGCCGGACAACTGGCCCGCGCTGATCGGCGACGCCCCGCTCGACGGGCTCATCGATTGCTGCGATCAAGTGCGCGCGAAAGCGACGTTGGCGGCCTGGGCGCGCGAGCAGCATCTGCCCTTCGTCACCGTCGGCGCGGCCGGCGGCAAGCGCGCGCCGCATCATGTGCAGATCGATGACCTCAGCCTGACCACGCATGACCCCTTGCTGGCCTCCCTGCGCCAGCGCTTACGCAAGCAGCACGCGGCGCCGCGTGTCGGCCCGCTGGGCGTGGCCTGCGTGTATTCCCGCGAGCCCGTGCACCTGCCGCGGCAAGGGGAGGGCGAGGCTTGCGAGGTGGATGGCAGCCTGAACTGCCACGGCTATGGTTCCAGCGTGGCCGTCACGGCGACGTTCGGTTTCTGCGCGGCGGCCGAATTGCAGCGGCTGCATCTTGTGCGCTGAGATCGTCGGCTGAATTTTCAGAAGTTCTTGTGGAGCTGCCTAAAACCTGCCTATAATGGCAGGCTCTGCTTGACGCGGGATGTTAGCTCAGTCGGTAGAGCAGCGGACTTTTAATCCGTTGGTCGCAGGTTCGAA
>CAMLKW010000301.1 GCA_946480605.1 uncultured Roseateles sp. | reverse complement strand
GTGATCTTCGAGCCCATAGGCTTCAACTGGCAGATCAGCCTGTCGCTGGTGCCGGGCCTGGCGGCCCGCGAGGTGATGGTCAGCGCGCTGGGCACGGTGTATGCGCTGTCGGCCACCGGCGACGACACGGCCGGCGCGCTGGCGCCGCTGATCGCGCAGACCTGGAGCCTGGCGACCGCGCTGGCGCTGCTGGCCTGGTTCGTGTTCGCGCCGCAATGCCTGGCCACGCTGGCCACCATCCGGCGCGAGACCGGCAGCGTCAAGATGGCTTTTGCCGCCGCCGGCTACCTGTTCGCGCTGGCCTACCTGGCCTCGTTCATCACCTACCGCGTGGCGCTCTACTTGGGCGCCTGAGGCGTGGGCCGCGTCGGCACGCTTGCGCTGCAGACGTCGATGTAGCCCGGGCTGTGCACGAACCAGCCGCCGCGATGGCGGCGGGCGTCCAGCAGTTGGGTCCAGGTGGCGGACTCGGTCTTCAGCACCTGCAGTGCCGGCCGTTCCTCCGGCGCCATCTGCGCCAGCAGGCGCACGCGCTGGATGCCCGTGCGCTGCTCGGGCTTCTCGTAGAAGCCCATGGCCGCGCCGCCGCGGGGCAGGGCGGCCAGGTGCTCCATGCCCTTGAGCACGCGGCCCACGACGGTGATGTTCAGGTCCAGCCCGCGCGGCGCCTGGCCGATGACGGCGTACAGCTCCGTGCCGTTGCTGGAGTCCACCGCATCGCCGCGGCCCGCGCCGACCATGCCGTAGCAGTGGGCCAGCCAGGCCTTGCCGGTCTTGGGGTCGGCAGCGACGGGGAAGCCCTGCGCAAAGCCGGTGCGCGGCGCCCAGCCCTCCTTGTCGGGCAGGCGCGCGAAGCCGGTCGCCTTGCCGATGCGGTCCAGCGGCACCGAGAACTCGGCCGGCAGCCTGGGCGACGCGCCGGCCGGCAGCGGCCGGGCCTTGGCGGCGTCCTCGCCGTCGGGGTCGCCCCACTGGGTGACGAAGTTGTCCTGCACACGCACGATGGCCAGACCGTCCCAGTAGCCGCCCCGCGCCAGCGCGCGGATGTTGGCCGCGTGGGCGGGCGCGAAGCGCGGCGCCAGTTCGATGAGGACCTGGCCAGTCCCTTGTGAGGTCATCAGCTCCATCAGCAACGTGTTCTCGGGGTCCAGCCCGCGCCAGTGTGAGGCGGGCGAGGCGGCCAGGATTTGCTGGGCGGTCTTCTTGGGCTGAGGCGCCTTCTTGGAGGCGGCGAATGCCGAAGTCAGCAGGCCGGCGGTGGCCAGCGCGAGTGCGAGGTGTTTCATGGCCGCGCAGCTTAACGGCGCCTCGGGCTGCGCGCCGTTGGCCCGGCGGCGTCAGGCCGCGATCAGTTCCGCCATGCGCTCGTCGGACAGCCGCATGGGCAGCGACTGTGGCGACAGCAGGCCCACCACGGCCAGACCGTCGCGCGAGGTGTCGCGGCGCAGCGGGGTCAGGCGGGGCTCGCCGCGGGCGTCGGTCAGCGTGGCCACGAGCGGGTGGTAGGCCTTCTCGCCATTGCCCACCACCAGGCCGATCTCGCCCGACGCCAGCCGCACCAGCGAGCCGGGCGGGAAGATGCCGAAGGCCTTGATCAGCGCGGCGGCCAGCGGGCTGGCGGCGGCCATCAGATGCAGCTCGCGGCCGGCTTGCTGGGCCGACATGGCCGGCCGGTTGGCGCGGGCGCTGAGGCGGGCGGTGTAGACGTCGGCGAAGCGCAGCAGGCTGGCCAGCTCGCCCACGTCGGTCAGGCCGCGCGGGTAGCCGCTGCCGTCGGGCTGCTCGTGGTGCTGGGCCACGGCCTCCAGCCACAGCGTGTCGGTGACGCCGGCCTGCTCCAGCAGCTCGGCGCTCAGTGTGGGGTGTTGCTGGATGGCCTCGCGCTGCAGCGTGGTGGGCGGTGAAACCTGCGTGGCCAGCCGGGCCTGCAGGTCCACCATGGACAGATTCATCGTCAGCGCGGCCTGGAAGGCGCGGCGCTGTTCCTCGGCGGTCCAGCCCAGGAAGCGCGCCGCGGCATGGCAGGCGGTGGCGGCGTGGATGGAATGGTTGACGCCGTAGTGGCCCTCGCCCTGGCGCACGACCTGGGCCAGGGCGACGCCGGGCGCCTGGTCGATGAGGCGCAGCAGCTCATCGGTCGTGCTGGTGATGCCCACCGCCAGCCGGTCCGCCGGCGCGGCCAGCGTGCGCCGCACCGCGTCGCCCAGGCGCATCCATTCGCCGGGCAACTGGTCCGTGCTCAGTGACCGTGCCGGAGCGCGCCGCTGGGGTTGCACGGCATGGGTCAGTTCGCTGATCTCGACCAGCGCGCCGCGCTGGAACAACTCGTCGAGCTGGTCAAGGTCATGGATGACCTGGCCGCGTGCCAGCAGCAACTGGTGTTGGGCGTCGCGCACGCTGAACGCCAGCGGTTCACCGAGCACGATATGGGTTCTGACGGATTGCAGGGAGCACAGTCGCATGGGCGGCGCAAGGGTAGCCCAAGTTTTAGGGGGCGCCGGGCTTCCTAGAATGCCCGCATGCCCGATGTGAATACCGAACAACAAGAGCTTCCCTTCGTCCACCTGCGCATGCACACCGAGTTCTCGGTCGTGGATGGCACGCTGAGGACCGACGACGCCGCCAATGCCGCTGCGAAAGACGGGCAGGTCGCGGCGGCCATCACCGACCTGGCCAATCTGTTCGGCGGCATCAAGTTCTATTCGGCGGCGCGCAAGAAGGGCGTGCAGCCCATCCTGGGGGCGGACTGCTGGCTGGAGCCCGACGCGACCGACAAGCCGCCCACGCGGCTGCTGCTGCTGGTGCAGGACAAGCAGGGCTATCTGAACATCTCCGAGCTGCTGTCGCGTGCGTGGATACAGAACGTGCAGCGCAACCAGGCCTGCCTGAAGTGGGAATGGCTGCAGGAGCTGAACGAGGGGCTGATCTGCCTGAGCGGCGCGCAGCTGGGCGGGCTGGGGCAGGCGCTGCTGCAGGGCGACAAGGTGCGCGCGCGGGAGTGGGCGCACAAGCTCGGCGGCATCTTTGCGAACCGCTTCTACATCGAGCTGCAGCGCGCCGGCCTGCCCGGCCAGGAGGCGCTGGTGCAGGCCAGCGTGCCTTTTGCCGCCGAGCTGGACCTGCCCGTGGTGGCGACCCACCCCATCCAGTTCCTGACCGAAGACGACTTCGAGGCGCACGAGGCGCGCGTCTGCGTGGCCGAGGGCGAGACGCTGGCCAACCCCAAGCGCATCAAGCGCTTCCTGCCCAGCCAGTACTTCAAGACCCAGGCCCAGATGCGCGAGCTGTTCAAGGACGTGCCCAGCGCCATCCAGAACACGACCGAGATCGCGCGCCGCTGCTCGCTGACGCTGGTGCTGGGCAAGCCGCAGCTGCCCAACTTCCCGACGCCGCTGATGGCGGACGGCCAGCCCATGCCGATGGAGCAGTACTTCCGCGAGCTCAGCCACGACGGCTTGAAGGACAGGCTGGTCCACCTGTTCCCGAACGAGGCCGAGCGCGAGAAGGAGCGCCCGCGCTACGTCGAGCGACTGGACTTCGAGCTGAACACCATCATCAAGATGGGCTTCCCGGGCTACTTCCTCATCGTGTCGGACTTCATCCGCTGGGCCAAGGAGAACGGTTGCCCGGTCGGCCCCGGCCGGGGCTCGGGTGCCGGCTCGCTGGTGGCCTACGCGCTGCTCATCACGGACCTGGACCCGCTGAAGTACAACCTGCTGTTCGAGCGCTTCCTGAACCCCGAGCGGGTCTCGATGCCCGACTTCGACATCGACTTCTGCCAGGGCAACCGCGACCGCGTCATCGACTATGTGAAGGACAAGTACGGCCGGCCCGCGGTCAGCCAGATCGCGACCTTCGGCACCATGGCCGCCAAGGGCGCGCTGCGCGACATCGGCCGCGTGCTGGGCATGGGCTTCGGCCATGTGGACAGCGTCGCCAAGCTCATCCCGGCGCCGCCCGGCAAGACGGTCACGCTGGCCAAGCTGCCGCCCGACTTCGACCCCGACAAGGCCAAGATGGTCTACGCGCGCCACGAGTCGCCGGAGATCGAGGAGCGCGAGAAGGCCGACGAGGAAGTGGCCGGCCTGCTGGAGATGGCGGCGCGCGTGGAGGGCACGGTGC
>CAMLKW010000300.1 GCA_946480605.1 uncultured Roseateles sp. | reverse complement strand
GCCCCGACCGAGGGGCGGTGCAGCAGGCTGTCGTGATGACGCGCCGCGATCTTGTCCAGGATGGCCAGCCCGCCCTGGACGACAAAGCGCAGCTCCCAGCCGGCGCGGCCGGGCAGCGTCAGCGCGAGCGGCGCACCTTCCAGCATCAGCGTGCGGGCCCAGGCGCAGAGATCGGCGATCAATGCCCGGGCGGATGGGCTGTCGCGGCAGGCCAGCACATCTTCTGGCCTCAGGCCGTGGCGATCCAGGTCGTCCTGCGGCACGTAGAGCCGGCCGTTGGGGCCGTCGCGGCTGAAGTCCTGCCAGAAATTGATCAGCTGCAGCGCCGAGCAGATGGCGTCCGAACGGCGCAGCGACAAGGCGTCGTCCACGCCGTACAGACTCAGCAGCAGCCGGCCCACCGGGTTGGCCGAACGGCGGCAGTAGTCCAGCAGGTGGGCGCGGTCGCGGTAGCGGGGCGGGGTCAGGTCCTGCTCGAAGGCGTCCAGCAGGTCATGCAGCAGCGCGGGTCGCAGGCGGTGCAGCTCTCGGGCCAGTGGCACGAAGACGCCGGTCCAGCGCGGCGAGGGGGGCGCGCCGGCGACGACCGCCGCCAGGTCTGCCCGGTAGTCCCGCAGGGCCTGCGCGCGCTGGGCGGTCGTGGCGTCGCCCTCGTCGGCAAGGTCGTCGGCCGTGCGGGCGAAGTGGTAGATCGCCGCCACGGCCGGCCGCAGCGTCGGCGGGCACAGCCAGGAAGCAACGGGAAAGTTCTCGTAGTGATCGACGCTCAAGCTTTTTCTCAAGTTCCGCTTGCAAAGCCGCGCTGTTCAAGCGAAATTCAGCGAGGTTTGACAGTTGTCACAGGGCCTGAATACATTATTGACCCGCCGGTCATTAAATCTGTGGGCCGGTTCTTTCTCCGAGGTCTGCATGCCCCATCTCTCGCGTCTTGCGCCACCCTTGTGGGTGGCAGCCCTGCTGACGGCCCTGCTGACGGGGTGCGGCAAGCAGTCTGCCGCGCCCGAGCCTGAGCGCGCGGTGCGGACCCAGTTGGTCAGCGCGGGCTCGGCCAGCGCCTCCCATGAGTATGCGGCCGAGGTGAAGGCGAGGGTGGAGTCGCGGCTGTCCTTCCGCGTGCCGGGCAAGCTGCTGACGCGCGCGGTCAACCTGGGCGACACGGTCAAGGCGGGCCAGGTGCTGGCGCGCATCGACGCCCGGGACCTGAAGCTGGCCCAGGCCGCTGCGACCGCCGCAGTGGCGGCTGCGCGCACCAACCGCGACCAGGCCGGCGCGGACTACAAGCGCTTCGTGGACCTGCAGCGCCAGGGCTTCATCAGCGCGGCCGAACTAGAGCGGCGCGATTCGGCCTTCAAGGCCGCGCAGGCGCAGCTGGAGCAGGCCAAGGCCCAGGCCGACGTGCAGGTCAACCAGGCCGGTTATGCGGAGCTGGTGGCGGACGGCGCCGGCGTGGTGACCGGCGTGGAGGCCGAGCCGGGCCAGGTGCTGGCGGCCGGCACGCCGGTGGTGCGCGTGGCGCTGGACGGCCCTCGCGACATCGTCTTCGCCGTGCCCGAGGATCAGATCGTCCGCGCCAAGGCCGCGGGCAGCCTGCCGGGCGCGCTGAAAGTGCGCCTTTGGGGCGGCACGGAGACCTTCCCGCTGAAGCTGCGCGAGGTGGCGGCCGCGGCCGACCCGGTCACGCGCACCTTCCTCATCAAGGCCGATGCCGGCAAGCTGGACGTGAAGGTGGGCCAGAGCGCCACGGTGGTGCTGCAACTGCCGCCGGTGCCGGGCGTCGTGAAGCTGCCGTTGTCGGCGGTGTTGCAGCAGGCCGGCAAGACCTCGGTGTGGGTGCTGGATGGAGCGTCCATGACGGTCAAGGCGGTGCCGGTGCAGGTGGGCGGCGCGGACGGCAACGAGGTCGTCATCGCGGGTGGCCTGACTGCCGGCCAGGAAGTGGTCGTGGCCGGGGTGCACGTGCTCAACCCGGGCCAGAAGGTCAAGCGCTACGTGCCGCCGCGCACGACGGCCGCGCCGGCGGCTTCCGCCGCCTCTCGCTGAGCCGGTGCCGCGCATGAACATTCCACCGAACAAGGCCGCGCAGGCCGAAGGCTTCAACGTCTCGCGCTGGGCGCTGGAGCATCCGGCGCTGACGCGCTACCTGATGGTCGTGCTGATGGTGATGGGCTTTGCGGCCTATTTCCAGCTCGGTCAGGACGAGGACCCGCCGTTCACCTTCCGCGCCATGGTCATCCAGGCCTTCTGGCCCGGTGCCACGGCCCAGCAGATGGCCGACCAGGTCACCGACAAGATCGAGAAGACGCTGCAGGAGGTGAACCATGCGGACAAGATCCGCTCGTACACCAAGCCCGGCGAGTCGCTGACGGTCTTTCAGCTGAAGGACAACACGCCGCCCAAGGAGGTGCCCGACCTCTGGTACCAGGTGCGCAAGAAGATCGGCGACATGCGCTCCACGCTGCCGCAGGGCGTGCTGGGACCGGTGTTCAACGACGAGTTCGGCGACGTCTACGGTTCCATCTATGCGCTGTCCGCCGACGGCTTCAGCCGCGAGGAGCTTCGCGAGCACGCCGACCGCGTGCGGCAGGCGCTGCTGCAGGTCAAGGACGTGGCCAAGGTGGAGATCTTCGGCGTCCAGCCCGAGAAGCTGTTCATCGAGGTCTCGCAGAAGCGTCTGGCCCAGCTGGGCCTGGACTTCAGCCAGGTGCTCAACCAGATCGGCGCGCAGAACGCGGTCGAAGGCGCGGGCCTGCTGAATGCCGGCAGCGCCAATTTCCAGGTGCGCGTGCAAGGCCAGTTCGGCTCGCCACAGGCGCTGGCGGACGTGCCCATCCGCGCGGTGAACCCGCAGACCGGCGTGGCCAGCCAGTTCCGCCTGGGCGACATCGCCGAGATCAAGCGCGCCTACGTCGACCCCCCGGCCACCAAGGTGCGGCACCAGGGCAAGGAAGTGCTGGCGCTGGGCGTGTCCATGGCCAAGGGTGGCGACATCATCGCGATGGGCAAGGCTCTCAACGTGACGCTGAAGGCCATCGAGCGCGACCTGCCGGCCGGCATGCAACTGGAGCAGGTGCAGGATCAGCCCAAGGCCGTGTCGACCTCGGTCGGCGAGTTCGTGCGCGTGCTCATCGAGGCCGTGGTCATCGTGCTGGCGGTCAGCTTCATCTCGCTGGGCCTGCACACGCGGCCGCTGCGCATCGACGTGTGGCCGGGCCTGGTGGTGGCCATCACCATCCCGCTGGTGCTGGCCATCACCTTCGTGACGATGTTCTATTGGGGTGTGGGCCTGCACAAGATCTCGCTGGGCTCGCTGATCATCGCGCTGGGCCTGCTGGTGGACGACGCCATCATTGCCGTCGAGATGATGGTGCGCAAGCTCGAGGAGGGCTACGACAAGATGCACGCCGCCACGTATGCCTACGACGCGACGGCCATGCCCATGCTGACCGGCACGCTGATTACGGCGGTGGGCTTCCTGCCCATCGGCCTGGCGAAGTCCACGGTGGGCGAATACACCTTCGCGATCTTTGCCGTGACGGCCGCGTCGCTGGTCATCTCCTGGGTGGTGTCGGTCTACTTCGTGCCCTACCTGGGCGCGCTGCTGCTGAAGGCCAAGCCGGCCGCCGACGGCGAAGTGCACGAGCTGTTCGACACACCGTTCTACAACCGCTTCCGCGGCCTGGTGCGCTGGTGCGTGGAGAACCGCTGGAAGACCATTGGCATCACCTTGCTGGTCTTCGTGCTGGGCCTGGCGGGCATGGGCAAGGTGCAGCAGCAGTTCTTCCCGGATTCCAGCCGGCCCGAGGTGCTGGTGGACCTGTGGCTGCCCGAAGGTTCGACCATGCAGGAAACCGAGGCGCTGGCCAAGCGCTTCGAGGCCCGCATGCTGAAGGAGCCCGGCATCGCGACGGTGACCGGCTGGGTCGGTTCCGGCGTGCCGCGCTTCTACCTGCCGCTGGACCAGATCTTCCCGCAGGTGAACGTCACGCAATACATCCTGCTGCCCAAGGGGCTGGCCGAGCGCGAGGAGCTGCGGCAGCGCCTGCCGCTGGTGCTGGCCGAGGAATTCCCCGAGGCCCGTGGCCGCGTGAAGCTGCTGCCCAACGGCCCGCCGGTCCCGTACCCGGTGCAGTTCCGCGTGACCGGCGCCGACCCCAAGGTCGTGCGCGACTGGGCCGACAAGGCCAAGGACATCCTGCGCGCCAACCCGGACATGCGCGGCGTCAACGACAACTGGAACGAG
>CAMLKW010000299.1 GCA_946480605.1 uncultured Roseateles sp. | reverse complement strand
GGTGGGTGATCCACAGGCCCATCATGCCCATGGCCATCTGCACCATCTCGTCGGCGTGCGGGTGGTACATGAAGGTGCCGGGGCGGCGCGCCACGAACTCGTAGACAAAGGTCTTGCCCGAGGGGATGGCCGGCTGGTTGAGCCCGCCCACGCCGTCCATGCCGTTGGGCAGGCGCTGGCCGTGCCAGTGGATGGTGGTGTGCTCGGGCAGCTTGTTGGTGACGAAGAGGCGCACGCGGTCGCCCTCGACGACCTCGATGGTGGGGCCGGGGCTCTGGCCGTTGTAGCCCCACAGGTGGGCCTTGAAGCCGGGCGCCATCTCGCGCACGACCGGCTCGGCGACGAGGTGAAACTCCTTGACCCCGTTGTTCATGCGCCAGGGCGCTGTCCAGCCATTCAGCGTGACGACGGGGTTGTAGGGCCGCCCGGTGGGCGGAACCAGCGGGGCTTGCGTGTCGGGCGAGGTCTGGATGACGGGCTCGGGCAGGGCGGCGAGTGCCGCCTTGGAGACCGCCGCCAGCGAGGCCGCGCCTAGCAGGTGGCGTCGGTTGAACATGATGTGTCCTCGGGGTTCAGTGGGGGGCCGCCGCGGCGGCGGGCGTGCTGCCGGCCTGGGGCAGGGCGGGTGTGGCGCGGCCCAGCAGGGCCTGGTCCAGGTCGGCCTGCGCCAGCCAGAAGTCGCGCAGCGCGTCCTGCGCCGCGGCCACGGCGGCAACCTGGGCGCGCGCATCGGCCAGCAGCTCGAAGACGCCGATCAGCATGCCGTTGTAGCGCAGCAGCTGCTCGTCGGAGATGCGCCGGGCCAGCGGCAGCAGCTCATCGCGGTGCTGGCGCGCGATGTCCCAGGCTGCGTGGTACAGGCCGTAGGCTTCGCGCACCTCGGAGCGGGCGCGAATGGCCGTGTCGGCGGCGTCGTGCGTGGCCTCGCGGGCCAGTGCCTGCGCACGAGGCAGCGGACCGGCGCCGAACAGCGGCAGCTCCAGCGTGACCTCCCAGCCGCGCTGCACGGGCGCCTCGTTGGACGAGTTGTGCGCCACGCCCAGCTCCAGCATGGATACGAAGCGGTTGATGCGACCGGCGTCGACCTGGCGTGCCGCTTGCTCCAGCCGCAGCCGGGCGGCCTGCACGTCCAGGCGCTGCGACAAGGCCAGCGTCTCGATGTCCGGCCGCTCGCGCGCCGCGGTTGGCAGGGCGGGCAGGCGCTCGGGGACGCGCAAGGCGACGGCGTCAGCGCCCCACAGGCCCAGCAGCCGCACCAGGCGTTCTCGTGTCGCCAGGCGCTGGCTCTCGGCACGGGTCAGCGCCAGCCGGGCTTCGGCGGCAAAGCCCTGTTCGCGGGCGCGGGCCAGCGCATTGAAGTTGCCGACGGCCTGCATGCGCCGGGCCAGTTCGGCGCCGGCGTCGGCGGCCTCCAGAACCTGGCGGCGGTAGGTCAGCGTTTCCTCGGCCGCCACGGCCTGGACCCAGGCGCGGCGCGTGTCGGCGGCCAGCGCCAGCACGTCGGCGGCGGCTTGCTGCTGCTCGGCCTGCAGTCGACGCTGCTCGGCCTGGCGCACCAGCGGCAGCGTCAGCAGCCGTGCCAGGTTGAAGTGCCAGCCGCGTTCCAGCTCTACTTCGTCGCCCCGCGTGAGGCGGCTGAAGCTGAAGCCGGGGTTGGGCAGGCGGCCGGCCGCATCGACCTCGGCCGCCGTCACGCCCAGGCGGGCAAGACGGGCCTGCAGCGCCGGGCTGTTGTGCAGCGCGAGCCGCACAGCGGCCTCTGCGTCGAGCGGCTCCCGCAGGCGCTCGGCCAAAGCGTGGGCCGACAACGGCTCCAATGCCAGCGCCTGACCGGTGTGGGCTTGGGTCAGGCGACTGACGTTGGCGACTTCATTGCCGGGCGTCAGGCTGGCGCAGCCGCTCAGCGCCAGGGCCAGCGCAGCCAGGAAGACGGCGCGCTTCATCGGGCCGGCTCCTGCGGCAGGGTTTCGCGGGCGTAGGTGCGCCAGCCGCCCACGCGTTCGACGCGGGCGTTGGCGGCACGCCATTCGGTGGGCGGTGGATCATCGGCCGCCTGCGGCGGTGGGGCCTTTTTGACGACGGCGGGCGGCACCGGGGCGCGCGCGTCGGTGGGGGCGGGGCGGGGTTGCGCATGGGCGCTCAGTGCCAGGCAGGCGCTGAGCAGCAACCCCGCAACGGGGAACAGCTGGGGCATGACAGCCTCTCGGAACGGGTGGTCAGCCCACCGGGCGCATGGCGGCGCGCGGCGGGAAGGGCAGCGTTGGGAGGAGGCTCAGGCCCGAGGCGGCGGGTCGGGCAGGGGCGGCACGACGCCAGTCCAGCGCACGGCCGGAACCTGGGCGGCACGCTCGGCCGGCGCAGCGCTCGCCGCCAGCATCAAGACCGGCGGCGGCGCAGCGGCCAGGCAGCAGGGCGCGCATAGCTTGCAGGCCTGGCTGCCGGCGTCGGCTGCTGCGTCGTCGTGATGGCCGTGATGTTCATGGCTGGCATGGTCGGCCATGGCCGGTGTCGGCTGCACCGGGCCGCAGTCCAACTGCGCGGCCGCAAGCAGGCTGCGCAGGGGCAACAGCACGAGCAACAGGCAGAGAACCAGGAAGCGGCCGGGGCGACGCATGGGCGGCACTTTAACTGCGTTGCAGCCAGGCACGTGGCGACAGCCCCTGGTGCCGCTGGGTGAAGAGTCGGCTCAGCGCGGAGGCGTTGGCATAGCCCAGCTCGCTGGCCAGCAGCTTCAGCGGCTTGCCGGCCCGCAGTTCCGCACGCGCGATGCTCAGCCGCCAGTCGGCGACGTAGTCGGCGGGCGTGGTGCCGATGGCCTCGCGGAAGGACTCGGCGAAGCGGCTGCGCGACATGCCGGCCTCCGTCGCCAGTCGTTCCAGCGTCCAGGGCGCTCCTGGGCGCGTGTGCACGGCGGTCAGCGCCCTTGCCAGCCGAGGGTCGGCCAGGCCATTCAACAGCCCCACGGGCAGCGGCGCATCGCGCTGGTCCAGCATCCATCGCAGCAGTTGCAGCAGCAGCACCTCGAACAAGCGGTCGGCGAGCAGCCGCTGGCCGCAGCGCACGCGTTCGGCTTCGCCGAACAGCAGGGCCAGCGTCTCGCTGATGCCCGCGACCTGGGCCAGCGGCAGCACCACCAGCGGCGGCAGCGCCCGCACCAGGGGATGAGCGTCGCCCTGTTCGAAGTCCAGCGTGGCGCAGATGAAGTCCGAGCCTTCCGTCGGGGCATTGTGGAAATCGTGCGCCAGCGGGCGCGGATAGAACACCAGGCTGGGTTCACGCACGACCACGCGCTGGACCGTTCCACTTCCGGCAGCGTGGTGGACCTCCATCTCGCCATTGCGCATGACGTGCAGGAAACCCCGACCCGGCCGCGCATCGAAGCGCGTCACGCCGCACAGCGGGCCGTTGTGGAACAGGCTGGCGCGCACGCGGAAGCGATCAAGCAGGGGGCTGAGCCGGTCCAGCGTGGTTTCTTGTGGCATGGGACGAATCGGTATGTAGGTCGGATTAAATGATACCTATCGAACCATCAGGGGCGGCACAGTGAAGGCCTTCTCCACTGCAGCCGAAAGGTGACCCATGAACTCCCGCCTCCCCCTCGTTTCCGCCACCGACGCGCCTGCCGGCAGCCGAGTGCTGCTTGACGCGGTGCATGCTGCCTTCGGTGCCACGCCCAACATGTTCCGCGCCGTGGCCAACTCACCGGCCGCGCTGCAGGCCATGTGGGGATTCTTCGGTGCGTTGGGGGGCGGCGCCGTCCCGGCCAAGCTGGGCGAGCAGATCGCCGTCGCCGTGGCCGATCGCAACGCCTGCGAGTACTGCCTGGCGGCGCACACCGCACTGGGCCGCAAGGCCGGCGCCTCGGCCGCCGAGATGAGCTCCGCGCAGGCCGGCGAATCGGCCGATCCTGCGACGGCCGCGGCGCTGCGTTTTGCGCTGAAGCTGGTCGAGCAGCGCGGGCAGGTGGATGCGGGCGACGTTGCGGGGCTGCGCGATGCAGGCTTCAACGACGGCCAGATCGTCGAGATCCTGGCGCACGTGGCGCTGAATCTGTTCACCAACTATGTGAACGTCGCGTTCGCGGTTCCGGTCGATTTCCCGGGCGTGAAGCTGCGTTCGGCGGCCTGATCCACAAGTGACAAGGCCTCGGACTTGCCGAGGCCTTGCAAACGCGAAGGCGGGTTAGACCAAGCCTTGCTTCGACGCCAGCACCGCCGCTTCCGCGCGGCTGCTGACGTTGAGCTTCTTGTAGATGCTCTTGATGTGGTCGTTGACGGTGAACCACTTGATGCCCATCAGGTTCGCGATCTCC
>CAMLKW010000298.1 GCA_946480605.1 uncultured Roseateles sp. | reverse complement strand
TTCGCCGAGCAGCGCCGCGACCGGCACGCCCAGGTGCTGGCCCAGCAGGTCCAGCATGGCCGACTCGATGGCCGTGACGGCGTGGATGGTGGTGCGCAGGTCGAAGGTCTGCAGGCCGCGACCGCCGGCGTCGCGGTCGGCGAAGGTCTGCTGGATCTTCTGCAGCAGACCCTGGTGCGCGCCAATGGGCTGGCCGACGACGAGGCTGCGCGCGTCTTCCAGCGTCTGGCGGATCTTCTCGCCGCCCGGCACCTCGCCGACGCCGGTGTTGCCGGCGCTGTCGGTCAGGACAGCCAAGTTTCGGGTGAAGAAGGGCGCGTGCGCGCCGCTGAGGTTGAGCAGCATGCCGTCACGCCCCGCAACGGGGATGACGCGCAGCTCCTTGATGACGGGAGTGCTCATGGTCAGTCTGCGGTGATCTTGCGGTCGGTGATGACCTTCTTCCAGCGCGCGAACTCGGCGGCCTGGAAGGCGGTGAACTGTTCAGGCGTGTTGCCGACGATCTCGAAGCCCTGCTCCAACAGCTTCGGCTTCACGTCGGGCGCATTCAGCGTCTTGACGATGCCGGCATAGAGCTTCTGCTTGACGTCGGCCGGCAGCCCCTTGGGCGCCGCGACGGCCTGCCAGGAGTAGACCTGCACGCCCTTGATGCCCAGCTCGTCCATGGTCGGCACGTCGGGCTGCACCGGCGAGCGCTGGGCGCTCGTGATGCCCAAGGCGCGCAGCTTGCCGGCCTTGATCTGCGGCAGCGCGGTGTTGATGTTCATGAAGCTGGCGTCCACCTGGTTGCCCAGCAGGTCCGTCATCACGGGGCCGCCGCCCTTGTAGGGGATGTGCAGGCCGGAAGTGCCGGTCTGCTGCCAGAAGAGTTCGGCGGTGATGTGGTCGCTGGAGCCGTTGCCGCTGGACGCGAAGCTCATCCTGCCCGGGTTGGCCTTCAGGAAGGCCAGCACCTCGGCCATGGTCTTGTGCGGCGACGCGGCCGGCACGACCAGCAGGTTGGGCGCCTGCACGGCGACGCTGATGTAGTCCAGGTCCTTGGTCGGGTCGTAGGCGACGCCCTTCATCAGATGCGGGCCGATGACCAGCGGGCCCAGCGATGTGACGAGGATGGTGTAGCCGTCCGGCGCGGCGCGCTTGACGGCGGCCGTGCCTATGGTGCCGCCGGCTCCGCCGCGGTTGTCGATGACGAAGCTGCTGCCGAGCTGCTCCTGCAGCTTTGCGCCGAGCACGCGGGCGATGGCATCGGTGGAGCCGCCGGGCGGGAAGGGCACCAGCAGCGTCACGGGCTTGGCGGGCCAGGCCTGGGCCATCGCCGTGGTGACGGCAGCGGCACCCAGCAGCAGGGCGGTCAGCAGTTTCTTCATGGCTTGTCTCCGGTGGTCTTGTGTGGACTGGACTTATTGCGGGCCGAGCTTGGCGATCAGCGCGCCCAGCTGGTCAACCTCGGCGGGCAGCAGATCGCTCAGCGGCGGGCGCACCGGGCCGGCGCTGTGGCCCACCAGCGTCGCGCCGGCCTTCACGATGGACACGGCATAGCCCTCGCCCTTGTTGCGGATGGCGAGGTAGGGGATGAAGAAATCGCGGATCAGGCGGTCGCAGGTGGCCGTGTCGTTGGCCGCGTGCGCGTTGTAGAACTCCATCGCGGTCTTGGGGATGAAGTTGAAGACGGCGGACGAGTAGACCGGGCAGCCCATGGCCTTGTAGGCACCGGCGAAGACCTCGGCCGTGGGCAGGCCACCGAGGTAGGCGAAGCGCTTGCCCAGCGTCTGGCGGATGGAGACGAACTTCTCGATGTCGCCCAGGCCGTCCTTGAAGCCGATCAGGTTGGGGCAGCGGTCGGCCAGGATCTGCAGCGACTGCGGCGTCAGCTTGCAGGCGCCGCGGTTGTAGACGACGACGCCGAACTTGACGCTCTTGCAGACGGCCTCGACGTGATTGATGAGGCCCTCCTGGCTGGCTTCGGTCAGGTAGTGCGGCAGCAGCAGGATGCCCTGCGCGCCCAGGCGCTCGGCCTCCTGGGCGTACTGGATGGCGACGCGCGTGCCGCCGCCGGCACCGGCCAGGATGGGCGTGCGGCCGCGGCAGGTGTCCAGCGCGACCTTGATGATGTCGGTGTACTCGCCCGGCTCCAGCGAGAAGAACTCACCCGTGCCGCCGGCCGCGAACAGCGCCGAGGCGCCGTAGGGCTGCAGCCACTCCAGGCGGTCGGCATAGGCCTTGGGCGCGAAGTTCAGCTGCGCGTCGAAGTCGGTCAGCGGGAAGGACAGCAGGCCGGCTTCCAGGACGGCTTTGAGTTCTTGGGGTGACATGCGTGGGTCTCCGTGAGTGTTGGGGTGACTGGCGGGGTCGATGGCAGGCTGCCGTCGGGTTTTGAAGTTGTAGGTCATCGTACAACTAGGGTTAAATCCAGGAATCCTAGGGATAACCCGCAAATTGGCCTGCTTTACACGCGGCTCAGGCCACGTCCGCCTGAGCGCGCCGACGCCGTTCGCGGCTGTTGGAGAGGTGGGTGCGCATCGCCGCGCGGGCCGACTCGGCGTCCTGGCTGGTGATGGCGTCGAGGATGCTCTCGTGCTCGGCGTTCACTCGCCGCATGTAGGCCATGCGCTCGGCGTTCATGTCAATGCTGGGCTCCAGCCGGGCGCGCGGGATGATCTGGGCGCCCAGCGTCGCCATCAGGTCGGTGAAATGGCTGTTCTGCGTCGCGCGGGCGATTTCCAGGTGGAACTGAAAGTCGGCCGCGACCGAGTCCTGACCGGCCTCGACGGCGGTGATCACGGCGTCCAGCGCCTTGCGCAGCGCGGCCAGGTTGGCTTCGCTGCGGCGCTGCGCGGCCAGGCCGGCGGCCTCGGTCTCCAGGCCGATGCGCAGTTCCAGCACGGCAATGACGTCCTGCAGCGTGCTGAACTGCTCCGGCGTGATCTTGAACGACGGCCCGTCGCCCGGCCCGAGCACGAAGGTGCCGATGCCGTGCCGCGTCTCCACCAGCCCGGCCGCTTGCAGCTTGGAGATGGCCTCGCGCACGACGGTGCGGCTGACCTCGAACTCCTCCATGATGGCCGCCTCGGTCGGCAGCTTGTCGCCGGCCTGCAACTGGCCGGCGCGGATGCGGTCTCCGAGCGAGTCGACCAGTTCCAGGGCCAGCGTGCGCGGCCGGCGGCGGGCGATGGGGGCGTGCATTCGCGGGTTTTCCCGGGGTATTGAAGTGAGTCAGGCGTCTAAAGTGACGTAAGTTGTACGACAACTAGACGACGTACAACGATCTGTTCGCACTTTAGCCACTCTGCCGCCGGATATGAATGCCGTTTCCCCCCGCCCCCCGCTGACCATCCGCATGCGCGACGAGGACAACGTCGCCATCGTCGCCAACGACGGCGGGTTGCCCGAGGGCACGGTGCTGCCCGAGGGCTTGCCCGGTGCCGGGCTGGCGCTGAGGGACAAGGTGCCGCAGGGCCACAAGGTGGCGCTGCGCGACCTGGCCGAAGGCGATGTGGTGCTGCGCTACGGCGTGCCCATCGGCTATGCGCTGAAAGCCATCCCCGCCGGCAGCTGGGTGCACGAACGACTGCTGCAGATGCCGTCGGCCCGCGCGCTGGAAGGCCTGCCCATCGCGACAGTGAAGCCGCCGGTGCACGCGCCGCTGGAGGGCTATACCTTCGAGGGCTATCGCAACCGTGACGGCTCGGTGGGCACGCGCAACATCCTCGCCATCACGACGACGGTGCAATGCGTGGCCGGCGTCGTCGCGCAGGCGGTCGCGCGCATCAAGGCCGAACTGCTGCCGCTGTACCCCAACGTGGACGACGTCATTGGCCTGGAGCACAGCTATGGCTGCGGTGTGGCCATCGACGCGCCGGACGCCGTCATCCCCATCCGCACGCTGAAGAACATCTCGCTGAACCCCAACTTCGGCGGCGAAGTCATGGTGGTCAGTCTGGGCTGCGAGAAGCTGCAGCCCAACCGCCTGCTGCCGCCGGGCAGCTTCCCCATCGTCGACGAACGCGGCGCGGAGGCGGGCCCCGAGACCGTCTGCCTGCAGGACGACGTGCACGTCGGCTTCATGTCCATGCTGGATGACATCCTGCAGACGGCGAAGCCGCACCTCGAACGCCTGAACGCCCGCCGCCGCGAGACCGTGCCGGCATCTGAACTGGTCGTCGGCGTGCAGTGCGGCGGCAGCGACGCCTTCTCCGGCGTGACCGCCAACCCGGCGGTGGGTTTCTGCGCCGACCTGCTGGTGCGCGCGGGCGCCACCATCATGTTCAGCGAGAACACCGAGGTGCGCGACGCCGTCGAGCAGCTCACCAGCCGCG
>CAMLKW010000297.1 GCA_946480605.1 uncultured Roseateles sp. | reverse complement strand
GATGGTCACGGTCATGAAGGGCGGCGAGGAGGTCAAGATCTCCAAGCGCGCCGGCTCCTACGTGACGCTGCGCGACCTGGTCGACTGGACCAGCCGCGACGCCGTGCGCTTCTTCCTCATCAGCCGCAAGGCCGACACCGAGTTCGTGTTCGACATCGACCTGGCGCTGAAGGCCAACGACGAGAACCCGGTGTTCTACGTGCAGTACGCCCACGCCCGCATCAGCTCCGTCATCCGCAAGTGGGTGGCCGAGATGGGCGGCGACCTGTCCACCATTGGCGCCGCCGACCTCAGTCTGCTGACCGCACCGACCGAGGAGGCGCTGATGCTCAAGCTCGCCGCCTACCCCGACATGCTGAGCGGCGCCGCCGCCGGCCTCGCGCCGCACGACATCGCCTTCTACGCCCGCGACCTGGCCGGCGCCTACCACTCCTACTACGCGGCCGAGCGCGTGATGGACCAGGCGCCCGAGCTGAGCCGCGCCCGCGTGGCCCTGCTGGCCGCCACCCGCCAGGTGCTGGCCAACGCGCTGGCCGTGCTGGGCGTCAGCGCCCCCGAACAGATGAGCCGCGAGGCGGCTCAGGACCAACCGGAGACCGAATGAGTTCTGCATCCAAGCCTGCCGGCCAGAAGAACCAGAAGGGCGGCTTCGTCCTCGGCATGATCGTGGGCCTGCTGCTGGGCCTGGCTATCGCGCTGGGCGTGGCGCTCTACATCACCAAGGTGCCCATCCCGTTCGTGAACAAGGTGCCCCAGCGCACCGCCGAGCAGGACGCCGCCGAGGCCGAGCGCAACAAGAACTGGGACCCGAACGCGCCGCTGGCCGGCAAGGCCGCACGCAGCGCCAGCGGCGTCGTCGCAGCCCCTGCGGCGCTGCCGGCCGACACGGCGGCCAGCGCCGCCGCGCCCGCAGCCAGCGCGGCGGCCAAGCCGGTGGCCGCCAAGGCCTCGGCCCCGGCCAGCGCATCCACCGCCACCACGAGCGCCGACGCCTACGTCTACTTCGTTCAGGCCGGCGCCTACACCCGTCCCGAGGACGCCGAGGCCCAGCGAGCCAAGCTGGCCATCCAGGGATTCACCGCCAAGCTCATGGAGCGCGAGCAGGCCGGTCGCACGGTCTACCGCGTGCGCCTGGGGCCGGTGGACACGCGCGACGAGGCCGAAGGCCTGCAGCGCAAGGTTGAGGGAGCAGGCTTTGAGGCCAATCTCGTTCGTGTACAACGCTGAAACACAGCACCCATTGAAGGAAGCCTGACGCCATGAAGCGCCGCGATTTCTCCGCCCTGCTCGCCACCACCCCGCTGGCCGGCGCCGCGACCTCCGCCCTCGCCCAGGGCGGCCCCGTCGAGGGCCGCCACTACCAGGTGCTGTCCCGCCCGCTGCCGGCCCAGCCCGGCAAGATCGAGGTGGTCGAGTTCTTCTGGTACGGCTGCCCGCACTGCTATGCCTTCGAGGACTCCATCGAGGCCTGGGCCAAGCAACTGCCGGCCGACGTGAGCTTCCGCAAGGCCCACGTGGCCTTCCGGCCCATCGTAAAGATCCACCAGCGCATGTTCTACGCGCTGGAGGCGCTGGGCAAGGAAGCTCAGGCACGTCCGGCCATCTTCAAGGCCATGCACCAGCAGAACATGGCGCTGGACGACGCCAAGAGCCAGGGCAAGTTCCTGAGCAACCTGGGCATCGACCCGGCCAAGTACCAGGATGCCTACAACTCCTTCGGCGTGCAGACCAAGTGCACGCAGGCCGAGAAGCTGTTCGACGCCTACAAGGCCGACGGCGTGCCGGCCATCGGCATCGGCGGCCGCTTCCTGACCTCGCCCGCCCTCTCGGCCGGCGGCGAGCGTCTGCCCGAGCACGAGCTGCACCAGCGCGCGCTGCAGGTCAGCAGCTTCCTGCTGCAACGCATCCGCAGCAAGGCATGAAGCGCCGCGACGCCACACTCGCGCTGGCCGCCGCCGGCCTGGCGCCCGCCGCCTTCGCGCAGGGCGGCCCCGTGGAGGGCCGGCACTACGTGCGCGTGACCCAGCCGCTGCCGACCACGCCGAGCAAGATCGAGGTGGTCGAGTTCTTCTTCTACCGCTGCCCGCACTGCTTCGCCTTCGACCCGCTCGTCGAGGCCTGGGTACATCAGCTGCCGACGGACGTGAGCTTCCGCCGCGTGCCGGTGGGTGCGCAGGCGCTGCTGAAGCTGCACCAGCGCATGTTCTACGCGCTGGAAGCCATGGGCGCGCTGACGCCGGCCGTGCACACGGGCATCTTCAATGCCTTCCACCGCCAGGGCGTGGACGCCAACGACGAGGCCGGCGTGATCGCGCTGGTGGGCCGCCTGGGTGTGGACACGGCCAAGTTCAAGCAGGCCTTCACGTCGTTCGGCGTGCAGAGCAAGGGCGCACAAGGCCAGAAGCTGGCCGAGCTGGCCGGTGCCAATGCCGTGCCGGCGCTGGTGGTGGGTGGCCGCTGGCGCACCGAGGTCGGCATGGGCGCCAACCCCAACCAGAGCGAAGCAGCCCAGGGCCAACAGGCGCTGGCCGTCGCGGATTTCCTGATCAGGTTGTCGCGCGGGAAAGGCTGAGGACGGCGTCAGGCCCATAGAATGGCCTGCAACTTCCGTGCCGCCATGCCCCAGCGACTGCCCCTCCTGATCGCCCTTGCCCTTGCCGCCGGCCCCGCGCTGGCGGAGAAGGGCGACCGGCTCAAGCCCATGGTCCTGACGGCCGACAAGCAGGGCGAGGTGGACGGCGTGAACCAGCGCACCGAGCTGCAGGGCAACGTCATCATCACCCAGGGCAGCCTGGTGCTGCGCGCCGAGAAGGTGGACGTGCGCGAGACCCGTGACGGCTATCACCAGGCCTATGCCAACGGCAAGACCGGCCAGCCCGTCAGCTTCCGCCAGGCGCGCGACCTGCCCGGCGAGGCGATCGATGGCGTGGCAGACCAGCTCGAATACGACACCAAGTCCGAGACCGTGCGCTTCCTGGGCAACGCCCGGGTGCGGTTGACGCGCGGGGCCGCCGTGCTCAACGAGGTGGCGGGAGCGGTCATCACGTATGACAGCCGCGCCGAGAAGTTCATCGTCGAGGGCGGCGACGCGACCAGCAATCCGGGCGGGCGGGTGCGCATGATCCGCATGCCGCCCCCGCCGCCCGAGGCCGCGCCTGCGGCATCGGCGCCGCTGCCGCTGCAGCCGTCCACCACCCTCACGCCACCGCCCAAGTCCTCATGACCAGCGTGCCCTCCTGCGGCAGCCGGCTCGAAGCCGAGGGCCTGGCCAAGAGCTACGGCGTGCGCAAGGTCGTCAAGGACGTGCACGTGCGCGTGGACTGCGGCGAGGTGGTGGGCCTGCTGGGCCCCAACGGCGCCGGCAAGACGACCAGCTTCTACATGATCGTGGGCCTGGTGCGCTCCGACGCCGGCATCATCCGCATCGACGGCTCGGAAGTGCAGCGCCTGCCCATCCATGCCCGCGCGCGGCTGGGCCTGAGCTATCTGCCGCAGGAAGCCTCCATCTTCCGCAAGCTGACGGTGGAGCAGAACATCCGCGCGGTGCTGGAGCTGCAACAGGACGAGCGCGGCAAGAGCCTGTCCCGAGCCCGCATCGACGAGCTGCTGAACGGCCTGCTGCACGACCTGTCCATCGAAGGCCTGCGCGACAGTCCGGCGCCGGCGCTGTCGGGCGGCGAGCGCCGCCGCGTGGAGATCGCGCGGGCGCTGGCCACGCAGCCGCGCTTCATCCTGCTGGACGAGCCCTTCGCCGGCGTGGACCCGATCGCCGTGCTGGAGATCCAGCGCATCATCGGCTTCCTGAAGGCGCGCGGCATCGGCGTGCTGATCACCGACCACAACGTGCGCGAGACGCTGGGCATCTGCGACCGCGCCTACATCATCAGCGAGGGTGCCGTGCTGGCCGAGGGCACGCCCGACGAGATCGTGGCCAACGCAGACGTGCGCAAGGTCTATCTCGGCGAGCACTTCCGCATGTAGCGGAGCCGGTGATGAAACAGACGCTCCAGGTCCGCCTCAGTCAGCATCTCGCGCTGACGCCCCAGCTGCAGCAATCCATCCGGCTGCTGCAGCTGTCGACGCTGGAGCTGCATCAGGAAGTCGAGCAGATGCTGGCCAGCAACCCGCTGCTCGAAGCCGAGGAGGAGTTCAGCGTCAGCACGCCCGAGCTGGCCGCGAATGCGCCGGCCGAGACAGCGGCTGACAGCACGGGTGAGGTCGGCGAAGGCGGCGACGCGCCCGAGCTGAGCGCCGAGGACTTCGGCGGCACCGAGCGCGAGGACTGGGAGAACGGCACCGAGCGCGACGACTTCGACGGCATC
>CAMLKW010000296.1 GCA_946480605.1 uncultured Roseateles sp. | reverse complement strand
CCTTGATCTCGGCCTCGGTGGCTTGCGTGACGCCCTGGGCCTGCGTGGCGCCGGTGCGGTCGCCCAGCAGTGCGCCGGCCGCCAGGCCGGTGGCCAGGCGCAGCAGGCGGGCGCGGGTCAGGGTCACCATGTGGTTCTCAGTCGCAGCAGGGCCTGGCGGCGGATCTCGGCGCGGTCTGCCGCGCTGCCGAACTCGGGGTGCGCGGCGTCGAGCAGGTTGCGCGCCGTGAACTCGATGTCCCAGCGCGCCGCGGGGCGCCAGGTCCAGCGCAGGTCCACCGCGGTGTAGGCGGGCACGGCCGGGTTGGGCAGCGCGCCGACGCGGCGCACGTCGACATCGAACACCTGGCCCGGCTGCCCCAGCCAGCTGAATTGCAGCTTCAGCTGGTGCCGGGGGTCGTTGCCGAGCGCGCGCGGGCCGACGGGGTCGGCGCTGCCGGGCAGCACGCGCAGGTCCTTGCGCAGCAGCATGAAGCCGCCGGCCACGCGCAGCTCGGGCCGTGCCTGCCAGGTGCCCCAGCCTTCCAGGCCATAGGTGCGGCCGGCGATCATGTTCTGCACCTGCGCGTTCGGCGGCCGCTGGCCGCTGCGCAGGCGGTCCCAGTCGTGCAGGAAAGCGGTGAGCGATGCGTTGATGCGCGGCGCGGGCTGGCCGCGGTAGCCCAGTTCCAGCACGCGCGCGACCTCGGAGACGAAATCGGGGCCGCCCGCGATGATGAAGGGCGGCCGGGGCGGCAGCGTCATGTCGCGGTCCAGCCGGGCCGGCGCCCGCACGGCGCGAGACAGGGACGCCCACAGCAGCTGGTTCGGCCGTGCCTGCCAGGCCAGGCGAAGGCTGGGCAGCTTCTCGGTACCGGTGTAGTCGTTGCGCTCGAGCTTCAGGCCCACGTCCACCGACAGGTGGTGGCCGAGCTGGACCTCGTCCTGAACGAACAGGTTGTGCCAGTGCTGTTGTTGCTCCATCGGCCGGAAACCGAAGACCAGGCCCGGGGCCAGGCGGTCACGCGCGTAGCGGTAGCCGCCGCCCCAGATCAGCCGGTGGCGGCCGGGTGCCAGGCTGTGCTTGAACTCGACGTCGGCGATGTCGACGGTGGGGCGGTACAGCAGGGGGTCGTCGCGCTTCGAGCGGTCGAGGTAGGCCTGCAGGCGCAGGTCGCCGCCATCGTGGAAACGGCGCGTCCAGCGTGCGAGCAGGTTGGCGCCGCCGTAGTCGAGCGGGGACAGCAGCTGCGCGCCCCGCCGGCGGTCGTCATGCCGGCCTTCGTAGGCATCGCCCTGCAGCGTGAGGTGGTCGGCGGCGAATGCCCAGTCGGCCCGGAAGCCGGCCTGGTCGTGGCGGCCGGCGTCGCTGCGCGGCACGCCCGTGGCCGTGCGCGTGTGGCCGAAGCGGCTGAGCTTGGCGTAGCCGCGCACGCGGCCGTGCTGTCCGGCGGCGCCGGCCAGGCGCAGGCCGAACTGGCGGTCTTCGGTGCCGGCCTGCAGCATGGCCAGCGGTTCGTCGTCGCGGTGGGCGGCGCGGGTGATGACGTTGATGATGCCGTTCACTGCGTTGGCGCCCCACAGCGAAGCGCCCGGGCCGCTGATGACCTCGATGCGCTCGATGTCCTCCAGCAGCAGGTCCTGCTGGTCCCAGAAGACGCCGGAGAAGACCGGTGCGTACACGGTGCGCCCGTCCACCATCACCAGCAGCTTGTTGCCGAAGGTGTCATTGAAGCCGCGCGCGCTGATGGCCCATTGCCGCGCATCGACCTGCGCCACTTGGAGGTTAGGCGCCAGCTGCAGCAGCTGGGGCAGGGTGCTGGCGCCGGAGCGGCGGATGGCTTCGGCCGTGATGACGTGGACGGAGGCGGGCGAGGCGCTGAGCCGCTCGGGCCGGTGCACGACCGAGGTGATCTCGATGTTGGCCAGTTCCTCGAGCGACAGCTCGGACAGGCCGGCCGTTGCCGCGCCCGCCGGAGCGGCGCCCAAGGTGATGCCGGCGACGAATCCTGCGAGCATCGCGCCGCTGCGGATTCCTCGGCATGAAAGGCTGACTCCCGCACGGCGGTCGCGGCGCATCTCTTCCCTGTGGCCGGTCGTTCCGGCGCAAGTTGTTCGGCGATTGAAGCAGGCACGGCCACACTTGACAAGCCTGCGGCGTGGACGGATTGCGATGGTGTCGTATGACGTCCTGGAAGGGTCGGCCCGCCTCAGCGTGTTTAATGCGCATGCAACAAGATGTCCCTACAACGGAGAGTCACCATGTCCCCTCATCAGCCTGAACCGGTCGCTGCGCCGCAGCACGCGCAGCCGCAGTCGCGGCCGGGTCCGCAACCGGATGCACAGCCCAAGCGCCGGCAGGTGGCCGTGTACGGTGCCGGTGCGGTTGGGTGTTATTACGGCGCCATGCTGGCCCGCGCCGGCCATGCGGTGACGCTGATCGGGCGGCCGTCGCACGTGGAAGCGGTGAAGCGCGACGGCCTGCGTTTCGAGGCCCGTGGGGTTGACGAGCACATCCCCATGGCCGCCAGCGCCGATCCCGCCGCGGTGGCCGGGGCCACGCTGGTGCTGGTGTGCGTGAAGTCGGGCGACAGCGACGACGCCGCGCTGCAGATGCGCCCGCACCTGGACCCCGGCGCGGTGGTGATGAGCCTGCAGAACGGTGTCGACAACGCCGACCGGCTGCAGGCTGCGCTGGACCGGCCGGTGCTGCCGGTGGTGGTCTACGTGGCCACGGAGATGGCCGGTGCCGGCCACGTGCGCCACCACGGCCGCGGCGAGCTGGCCTTCGGCGCCGCCGGCGCAGGCACGGAACTGGCGGCGCTGTTCGAGGCGGCCGGCGTGCCGGTGCTGCTATCAGACAACATACGCGGCATGCTGTGGTCCAAGCTGATCCTGAACTGCGCCTACAACGCGTTGTCGGCCATCGCGCGGCAGCCCTACGGCGCGCTGGCGCAGGCCGAGGGCGTGCCGGCGGTGATGCGCGACGTGGTGGACGAGTGTCTGGCCGTGGCCCGCGCCGACGGCGTGGTGCCGGCGGACGAGCCCTGGGAGGCGGTGCAGCGCATCGCGCAGACGATGCCGACGCAGTTCTCCTCCACCGCGCAGGACCTGATGCGCGGCAAGCCCAGCGAGATCGACCACCTGAACGGCTACGTGCTGCGCCGCGGCGCGGCGCTGGGCGTGGCCACGCCGGTGAACCGCGTGCTGCACACGCTGGTCAAGCTGCTCGACGGCGCCGCGGCCGCAGGGCGCGCCGGCAGCGACTGAATCCGGCCCATGTGCCCGGGCGGGCAGCCGGCGCTGTGCGCCGGGCGGCCCTTGCGCCGGTTCGCTCGCGTGCTAGCGCCGCAGCGCAGCGGCCACCTGGGCCGGCGGGCGGCGCAGGCCGGCGCCGTGCTCGCGCAGCTGGCGCATGCGCTTCAGCTCGTACTGGTGCTGGGCCATCTCCTGCAGCGTGGGCGCGGCGTTGGCGGCGCGGGCCTGGCGCGGCGGCGCCGGCAGCTGCAGGTTGTCCTTCCAGCTTTCGCCGGGGCGCATGGCGATGGGTGCGGGCAGCTGGTCGAGCTCGGCCGGGTCCAGCCAGGGCACCAGGGCCTGGGCGATGGCCTTGGCGCGCGGGCGCATGGCCGGCTCGCCCACGCGGCCGCGCTGGCCCCAGCGCACGGTGGTGGTGGCCGAGGTGTCGCCCAGGACGTCGGTGACCGCGAAGTCGCGGCGGATGCCGAGGCGGCGCTGCATCAGCACCTCTTCCAGCGTCATCGCGATGTCCTCGAACTGGCTGGTGTAGGCGTAGTCGTCGGTCGCCAGGTCGGGCGCGAAGGCGGCGGCCACGTCGGCCGGCGACAGCGCCTTCTGCGCATCGGTGGCCGTGGCGCCGCTGTACTGCACCTGGGCCAGGTCGCGCATCAGCGACGAGGTGAGCGGGTGGGCGCGCGGCACGACGTCGGAGGTGAGCTCCTCGTCCACATAGCGCGCGTAGAGGTTGATCCACACGTCGTAGCGCGACTGCAGCGTGGAGTAGGCCGCCGGCGGCAGCCAGTCCAGCGCGTGGCTCAGCTCGTGGTACAGCAGCGAGGCGATCTCCAGGTGCACCTCGTCCAGCGTGCGGGTGACGCGCTGGGCGGGATCGGCGAACTTGTAGATGCTCTGGCCATCCTTCACGTAGCGCCACAGCGTGCGGTACTGCAGGCTGTTGCCGAAGTCGCTGCGGTAGTCGGGCGTCTCGTTCACCGTGTCGCGTTCTTCGGGCGTTAGCCAGAAGCTCTCGGCGTCCAGGTGGATGGCGCCGGTGAGCGGCTTGTAGAACGACGGCCGCACGTGCGTGGACAGCACGATGGTGGTCACGCTGTTGAGC
>CAMLKW010000295.1 GCA_946480605.1 uncultured Roseateles sp. | reverse complement strand
TTGGGGAAGTCGCGGTTGGCGCTGGACACCAGGCAGTAACCGGCCGCCTCGGTGTAGCCGGTCTTCATGCCGTCCACCGACGGGTCGCGGCGCAGCAGCAGGTTGCGGTTGTCCTGGCGGATCTTGTTGAAGGTGTAGTCGCGCTGCGAGTAGTAGGCGTAGTACTCGGGGTAGTCCTTGATGATGTGGGACGCGATGACCGCGATATCGCGCGCGCTGGCCTTGTGGCCGGGCTCGCTCATGCCGGTCACGTTCTTGAACTCGGTGTTCTTCAGGCCCCAGGCCTGCACCTGGCGGTTCATCAGCTGCACGAAGCCCTCGACCGTGCCGCCCACGCCCTCGGCCAGCGCCACGGCGGCGTCGTTGCCGCTCTGGATGATGAGGCCGCGCAGCAACTCGTCGACCTTGGGCGTCATCGTCGTGTCGATGAACATCAGCGAGGGGTCGCCCTTGCGCTCGTCCCAGGCGCGCTTGGACACCGGCAGCGTCTGCTCCAGCGTCAGCTTCTTGTCGCGCAGCGCGCCGAAGACGACGTAGGCAGTCATCAGCTTGGTCAGCGAGGCCGGGTCCTGCGGGGTGTCGGCGTCGCGTTCCGCCAGCGTTTTGTGCGTGGTCAGGTCAACCAGCACGTAGTTGCGCGCGGCGATCTCGGGTGGTTGCGGCGCCTGGGCCTGCGCGGTCAGGGCGAGGGCGGCGAGGAAGGAAGCAAGCAGTCTTTTCATCGGATCAGTTCAGGCCCGCGCCGGATCGAAGGCGCGGATCACGAGAGACTTGAGCAGCGGCAGCTGCCCGTGGAAGAAATGGCCCACGCCGGGAACGACGGTGACGGGCAGGCTCTGAGGCCGCGCCCAGTCGAGCACGGAGGCCAGAGGCACGACGTCGTCGACCTCGCCGTGGATGACCACGGTGTCGGCCGGCACGGGGGCGGTATCGAAACGGCTGGTGGCGGGGCCCACCAGCACCAAGCGCTGCGCGGGCTCGGCGATGCGCTGCGCGGCGCGCGACGCGACATAGCCGCCGAAGGAGAAGCCCGACAGGATCAGCGCCTCGCCGGGCGCGCGCACGGCGTCCAGCACGGCCAGCGCGTCATCGACCTCGCCGCGGCCTTCGTCCCAGCCGCCTTGCGATTGCCCGATGCCGCGGAAGTTGAAGCGCACGGCGCGCCAGCCGAGGTGGATGAAGGCTCGCGCCAGCGTCTGCACAACCTTGTTGTCCATCGTGCCGCCCTGGGTGGGGTTGGGGTGGCAAATCAGCGCCGTGCCGATCGGCGCCACGCCGTCGGCGGGCAGGTCGACGGCCACTTCGATGACGCCGGCCGGGCCGGGCACCAGGCGCTTCTCGGTCTGGGAATTCATCGGCCCACGCTGTCAGGCAGCACGAGGCGCTCGACGACCTTGCCGTCGCGCAGATGGCTTTCGACGATCTCGTCGATGTCGCTCTGGTCCACCCACGAGTACCAGACGGCCTCGGGGTAGACGACGGCCACCGGTCCGCCGGCGCAGCGGTCCAGGCAGCCCGCCTTGTTGACGCGCACGCCGTCCTTGCCGGCCAGGCCGAGCTGCTTCACGCGGGACTTGCAATGGTCGAAGGCGCCTTGCGCGTCATGGTCGGCGCAGCTGGCCTCGCCATTGGTGCGCTGGTTCAGGCAGAAGAAAACGTGGCGCTGGTAGTAACTCATCGGGAACGATTCTCGCACTGGGCCCGGGTCAACCCGGACGCTGCACCAGCCGCGCCGTCAGCCAGATCAGGGACAGGAAGGGCCAGGTCCAGGCCACCCAGCGCGTCAGGCCGTAGAGGTTGACGAAGCGGCCATGCTCCCAGGCCTGCATGTTCAGCGCCAGATAGGGGTCGCTGGGCGCCACACTGATGAGGCCGATCAGCGCAAACAGCGTAAACAGGCCCAGCGCCGCCGCCACGCGCGACGGCAGCAGGCAGGCCAGCAAGGCCAGCACCAGGCCCAGGCCCACGCCGGGCCGGGTGGCCTCGCTGAGCCAGGCCCAGGCATGGTCGGGCCCGAAGGCCATGGCCGTCGCCGTTGCCGTACCCAACAGGCCCAGCAGCACCGCACCGGCGGCCAGCACCACGCGACGCAGCCCGGGTCGTGCCACCGTGATCATCAGCAGCACCGGCGCCACCATGCCCAGGCCAATGGCCAGCGACTGCAGACCCGGTGGCAGCTCGTGCTCCACCGTGACCGCGTCGCCCCAGTCCAGCGCCCAGGGCGTGCCGGCCAGCGCGTCCATCAGCGATTCGCGCCACCACGGCAGCCACTGGCCCAGACCGAAGGGCAGCGGCGTCGGGTACAGCAGCGCCACCGGCCACAAGGCCAGCAAGGCCAGCGCCGGCGCACTGCTGCTGCCAAACCAGTGGTCGCGCACGTCCTCCCAGCGCTGCAGCCCGCCCAGGCCACTGAGCACCACGCCCAGCAGCGCCCCCAGCGAACTGCCGGCCGAATTCAGCGCCCAGTCGGACAGAGACGGCACGCGGCCCGGCAGGAAGAACTGCAGCGTCTCCATCGCCAGCGACAGCAGCGGCCCGGGCAGAAAGCCCAGCAGCAGCGCGCCACGCAGCCCCCAGCCCGAGCGCATCGCCGCCGCAAAGCCCAGCAGGCCCAGCGGGATGTAGCCCAGCAAGTTGGCCTCCACATCGAAGGCCCAGAAGCGCGGCGGCCAGGGCAGGCTGAACAGCCAGGGCATGCCCATGCCCGGTGGCCAGCGCCAGGGCCAGAACGGATACAGGCTCGCGTAAACGACCAGGCCCATGTGGGCCAGCATCAACCAGGTCGCGGAGCTTTGGCGGCGGCGCACGCGGGCCCCGTCAGAATGGCTTGACCGTCACCAGCACGACGATGGCGGCGAACAGCAGTACCGAGGTCTCGTTGTAGACGCGGAACCAGCGATGGCTGCGGCGGTTGGACAGCTGCTCGAAGTCGCGCAGCAGGCGGCGGTTGACGTGGTGATAGCCCACCACCGCGACGACCAGCGCCAGCTTGGCATGCAGCCAGCCACTGCCCGCAAAGCGCGCCGCCCCCCACCCCAGCCACACCCACACGCCCAGCAGCAGCGCCACCCACATCAGGATGCTGCTGAAGCGATGCAGCTTGTGCGCCATCAGCAGCAGGCGCTCGCGCTCCGCATGGCTGTCGGCCGGCACCATGGCCAGGTTCACGAAGATGCGCGGCAGGTAGAACAGACCGGCAAACCAGGCGGCGACGAAGACGATGTGAAAGGCTTTGACCCAGAGCATGGCGGCCATTATGGGCAGGCCGTCCAATCCAGCTTGGGTCATGCCCGTTGCGGGCCGGGCCAATAAAAAAGCCCCGGCTCAAGGCCGGGGCGAGAAAGCCTTATCGCTGTCATCACGCTAAGGCTCCTGCTCAGGGAGGAAAAGCAGGGAACGACCACCTTGCGGCTATCATTCGCGGACAAGTTTAGCGCGCTTGAGCGGCGGCGTCACGAATAAATGATGCCGGGATGTGTTGTCCATCACGCGCCGGGCCGCAGCCCCCGCGAATAGAGGACCGCCCGTGAGCCGCTCACTTCTGACACCCCCCGCCTACCCTGCCGCACGCCCACGCCGGCTGCGCCGCGACGCCTTCACTCGGGCCCTGGTGCGCGAACACGCGCTGACCGCGAACGACCTCATCCTGCCCGTCTTCATCCACGAGGGCGAGAACCGGCTGGATGCCGTCGCCAGCATGCCCGGCGTGTCGCGCCAGAGCCTGGACCATCTGCTGCGCACGGCCGAGCAATGCGTGACGCTGGGCGTGCCGGTCATCGCGCTGTTCCCGGTCATCGACAGCGCACTGAAGACGCCCGACGGCAGCGAAGCGCTGAACCCGGAAGGCCTGGTGCCGCGCGCGGTGCGGGCCCTCAAGGCCAACTTCCCGCAGTTGGGCGTGCTGACCGATGTGGCGCTGGACCCTTTCACCAGCCACGGCCAGGACGGCGTCATCGACGAGACCGGCTACATCCTGAACGACCCCACGGTCGAGATCCTCGCGAAGCAGGCGCTGGTGCAGGCCGAGGCCGGCGTGGACATCGTGGCGCCCAGCGACATGATGGACGGCAGGATCGGAGCGATTCGAGCGGCGCTCGAATCGCGCGGCGCGATCCACACGCGCATCATGGCCTACAGCGCCAAATACGCCAGCAGCTTCTACGGCCCCTTCCGCGACGCCGTCGGCTCGGCCGCAAACCTGGGCAAGGCCGACAAGAAGACCTACCAGATGGACCCCGGCAACAGCGACGAGGCGCTGCGCGAGGTGGCGCTGGACCTGGCCGAGGGCGCCGACATGGTGATGGTCAAGCCCGGCATGCCTTACCTGGACATCGTGCGCCGCGTGAAGGACGAGTTCCGCGTGCCGACCTTCGCCT
>CAMLKW010000294.1 GCA_946480605.1 uncultured Roseateles sp. | reverse complement strand
GAGATCCGCATCGCCCACGTCTACAGCAAGACCGGCCCGCTGGAGGCCTACGGCAAGCAGACGCAGATCGGCTTCATGATGGGCCTGGACTACGCCACCGGCGGCACTTTTGCCCTGGCTGGCAAGAAGATCGTCGTCATCGAGAAGGACGACCAGGGCAAGCCCGACGTGGGCAAGAGCCTGCTGGCCGCCGCCTATGGCGACGACAAGGCCGACATCGCCGTCGGCCCCTCGTCCAGCGGCGTGGCGCTGGCGCTGCTGCCGGTGGCCGAGGAGTACAAGAAGATCCTCGTCGTGGAGCCGGCCGTGGCCGACTCCATCACCGGCGACAAGTGGAACAAGTACATCTTCCGCACCGGCCGCAACTCCTCGCAGGACGCCATCGGCAACGCCGTGGCTTCAGACATCCAGGGCCTGAACATCGGCATCCTGGCCCAGGACTACGCCTTCGGCCGTGACGCCGTGAAGGCCTACAAGGAAGCGCTGAAGAAAGCGAAGATCGTCCACGAGGAGTACCTGCCCACGGCGACGACCGACTTCACCGCCGGCATCCAGCGCCTGGTGGATGCGCTGAAGGACAAGCCCGGCCCCAAGGTCATCGCCGTCGTGTGGGCCGGTGCGACGACGCCCTTCCCCGCGCTGGCCGCGCTGGACCTGCAAAAGCGCTACGGCATCGGCGTGGGCTCGGGCGGCAACATCCTGCCGGCCATGGCCGCGTACAAGCAGTTCCCCGGCATGGAGGGCGCGACCTACTACTACTTCGGCATCCCCAAGAACCCGGTCAACGAGTGGCTGGTGTCCAACCACTACAAGCAATACAAGAACCCGCCCGACTTCTTCACCGCCGGCGGCATGACGGCCGCCATCGCCATCGTCGAGGCGCTGAAGAAGACGGCCGGCGACACCGCCACCAACAAGCTCATCAAGACCATGGAGGGCATGAGCTTCGAGACGCCCAAGGGCAAGATGACCTTCCGCGCGGAAGACCACCAGGCCATGCAGTCCATGTACCACTTCCGCATCAAGGTGGACCCGGCCTTCCCGTGGGGCGTGCCGGAGCTGGTGCGGGAGATCAAGCCCGAGGAAATGGCCGTCCCGATCCGCAACAAGCGCTGAGTTTTCCTGGCCCGGCAGCGGAAGCGGATCGATGCTTGAGACCAGAAACCTAACGATACGGTTTGGCGGCCACGTGGCCGTCGACGCGGTGTCGTGCGCCTTCGAGCCCGGCACGCTGACGGCCATCGTGGGCCCCAACGGCGCGGGCAAGACCACCTACTTCAACCTGATCTCGGGCCAGTTGCCCGCGAGCAGCGGCGAGGTGTGGCTGGACGGCGAGAACCTCACGGGCCTGCCCGCGCCGGTGCGCACGCGCCGCGGCCTGGGCCGGGCCTTCCAGCTGACGCAGCTGTTCGCCCACCTGACGGTGCTGGAGAACGTGCGGCTGGCCGTGCAGGCGCGGCAGCGCAAGGGCTTGAAGCTGCTGTCGACCTGGCTGTCGCACCGCGAGCTGATCGCTGAAGCGCAGTCGATTCTTGAGCGCGTGCGCCTGGGCTCGCGCGCCGACGACCTCGCCGCCAGCCTGCCGCATGGCGACCAGCGCAAGCTGGAGGTGGCCATGCTGATCGCGTTGGACCCCAAGGTCTATCTGTTCGACGAACCGACGGCGGGGATGAGCGTGGACGAGGTGCCCGTGGTGCTCGATTTGATCCGCGCGCTGAAGGCCGAGAAGAAGCACACGCTGCTGCTGGTGGAACACAAGATGGACGTGGTGCGCGAGCTGGCCGACCGCATCATCGTGCTGCACCAGGGCAAGCTGGTGGCCGACGGCGACCCGGCGACGGTGATCGCCTCGCCCATCGTGCAAGAGGCTTACCTGGGGGTTGCGGCATGAATCTGCTGGAGCTGCGCGGGGTTCATACCCACGTCGGGGCGTATCACATCCTGCATGGCGTGGACCTTGCGGTGCCCACCGGCCAGGTCACCATGCTGCTGGGCCGCAATGGCGCCGGCAAGACCAGCACGCTGCGCACGCTGATGGGTTTGTGGACGGCCAGCGCCGGGACGGTGACGTTCAAGGGCGAGGACATCACACGGTCGGCCACGCCCGACATCGCGGCACGCGGCATCGCCTACGTGCCCGAGACCATGGGCATCTTCGGCGAGCTGACGGTGGCGGAGAACCTGCTGCTGGCGGCGCGGTCGGCGAAGAAGCTGGCCGAGCTGGATGCTTCCCGGCTGGAGTGGCTGTTCGGTTTCTTCCCGGCGCTGAAGACCTTCTGGGCGCATCCGGCGGGCAAGCTGTCGGGCGGGCAGAAGCAGATGCTGGCCATTGCCAGGGCGCTGATCGAGCCGCGTGAGTTGCTGGTCATCGACGAGCCGAGCAAGGGGCTGGCGCCGGCGATCGTGCTCAATTTGATTGAAGCGCTGCGATCGGTGAAGGCGTCGGCAGGGACGACGGTGTTGCTGGTGGAGCAGAACTTTCGTGTTGCCGCTGAGTTGGGTGATTCGGTGGCGGTGATGGATGACGGTCGTGTCGTGCATCGGGGTTCGATGGCCGAGCTGATTGCTGATGCCGAGTTGCAGCAACGGTTGCTCGGGCTGTCGTTGGGGGCACACCAATGACCGTTATGCATCAGCCTTCGGGCTCGGTACTTCTGGTTGGTGGCGAGTGTGGTGCCGGGATGCGCGCCCGGCAGCGCGGTGACTTTCTTCTGCGGGGCCAGAAGAAAGTCACCAAAGAAGAGGCCCTGAACCGCACACCAGCACCAAGCGCACGAGCTACGCCGTGCAACAGCCGACAGCAGCCTGCGCAGATGCGAGCCGCTGCGCTCTCGCGTCTGACTTGTGAAGACCCACATCCATCGCATCACCTGCCCGTCCGACGCGCGGCTGCACGCCGTGCTCACCAGAACAGCCCCATGCAGCGTCGCTCGGGCGACGCGGTATTGGTATTTGCTGATGAGCCCGGCGTGCAGCCGGCGTTAAGCGGCGTGAAGGTGCGATCAGCGCTGCTCGTCACAAGGACAGCAGCGAGAGCGCAGCGGGTCGCGTCCATACGCCAAGCCGCTGACCGTTTTCGCGCGCCGCTGCAGGCGGTGTCGCGATGGCTTGCGGTTCAGGGCCTCTTCTTTGGTGACTTTCTTCTGGCCCCGCAGAAGAAAGTCACCGCGCTGCCGGGCGCGCATCCCGGCACGGCACTCGCCAGCAGCCTGAAGTAGCGAGCCCATGAAACTCGACCCCAAGCCCCTTGCACTCCTGGCAGCCCTGATGCTCATCGCGCTGCCGCTGACCGGCAGCCCCAGCACCTGGCTCAACCTCACGCTGGCCGGCGTTGCCATGGGCCTCATCATCTTCGTCATCGCCTCCGGCCTGACGCTGGTGTTCGGCCTGATGGACGTGCTGAACTTCGGCCACGGCGTATTCATCGCGCTGGGCGCGTTCATGGCGACTACGGTGTTGGCCGCACTCGCCCCCTGGGCCACCGCCCCTGACGTCGCGTCCAACCTCGCCGCACTGGCGCTGGCCTGCCTCGCCGGCATGGCCATCGCCGCGGCTGTCGGCGTCGTATTCGAGCGCGTGCTGGTGCGGCCCGTCTACGGCCAACACCTGAAGCAGATCCTGATCACGATGGGCGGCATGATCATCGGCGAGGAGCTGATCAAGGCCAGCTGGGGCGCGCAGCTGATTCCGCTGCCCATGCCCGAGACGCTGCGCGGCATCTTCCTGTTCGGCGACGTCGCCGTCGAGAAGTTCCGGCTGCTGTCCATGGCCATCGGCATCGTCGTGCTCGTCGCGCTGCTGCTGGTGCTGAACAAGACCAAGATCGGCCTGCTGATCCGCGCCGGCGTGCAGGACCGCGAGATGGTGGAGTCGCTGGGCTACCGGATCAAACGCCTGTTCGTCGGCGTGTTCGTCGCCGGCTCCGCGCTGGCGGGCCTGGGTGGCGTCATGTGGGCGCTGGTGCAGCAGGGCGTGGAGCCGCAGATCGGCGCCAAGGTCAACCTGCTGCTGTTCATCGTCATCATCATCGGTGGCCTGGGCTCCACGCTGGGCTGCCTGGTGGGCGCGCTGCTGGTCGGCCTGGTGGCCAACTACGTCGGCTTCCTGGCGCCGAAGGCGGCGCTGTTCTCCAACATCGGGCTGATGGTCGCCATCCTGCTGTGGCGCCCGCAAGGCCTGTATCCGGTGGGAGCCAAGTGATGCGCGCCCTGCTCTCGCATGACCTGCCCCGCAGCCGCATCCTGGCCGCGCTGCTGCTCGCCTGCTTCGTCGGCCTTCTCGGCGCGCCGTTCATCTTCCCCGGCACGCAGGCGCTGAACGTCGCGGCCAAGGTGCTGGTGTTCATCCTGCTGGTGGCCAGCTACGACCTGCTGCTGGGCTACACCGGCATCGTCAGCTTCGCGCACAC
>CAMLKW010000293.1 GCA_946480605.1 uncultured Roseateles sp. | reverse complement strand
GCGCATAGACGGAGCGGGCGCCCGAGTCGTACAGCGCCAGGCCCACCATGCCCTGGTGTTCGCAGGCCCTCAGGATCTCCTCGCCCGGCGCGCCGTCGTAGGCCTTGCGCATGTGGGCCGTGTCGCGGAACAGGAAGGGCAGGGCCGGCACCAGCGTCTTGGGGCACATGGCCGACAGCGGGCCCAGGTTCACGCGGGTCATGGCCAGCGCGCCGAGCTTGACCTGGTCGATGGTCTCCTTCTCGCTGCCCAGTGCGCCCTTGTTGAAGACCTTGACGGTCAGCGCGCCGCCGCTGCTCTTGGCCAGCACCTGGCCCAGGTGCTTGACGGCGGCGACCGTGGGGTAGTCGTCGCTGTTGTGCACATCGGCGGACTTCAGTTCCAGCGCCTGCAGCGAGGTGCTGGCGAGCAGGGCGGCGATCAGCGTCAGTCGGGTCTTCATGTTTGTCTCCTTCAACTACTTCAAATCAGTCGAGCGCGCGATAGCGCAGGTTGGCGAACCGCGCTTCGCCGCTGCCGGCGGCGTAGATGGCCGGGCGCAGGCTGGCGAAGCCGCCGCCCACGTTGTGGTGGTAGCCGCTGACGTCCATCTGCACGGTGAACTTGGTCCACGGCTGGGTCGCGTCCAGGCGGCTGTAGAGGGTCAGCACATGTCGCACGCATTTCAGCTTGAGTTGCATGCGGCGGGCGATGCCGGCGGGGCGGGGCGCACCGCGCAAGTCCTGCCCGTAGCGCAGCAGCCGATAACCCTTGGCGTTGGCGCCCATGCCGGCGTAGAGCTTGGGGCTGTAGAACATCATCAGGCCCATCTGCACGCCTTCATCGAAGTCCACGTCGAGCTCGATCTCGAAGGCCGGGTCGCCCTGGATGAAGCCCAGCGGCGGGCTGTCGCCCGGGTCCTTGCCCACGGCGCGCAGGTGCAGCTTGCCCTCGGCCACGCGGGCGCGCGACAGCTGGCCCGCGCCGCCGCTGAGGAACTGCCAATGTGTCTTCAGCGTGCCGCCGGCAAAGTCGTCGGACAGCGGCAGGCCATGCGGCACGGCGCGTCCGCCTTGCGGCTTCGGCAGTGGCACGCCGTCGTCCACGTCCACATGGAACCAGCCGTCGGCGCTGAAGCGTGCCGGCGCCAGCAGCATCTGCCGGCCCAGCGTGTGGAAGCTGTTCTCGTAGCCGTGATAGAGCATCCACCAGTCGCCGCGCGGGCCCTGCACCAGGCTGCCGTGGCCGCGCGACCACCAGCGCTCGCGCGTTGACTTCGTGCGCATCAGCGGGTTGTGCGGCGCCTGCTCCCAGGGGCCGTCCAGGCTGCGCGAGCGCGCGGCGATGACCATGTGGCCCGTCGGCGGACCGGCCGTGCCGCCGACGGCCAGCAGCATGTGCCACCACCCGCCGTGGAACAGCATCTTGGGGCCCTCGGGCGAGAAGCTCTCGACGTCCCAGTCGTCCGGGTAGCGCCAGGGGTCGTACACATGCTCGACGGCGCCCACGGTCTTGAGCCCGTCGGCGCTGAGCCGGATGCGATCGCCGCCCGACAGGAACAGCCAGCGCTGGCCGTCCTCGCCGACGACGTGCGTGGGGTCGATGTGTCGGTGCAGGCCCAGCGGCTGCGGCTTGGACCACGGCCCCTCGATGCGGTCGGCCCAGGTCACGAGGATGTCGTTGGGCTGGGCCTTGACCGGCAGGTAGAGGTAGTAGCGGCCCTGGTGCTTGCACAGGTCGGGCGCCCACACGCTGCCCACCGGTTCCAGCAGCGCGTTGGCCACGGGCCGCCAGTTGACGAGGTCGCGCGAGTGCCAGATCAGCAGGCCGGGGAGCGCCTCGAAGCTGGAGTGCGTCAGGTAGTAGTCGTCGCCGTCCTTCAGCACCGACGGGTCGGGTCGGTCGCCGGCCAGCACCGGGTTCATGAAGCGGCCATCGCCCATGTCGGCCTTGCGCTGGCCCTCCACGCCTTTCGGCCAGGGCTTGCACGGCGGCAGATAGGGCAGGCCCGGCGCATCGCTGCATTCGGTGGCGGCCAGGGACGCAGAAGGGGCTGCCAGCATCGCCAGCAGTTCACGGCGCAACAGCTTCATTTGGCGACCTGCGTGAACAGCGAGTTCCAGCCCGCCCTGGGGCTCATGTCGTCCAGGTTCCAGTCGGCCTCGACGAATGCGCGCTGCGAGGGCTTGCGCTTGGGCAGGCCATCGGGGTTGCTGTCGGTCTCGTCGTTGACGAACTGGCCGCGATCCTCGGCGATGTCGGACAGCTGCTTGAAGTCCAGCGGATCGCGCGCCCAGGGCCGCGAGCCCACGACCAGCGGCAGCAGCTTCTCCAGCTCGCGCGGCGCAAGCCATGAGAGGCCTGTGGGCAGATAGGGCTGGCGCACCGGCACGATCTGCGCGGCGCTGCTGGTGTAGCGGCCGGTCAGCGGCAGCGGCTGGCCGTGGCGGTCCACGGCAAGGTTGTCCTGCTCGAACAGCTCCACGTCGCCCACGCCGCCGAGCATGAACAGCGGCAGCCGCTCGGCCGTGCCGGGGCCGGCGCGGTAGACGTTGCCGGCCAGCGTGATCTTGCCGACCTGGTAGGGCTGGCCCACCCACTCGTGTGCGATGAGGTTGTAGTGCACCGCCTTGCCGCCGGGGTTGTAGATCAGGTTGTTGACCATCGCCCCCCACGCGCCGCCCTTGAACAGCGCGTTGCGCTCCCGGTTGGACGCATAGACATTGCCCAGCAGCAGGATGCGGTTGGCGTTGTCGTGGATGAGGCTGCCCTTGCTGTGCTCGCCCTTGAGGTGCACCGACTCGCCCAGGCCCTCGTAGATCAGGTTGTGGCTGTAGGTGATCTCGTGCGAGGTGTTCTCCCGCCAGTCGTCGGGCGTGGCGCCCTTGAAGCGCGGGCCGCCCACCGACAGGTTCTCGTCGGTGGCCCAGGAGAAGCTGCAGTGATCCACGATGAGGCGGCGTGCGCCCTCGCCCGTGGAGATGCCGTCGTGGTCGCGGCCGCTGCGCTTGGCCCGCCCGTAGGCGCCGGGGCGGATGCTGATGTGCTGCAGGATGACGTCGGCTGCGGCAATGTTCATCTCCCCGCGCACGAGGGTGATGCCGGGGTTCGGTGCGGTCTGGCCGGCGATGGTCACACGACCTTCGCGCAGGGTGTAGCCGGCGCCGCCCATGTCGATGATGCCGCCCACCTCGAACACGACGATGCGCGGGCCCGGCGTGTCCAGCGCGGCCTTCAGGCTGCCTGGGCCGTCGGCGGCGAGCGTGGTGACGCGAATGATCTTGCCGCCCTTGCCGCCAGTGGTCTGCGCCCAGCCGGCATGCACATAGGTCGCGGGATGCAGTGGCGCCGTGCTGCCTTGGGCATGGCTGAGACCGACGCAGAGGTGCAGTACGGGGGCCAGTGTCCAGAGCTTGTGCATGAGGTCAGCCGCCGTTCAATGGGCCATGAGGTCTGGCATGGCGTCACGCGGGATCAGCGCACCGGGATGCTGGATGACGCGCGCCGCCAGGCGGTTGCCGAAGGCCGCGGCCTCGGCGGGCGCGATGCCGCGCAGGCGCTGGCTCATGTAGCCGGCCGCGAAGCTGTCGCCGGCGGCGGTGGTGTCGACCACGCGCGGCACGGTTTCGGTCGGCACCTCCTGCCACTGGCCGTCGCCGCCCACCAGCGTGGGCAGCGCGCCGCGCTTGATGGCGATCTCGGCCACCGGCAAGGCCTGGGCCGCGCTGACGGCGGCTTCCAGGCTGGGCAGGCCGTGCAGCGCCTGGTGGTCGTCGGCGGTGATGAGCGCGACGCTGGCTGCGGCGAAGGCGCGGCCATACCAGTAGCGGGCATCGGCCACCGAATCCCACAGCCGCGGGCGGTAGTTGTTGTCGAACGCGACGACCTTGCCGGCGGCGCGCATGCGGGCCATCAGCGCCAGCACGCGCTCGCGGCCGGCCTGGGGCAGGATGGCCAGGCTGATGCCGGACAGGTAGAGCGCATCCAGCGCGTCGGCCTGCTCCTCCAGCGCCGTCGTCGCGGTGTCGAAGTACGCGCGCGCCGCCGCCTGGCCGCGCCAGTAGTGGAAGCGGCGCTCGCCGTTGCCGTCCAGCTCGATCAGGTACAGGCCCGGCACGCGTCCGGGCAGGCGCTGCACCAGGCCGGTCTGCACGCCTTCCGCGGCCCAGCGCTCCAGCATGCCGGTGCTGAGGCTGTCATCGCCCAGCGCCGTCGCATAGTGCACGCGCAGTTCCGGGCCGCCCGCCGGCTCTGGGCCCGAATCATGCGCGATCGAGTCGGCGCCACCGAGCCGCGCGCCATGCAGATGCGGTTTCACACGCAGACCGGCGGCAGCACGCTGACGGCGCAGCAGCCCGACAACAACATCGTGCGCGCCGCGCTGCAGGCGCTGGCGGCGGTGCTCGGCGGCACGCAGTCGCTGCACTGCAACGGGCGCGACGAGGCGC
>CAMLKW010000292.1 GCA_946480605.1 uncultured Roseateles sp. | reverse complement strand
GCAGGTGGTTGCGGTTGTCGCTCCACATCGTCATCTGGCGCTGGCTGTGGTGCAGGCTGTGCAGCGCCCACCAGCCGTTGAACTGGTGCTGGGCGCGGTGCAGCCAGTAGCCGACCAAGTCGAACACCACGAGGTACAGCAACAGGCTGACCCAGGCGATGTCGGTGACGCCGGGCCACAGGCCGTCCAGCTGCCAGCCGGGCAGGCCGGCCAGGCGCAGCTCGGCGGCCATCCAGTCCCACAGCGGCTCCACGCTGAAGAACATCGCCAGCCGCACCAGGCCCAGCCGGTGGATCAGCGTGTAGACCACGTCGACGCGCACGGCTGCCGCATCGGTGACCGGCTCCACCGGCCAGCGCCGCTCCAGCACACGGATGCCCACCAGCATGATGGCGATCTGCAGCAGCCCCAGCAGCAGCCAGCCGGTGGCGGCGTAGGCGTCTTCCAGCAGGTTGCCAAAGCCGAGGCCGAACACCAGCGGCTGCACGACGCTCTCGTACAGCAGCAGCTGCAGGCCGTCGAAGGTGTTGGAGATCCAGTCGATCACGGTTTCTTGAGCAGGGGACCGTAGCGCGGATGATCGCGCAGCGGCGCGAAGCATAGTCCGCGCTGCTTCAGGCCGCTCAGCAGCGGGTCCAGCACCGCGGGCGCCCACGGGTCTTGCCGCTCCCAGATGCCCAGGTGGGCCAGCAGGATGTCGCCGGGCCGGATGTCGCGCAGCGCTTTCTCCAGCAGCTGCGCATTGGGATGGGCCTGGCTGGGCAGCTCATCGCCCAGGAAGCCCGCGCGGCTCCAGCCCACATGCGTGAAGCCGCAGGCCTTGGCCGCACTCAGAAGTGCCGGCGAGGTGCGCCCCGCGGGCGCGCGGAACAACGGCGCCATCGGCTGGCCGGTCATGGCCGTGAAGCGCTCGCCCACTTTTCTCAGGCTGGCGCAGTACTGCTCGGCGGTCAGATCGCGCACCACGGGCGGCTGCACGCCGGCCCGGGTGCGAAAGCGAAACCGCGAGACGCGACCGTCCGCGTCGGGCAGGTCGGCCATCCAGATGTCGTGGTCCCAGGTGTGGGAGCCGAAGTCATGCCCTTCCGCCGCACGCTCGCGCCACCATGGCGCCCAGCTGTCGTCCAGCGTCGTTCCGCCGGTCTTCGTAGGCTCGCTGGCCAGGAAGAAGGTGGCCTTGGCGTTGTGGCGCTGAAGCGTCTGCGCCACGAGGGGTGCGACGCCCATGTGGCCGGTGTCGAAGGTCAGGTAGACCGGCTTGTCACAGCTCGGTTGCGCCGAAGCCGTCGTGGCTGCCAGCGCCAGGACCAGCCACTTCATAGACGAGGTTGATGATCGAGCGTCCAGATGCCATGCGGCGACTTGCCGACACGGACCTGGCGCACCACCTTGCGCGTGGCGGTGTCGATCTGTGTGAGCTTGCCGGCCCAGCGGGATGTGACGAGCAGCGTGCGGCCATCGGTCAGCAGCTCCATGTCGTCGGGCCCGGCTGGCGCGGGGAACTGGTCCACCACGGCGAAGCTGGCGATGTCGATCTTGCTGATGGTGTTGGCGGCACGGTTGGACACCAGCACATGGCGCTTGTCGCCCCAGGCGCGGAAGGAGTGCGCGCCGTCACCGGTCTGGATGCGCTGCGCCAGCTTCGGGGTGGCGCCACTCACATCCCAGACCTCGACAAACTTGTCGCCCGTCAGGCCCACCAACAGGTGGCGGTCGTCCGGCGTCAGGTAGAGGTCGGCCGGCATCTTGCCGACGGCCTGCTTCCACTTGATCGCCTGCGTGGCCAGGTCGATGGCCAGGATCTCGTCGCTGTCCTGCAGGCTGACGTAGACCGTCGTACTGCGCGTGTCGATGTTCAGGTGGCTGGGCGTCTTGGGCGCGCGGATGCGCTTGACCAACTGCAGCGGCTCGGCCGCCACGCTGCCCTGCCAGCGGTACAGGTCCACGTGGTCCAGCCGGTTGGCTGCCGTGACGAACCACTTCATGTCCGGCGAGAAGCGCAGGTGGTAGGGGTCGGAAATGCCCCGCACCACGCGCTGGACCTCCGCCGTGCGCGGGTCCACGAAGGTCAGCGAATCGCCCAGCGCGTTGGCGACGATGAGCGACTTCTCGTCCGGCGACAGGTAGAGGTGGTGCGGCTCCTTGCCGGTCGGGATGCGCTTGACGACGGTGAAGCTGACCGGATCGACGACGGCGATGTCTGCGCTCAGCGAGTTCAGCACGAACACCGGCGGGCGCGCCGGCTGGGCCTGGGCGCCGAGCGCCATCACCAATCCCAAGGCCACCGCCCAACTGCGCAACATCCCGCTCTCCGCCAATGAAAAGGGCGGCTCTGGTGCCGCCCTGTACTGTCAGTTTACCCGTGGGCTTTTGACGAAACCCTGAGCCAGGTCAAGCCCGGCCGGCGCGTCAATCGTCGCTGCTGCCGCCCAGGATGCCACCCAGGATGCCGGCGCCCGCAAAGCCGGGCAGCAGCGAGCCCTCGTCGCGACCGCCGCCGCCGGTCTGCGGCGCCGCCGCGAAGATGCGCGAGGCCAGGCGCGAGAACGGCAGGCTCTGCAGCCAGACCTCGCCCGGGCCGGTCAGCTTGGCCAGGAACAGGCCCTCACCGCCGAACAGCGCGGTCTTGATCTTGCCGACGTACTGGATCTCGAAGTTCACGTTGGGCGTGTAGGCCACCACGCAGCCGGTGTCGACCAGCAGCGTCTGTCCCGGCTGCAGCGTGCGGCGCACGACGGTGCCGCCGGCATGCACGAAGGCCAGGCCGTCGCCTTCGAGCTTCTGCATGATGAAGCCCTCGCCGCCGAAGAAGCCGGTGGACAGCTTCTGCTGGATGGCGATGCCCAGCGACACGCCGCGCGCGGCGCACAGGAAGGAGTCCTTCTGGCAGATCAGCATGCCGCCCAGCTGGCGCAGATCCATCGGCAGGATCTTGCCCGGATAAGGCGCGGCGAAGGCCACGCGCTGCTTGCCGTGGCCGTTGTTCGTGTAGACGGTCGTGAACAGCGACTCGCCGGTGATCAGCCGCTTGCCGGCGCCCAGCAGCTTGCCGAAGAAGCCGCCGCCCTGGTTGGCCGAACCATCGCCGAAGACGGTGTCCATCGCGATGCCGGCGTCCATGAACATCATGGAACCGGCCTCACCGATCGCCGCCTCACCGGGGTCCAGCTCGACCTCGACGAACTGCATCTCGGCACCCTTGATCTCGTAATCGACTACATCCATCGCCATGACGGCTCTCCAGGCTGAAAAACGGCCCGCATGATAGGCAATACGCCGCCCCTCATCAGCGCGGTTCGGTGCGTACCTCGGCGGCCGGGCCATGCCAGCGCCGCAGCGCACGCTGGAAGAACAGGCTGTTCGGCAGTTGCAGCCGCGTGCCGTCCTCGGCGCAGCCGCTTTCCTGCAGCGTCGTGTAGACGAGGTTGATGTCCACCACCCGGCCCTTCATCACCGGCTTCTCACCCGGCTCCAGCAGTTCCACGACGTCACCGATGCGGAAGGCCCGGGTCACGTAGATCAGCAGCGCGCAGAAGAGGTTGGACAGCACGCTCCAGGCCGCAAAGAAGGCCACCGCCGCGACGGTCGCAAAGCCGGTGAAGGCCGCCCAGAGCACCGCCCCCGACACGCCGAAGCGCTCCAGCGCCCACAGCAGCGCGCCGCCATAGACCAGCACGCCCGTCAGGCGCAGGAACAGCGCGGTCACGTCCAGCGGCAGCGCATAGGCGCGCGTCAGGCGGCGGATGAGTTGCTTAGCCAGTCGCATCAGCAGCCAGGCCGCCAGCGTGATCAGGACGGCCTCGACCAGCGGCGCCAGCACGTCGAACCAGTCGGCCGCCCAGTCGGGCAGCCGGTCATGCAGGGACTGAAGGATTTTTCTCATGGCGTTAGCCTAAACGCTGTGCAAGGCGCGCAAAAAAGCCGGCGCAAGGCCGGCCTGGTATCGCCGTGAGCAGGCGGGGTCAGCCCATATGCAGGCCGCCGTTGCAGGAGAAGTCCGCGCCGGTCGTGAAGCCGCTGTCGTCCCCGGCCAGCCAGGCGACGACCGAGCCGATTTCCTCGGGCGTGCCCAGGCGCTTGACCGGGATGGTGGCGACGATCTTCTCCAGGATCTCGGGCTTGATGGCCTTGACCATGTCGGTGCCGATGTAGCCGGGGCTGACGGTGTTGACCGTGACGCCCTTGGCCGCCAGCTCCTGCGCCAGCGCCATCGTGAAGCCGTGCATGCCGGCCTTGGCGGCGGAGTAGTTGGTCTGGCCGGCCTGGCCCTTCTCGCCGTTGACCGAGCTGATCTGGATGATGCGGCCCCAGCCCTTCTCCACCATGCCCGGCACGACCTGCTTGGTCACGTTGAACATGGAATTCAGGTTGGTGTCGATGACGGCCTTCCAGTCCTCGGGCGTCATCTTCAGGAACATGCGGTCCTTGGTGATGCCGGCGTTGTTGACCAGCACGTCG
>CAMLKW010000291.1 GCA_946480605.1 uncultured Roseateles sp. | reverse complement strand
TCCTGTTCATGCAGGGCGGCGGCCTGGGCGAGAACGCCATCGTGCCGCTGAACCTCAGCCGCGGCGGCAAGGTGGATGTGGTCGTCACCGGCTCCTGGTCGCGCAAGAGCGCGGCCGAGGCGCGCCGCTACGCGGACGTGCAGATCGCGGCCGAGGGCGACGGCCGCAGCATCCCCAGCGGCTGGGCGCTGCGCGACGACGCGGCCTATGTGCACGTCTGCACCAACGAGACCATCGACGGCGTCGAGTTCCACGACCTGCCTCAGCTGACGAGCAAGGCGCCGCTGGTCATCGACTGCTCCTCCCACCTTCTGTCGCGCCCCATAGCCTGGGACCACGTCGGCCTGGCCTTCGGTGGCGCGCAGAAGAACGTCGGCCCGGCCGGCGTGACCCTCGTGTTCGTGCGCGAAGACCTGCTGGGCCATGCGCTGGACATCTGCCCCTCGGCGTTCAACTACACGACGGTGGCGGCCAACCAGTCCATGTACAACACGCCGCCCACCTTCGGCATCTACGTCGCCGGCCTGGTGTTCCAGTGGCTCAAGGGTTTCGACTACGCCGGCAAGCGCGGCCTGGCCGCCATCGAGCAGCGCAACATCGACAAGGCCGCCCTGCTCTATGACGCGCTGGATGCGTCCAGCTTCTATGAAAACCGCGTGGCACCCAACTGCCGCTCGCGCATGAACGTGCCCTTCTTTCTGAAGGACGAGTCCTTGAACGAGGCCTTCCTGGCCGAGTCCAAGGCCGCCGGCCTGCTGCAGTTGAAGGGCCACAAGTCGGTGGGCGGCATGCGCGCCTCCATCTACAACGCGATGTCGCTGGAGGGCGTGCAGGCGCTGGTGTCGTTCATGAAGGATTTCGAGGCTCGTCATGGCTGAACCCGTCGCCTCCCAGGCGCTGCTGGCGCTGCGCGATCAGATCGACGGCCTGGACAAGCAGCTGCTGCAGTTGCTGAACGAGCGCGCCCGCGTGGCCGAGCAGGTCGGCGAGATCAAGCGCGCCGAAGGCACGCCCTTCTTCCGCCCCGACCGCGTGGCGCAGGTCATCGAGAAGATCCGCGCCGCCAACCCGGGCCCGCTGAAGGCCGAGCATGTGTCGGCCATCTGGCGCGAGATCATGTCGGCCTGCCTGGCGCTGGAGTCACCGCAGCGCGTGGCCGTGCTGGGTCCGGTGGGCACCTTCTGCGAGCAGGCCGCCATCGAGTATTTCGGTGGTGCCGCCGACATGACCTACTGCGCCAGCTTCGACGAGGTCTTCCACGCCACCGCCAGCGGCAGCGCGCAGTTCGGCGTCGTGGGCGTCGAGAACATGACCGAGGGCGTCGTCACGCGCTCGCTGGATCTGTTCCTGCACACACCTTGCCACGTCGTCGGTGAAGTCAGCCTGCTGATCCGCCACAACCTGATGCGCAAGGAACCGTCGATGCACGGCGTCGAAGCGGTCCTCGCGCATCCGCAGGCGCTGGCGCAGTGCCAAAACTGGCTGAACAAGCACCTGCCCGACGTCGAGCGCCGCGCCGTGTCCAGCAATGCCGAAGGCGCGCGCCTTGCCGCCACCAACCCTGCCTGGGCGGCCCTGGGTGCCGAGCGCGCCTCCCAGGTCTTCGGCCTGCACATCGTGGCCCATGCCATCCAGGACGAGGCCTACAACCGCACGCGCTTCGCCGTCATCTGCCTGCCGCAGACCATGGCCACGCCGCCGGCCACCGGCCGCGACTGCACCAGCTTGGTCGTCTCCGTGCCCAACCGCCCGGGCGCCATGCACGACCTGCTCGTGCCGCTGAAGACCCACGGCGTGTCCATGACGCGCCTGGAGTCTCGCCCGGCCCGCACGGGCCAGTGGGACTACTACTTCTACATCGACCTGGACGGCCACCCCAGCCAGCCCAACGTCGCCGCCGCCCTTGAGGAACTGCGCGCCAACTGCGCGTTCTTCAAGATGCTGGGTGCCTACCCGGTCAAGAACTGAGGCCCCGCAACCATGTTCCAACAGCTCGGCGTCATCGGATGCGGCCTGATGGGCGGCAGCTTTGCGCTGGCCATGAAGAAGGCCGGCCTCGTCAAGCGCGTGGTGGGCTACAGCAAGTCGCCCTCGACGACCAAGCAGGCCAAGAAGCTGGGCGTCATCGACGTTGCCGCCGAGTCCGCTCTGCTGGCCGTTTCGGGCTCGGACATCGTGCTGATCGCCGTGCCCGTGTCCGCCACCGAGGCCACGTTGAAGGCCATCCGCCACCTGGTGAACCCCGGCGTGCTGTTCATGGACGTCGGCTCGACAAAATGCGACGTGATCGAAGCGTCCCGCCGTGCGCTGGGTGAAAAAGCTGCCAGCTTCGTGCCCTGCCACCCCATTGCCGGCAAGGAGTCGGGCGGCGTGCAGCATGCCGAGGCCACGCTGTACGAGGGCCGACAGGTCATCCTGACGCCGCAGCCTTTCACGAATCCGCAGCTCGTGCAGCTCGCGACCGACGTCTGGTCCGCGCTGGGCACGACCGTGTTGAAGATGCGACCGCACAACCACGATGCCGCATTCGCCGCCGTCAGCCATCTGCCGCACCTGCTGGCCTTCGCCTACTTCCAGGCGATTGCCGAGCAACCCGCCGCGCGCGACTACCTGAGCCTGGCCGGCCCCGGCTTTCGCGACTTCACCCGCATCGCCGCCGGCGAGCCGGCCGTGTGGCGCGACATCCTGCTGGCCAACAAGCATGAGGTGCTGGCCCAGTCCAAGCGCTTCCGCACCACGCTGGACCAGCTGGAGGCGCTGATCGAGGCCGGTGACGCCGGCGCCCTGGAAGCCGCACTGCGCCCCATCGCCGAAGGCCGTGGCGCCTGGAACTTCCCCTCCCCTGCAGCCCCTCCCGGCCGCCCTGCGGCTAAGTGATGTTCAAGATCCCCTTTCTCGACCTGCCGCCGCTGCGCGGCGCCGCGGGCACCGTCCGCCTGCCCGGCTCCAAGAGCATCTCCAACCGCGTGCTGCTGCTGGCCGCCTTAAGCGAAGGCCGCACCGTCGTGCGCGATCTGCTCGCGTCGGACGACACGGCCGTCATGCTGGACGCGTTGCGCGCGCTGGGTTGCGGCGTCGTCAAGGACGGCGACACGGTCAGCATCGTGGGCCTGGGCGGCAAGCTGCTGGCCACGCATGCCCAGTTGTTCCTTGGCAACGCAGGCACCGCCATGCGCCCGCTGACGGCCGCGCTGGCCGTGCTGGCTGCCACGCAGGGTGGCAGCTTCGAGGTGTCGGGCGTCGCCCGCATGCACGAGCGGCCCATCGGCGACCTGGTCGATGCACTGCGTGGCCTGGGCTGCGCCATCGACGACCTGGGCAACCCCGGCTACCCGCCGCTGCGCCTGCGCGGCCCGTCGCCGCTGGCGCTGGACACGCCCGTGCGCGTGCGCGGCGACGTGTCCAGCCAGTTCCTGACCGCGCTGCTGCTGGCGCTGCCGCTGGTGGCCGAGCGCGACATCCGCATCGAGGTCATCGGCGAGCTGATCTCCAAGCCCTACATCGAGATCACGCTGGCGCTGCTGGAGCGTTTCGGCATCCAGGTGCGTCGCGAGAGCTGGGAGGCCTTCGTCATCCCGGCCGGCAGCCGCTATGTCTCGCCGGGCGAAGTGTTCGTCGAAGGCGACGCGTCGTCGGCGTCGTACTTCGTCGGCCTCGGCGCCATCGCCGCGGCCGACGCCCCCATCCGCATCGAAGGCGTGGGCAGCGAGTCGCTGCAGGGCGACGTGCGCTTCATCGAGGCCGCCGCCGCGATGGGCGCCGACGTGAAGGCCGGCCCCAACTGGCTGGAGGTCCGCCGCGGCGCCTGGCCGCTCAAGGGCATCACCCTCGACTGCAACCACATCCCCGACGCGGCGATGACGCTGACCGTCATGGCGCTCTACGCCGACGGCCCGACGACGTTGACCAACATCGCCAGTTGGCGCGTCAAGGAGACCGACCGCATCGCCGCGATGGCGACCGAGTTGCGCAAGCTGGGCGCGACGGTCGAGGAAGGCCCGGACTGGATACGCGTCCAGCCGCTGACGGACTGGCAGGCCGCAGCCATCCACACCTACGACGACCACCGTGTCGCCATGTGCTTCTCGCTGGCCGCCTTCAACGGGCTGGTCACCGACAACGCGGTGCCCGTGCGCATCCTGGAGCCGCACTGCGTCGCCAAGACCTTCCCGGACTACTTCGAGACGCTGTTCGGCGTCGTCACGGCACGTGCCGCCGACATCCCGGTCATCACCATCGACGGCCCCACCGCCTCCGGCAAGGGCACGCTAGCCGACGAGGTGGCCAAGGCGCTGGGCTTCGAGGTGCTGGACTCCGGTGCGCTGTACCGGGTGACCGGTCTGGCCGCGCGCCGCGCCGGGCTGAACCTGGATGACGGCGACGCCGTGGCCGCCATCGTGCCGACGCTGAAGCTCAGCTTCCGCGAAGGCCACGTCTTCCTCGGCGACGAAGACGTCAGCGCCCGGCTGCGCGCCGAA
>CAMLKW010000290.1 GCA_946480605.1 uncultured Roseateles sp. | reverse complement strand
GATAGAGCACGACGAAAACGATCAGCGTGGTGTTCATGGGACTTGGGAGCGGGTTGGGCCGGAAATGGGCGCGGATTATGGCGGCGGCGCGCAGCCGCCGGTCTAGAAGCCGGAGTCCAGCAGCTGCATGGCCACCCAAGCAAGCGCGATGCCGATCGCGAAGCCGGCCGCGCCCCACAGCAGGCCGGACAGCAGCCGGTTGGTGCTGCGCAGCTCGCGCACCAGGGCCTTCAGCTCGGCGTCGCCGCCGCGCTGGGCCTGCGCCTTCAGCGCGTCGTGCAGCAGGCGCGGCAGCTCGGGAATGAACTGCGCGAAGCGCGGCGCCTCCTTCATCAGCTGCTTGTTCAGCGCCGGCCAGCCGACCTGCTCGTTCATCCAGCGCTCCAGGAAGGGCTTGGCCGTGGCCCACAGGTCCAGCTCGGGGTCCAGCTGGCGGCCCAGGCCCTCGACGTTGAGCAGCGTCTTCTGCAGCAGCACCAGCTGGGGCTGGATCTCGACGTTGAAGCGGCGCGAGGTCTGGAACAGGCGCATCAAGACCTGACCCAGCGAGATGTCCTTCAGTGGCCGGTCGAAATGCGGCTCGCAGACGGCACGCACGGCGCTCTCCAGCGCATCCACCCGCGTCTCGGGCGACACCCAGCCGGAGGCGATGTGCAGCTCGGCCACGCGCTTGTAGTCACGCTGGAAGAAGGCGATGAAGTTCTGCGCAAGGTAGTCCTTGTCCACCTCGGTCAGCGTGCCGATGATGCCGAAGTCCAGCGCCACGTAGCGGCCGAAGGTCTCGGGCGCCAGGCTGACCTGGATGTTGCCGGGGTGCATGTCGGCGTGGAAGAAGCCGTCGCGGAACACCTGGGTGAAGAAGATGGTCACGCCGTCGCGGGCCAGCTTCTTGATGTCGACGCCCGCCTCCTCCAGCACGGCGCGCTGCGAGATGGGCACGCCCTTCATGCGCTCCATGACGATGACCTCGGAGCTGCACAGGTCCCAGTGCATCTCGGGCACCAGGATGATGTCCAGACTCTCCATGTTGCGGCGCAGCTGGGCGGCGTTGGCGGCCTCGCGGACGAGGTCCAGCTCGTCGTGCAGGTACATGTCGAACTCGGCCACCACCTCGCGCGGCTTCAGGCGCCGGCCATCGGCCGAGAAGCGCTCGATCCAGACCGCCAGCTGGCGCATCAGCGACAGGTCGTCGTCGATGACGTCCAGCATGCCTGGCCGCAGCACCTTGACGGCCACCTCGCGGCCATCCTTCAGCGTCGCGAAGTGCACCTGGGCGATGCTGGCGCTGGCCACCGGCTCGGCGTCGAAGCTGGCGAACAGCTCCTCCAGCGGCCGGCCGAAGGCGCGCTCCACCAGCTCGCGCGACAGCGCCGCCGGGAACGGCGGCACGCGGTCCTGCAGCTTGGCCAGCTCCAGCGCCACGTCGTGGGGCAGCAGGTCGCGCCGGGTGGACAACACCTGGCCGAACTTCACGAAGATGGGGCCCAGCCGCTCCAATGCGAGGCGCAGGCGCACGCCGCGCGGCTCCTGCCAGCGCCGCCCCAGCCGGGTCAGCCGGCGGATGAGCTGGAAGCGCCTGCGGCGCAGGCCCGACAAGGCCAGGTCATCGAGGCCGAAGCGCCAGACCGTCCAGAGGATGAACAGCAGCCGGGAGACAAACCTCATGCGGGGCCGCCCGCGGCTGTCGGCGCCATGCGGCGGGCCAGGCCCCCCAGCGTCGTGCGCAGCGCGCGGCCGAACTGGGCCAGTTGCCGGGCGGCCAGCGGCCCCACCAGGCCGGACAGGTCGTCCTCGATGTCCCAGCGCAGGTTGTCCATCAACCAGTGCATCTCGCCGGCGAAGGCCGCGTCGCCCTGCACGCTGACCGTGGGCGCCGCGCCGTTCAGCGCGCCCAGCGCCAGTTGGGCCGGGTTGGACGCATCGATCTCGATGCGCAGATGGCCCGGGCCGGCGGGCGGCGCGTCCAGGCGCTCGAACAGCCCCGCAGGTGTAACGCCCAGTATCAGGTCCGGCACGGCCGGCAGCAGCCGGGGCCAGCCGCACAGGTGCACCACCAGGCCTTTGCCGGCCAGGGCTTGCAGCCGCCGCGCGGCGATGTTTTCCCGTGACAACACATGGTTGATCAGCAGCACGAGTCGATCCTGCAGCGCCGGCATCAGCAGCGGCGACAGGGAGGGCGGAAGCCGGAATGCAGACATGGGCGGGATTGTAGGCAGCGGACCCTGAACAGGGGACGCGCCCGCAGGGATTGTCAAATTTGTTGGTAGAGAATCCTGGATCGCTTCTTGCCTGCACTTCCAGGCAGCGGTACGAGGAAAAGCCAAACCGACGATGTTTGAGGATCGCAGCTACAAAAGGACGTTCTACAGCGCACCGCAATCGGTCGAATCGCTGATCGCCGCCTTCCTCGAGCCCGGCATCATCGTGCTGACCTTCCTGCTCGTCAGCGGCCACTTCGAAGAGCCGGTGATGCGCCCCACGCTGACGCTGTGCCTGCTGGTGTTCGCGCTGACCTTCCCGGGCCGCAACCGCTTCAACGACCACCCGGCCAGCGCCTTCGTGGACGTGGTGTCGTCCTGGCTGATGCTGCTGGGCATCCTGCTGCTGTGCGGCTACGCAACCAGCAGCCTGCACTACTTCGAGACCGAGGTGCTGCTCTGGTGGGCGGCCGTCACGCCGGTGCTGCAGGTCGTAGCCATCGAGACCGGCCGTCGCATCCAGCGCTGGCGCGCCAGCCACCCCGGCGCGCGCAGCACCGCCGTCATCGTGGGCGCCGGCCCGCTGGGGCACAAGGTGGCGCGCGCGCTGCGCGAGTCCCAGGGCGTGGTGTGCCTGGGCTATTTCGACGACCGCACGCCCGAGCGCCTGCACCCCGACGCCGGCACGCAGGTGCTGGGCACGCTGGCCGACCTGGCGGCCTACGTGCGCGAGAAGGGTGTGCGCGACGTCTACATCACGCTGCCGCTCGGTTCGCAGCCGCGCATCGTGGAGCTGCTGGAGCAGGTCCAGGGCACGACGGCCTCGCTGTTCTTCGTGCCCGACGTGTTCGGCATCAGCATCATCCAGGGCCGGCTCAAGGACATGAACGGCGTGCCCGTGGTGGGCATCTGCGAAACGCCCTTCACCGGCACCAACAGCCTGATCAAGCGCATCAGCGACATCGTGCTGGCATCGCTGATCCTGGTGTTGATCTCACCCATCCTGCTGCTGCTGGCCATTGGCGTGAAGCTCAGCTCGCCCGGGCCCGTCATCTTCAAGCAGCGCCGCAACGGGCTGGATGGCGAGGAAATCATCGTCTACAAGTTCCGCTCCATGCGCACGCAGGACAACGGTGCCGTGGTCAAGCAGGCCACCAAGGGCGACTCGCGCATCACGCCCTTCGGCGCCTTCATCCGCAAAACCTCGTTGGACGAGCTGCCGCAGTTCATCAACGTGCTGCAGGGCCGCATGAGCATCGTGGGGCCGCGTCCGCACGCCGTGGCGCACAACGAGCAGTACCGCGAGCTGATCAAGGCCTACATGGTGCGCCACAAGGTCAAGCCCGGCATCACCGGTTGGGCCCAGGTCAACGGCCTGCGCGGCGAGACCGACACCATCGACAAGATGAAGGCACGCGTCGAATACGATCTTGAATACCTGCGCAACTGGTCACTGGCCCTGGACCTGCAGATCATTCTGCGCACGGTCAGGCTGGTGGTGTTCGACCGACATGCCTACTAAGCTCACTCGCCCCGCCCTGCTCGCGCTCGCGCTTGCCGCCTCCGCACCAGTCCAGGCGCAGACCGACGACAGCTCGCCCTTCTACGGCGGCGCCACGCTGGGCGTGACGCGGGTGTCCAACATCTACCGGCAGTCCAACGCCACCAACGACGACACGGTGGCCAGCGCCGGCCTGGTCGCGGGCATGGACCAGCGGCTGGGGCGGCAACACCTGACGCTGGACGGCAGCCTGCAGGACAACCGCTACTCGTCCAACAAGGAACTGAACAACCGGGCCTACAACCTGCGCGGTGCGCTCAACTGGCAGACGATAGGCAACCTCTCGGGCGTCGTCAGCGCCAAGTCCTCGCGCTCGCTGGCCGACTTCAACATCGGCAACGGCATCGATCCCATCTTCAAGAAGAACGTCGAGCGCAACGACGAGTACCAGGCCACGGTGCGGCTGGGCGTGCTGACACGCTATACGGTGGAGGGTGGCTTCACCCACAAGCGCCGCGACTTCAGCGCCGAGGAGTACGCCCGCTTCGTCTACAGCCAGGACACCGGTTCGCTGGGCGTCTACGCCACTCCGGGCGCCAACGTGCGGCTGGGGCTGGTGGGGCGCCAGACCCGCGGACAGCATCCGCGCTATCCGGTCGGCCTCACGCTGGACCCCGACACGCTGCGGCCCGTCATCGTCAGTGCGCCCAATGACTACGACCGGCGCGACATCGACTTCACGACCCGCTGGGCCACCGGTGGCAGCAGCGCGCTGAACACGCGCCTCAGCCGCAGCC
>CAMLKW010000289.1 GCA_946480605.1 uncultured Roseateles sp. | reverse complement strand
GCAGGAAGAACCACAGGATCACCATCACCAGCGGGATGGAGCGCAGCGTGTTCACGTAGGCGGCTGCGGGAATCTCCAGCCACGGCTTGCCGGACAGGCGCATCAGCGCCAGCAGCGTGCCGATCAGGATGCCGCCCACCATCGCAATCAGCGTCAGCTGGATGGAGAAGATGAAGCCCTTGGCGACGAAACTGGAGACGACGCCCCAGTTCAGGAAGGAGAAGTCGAGCTGCAGCATCACTTGCTCCCCACCATGCCGGGCACGCGCACCCGGTTCTCGATGAACAGCGCGATGCGGTTCACTGCGAACGCCGAGATGAAGTACAGGCCGGTCGCGGCCAGGTAGATCTCGATGTTGCGCGAGGTTTCCTCGCTGGCCTGGATGGAGAACATGGTCAGCTCGGCGATGCTGACCGCGAAGGCCACCGACGAGTTCTTGATGATGTTCATGCTCTCGCTGGTCAGCGGCGGAATGACGATGCGGAACGCCATGGGCAGCAGCACGTAGCGGTAGGTCTGCGGCAGCGTGAAGCCCATCGCGAGGCCCGCGTAGCGCTGGCCCTTGGGCAGGCTCTGGATGCCGGCCTTGACCTGCTCGGCGATGCGGGCCGACGTGAAGAAGCCCAGCGCGAACACGACCAGGATGAAGCTGGGTACCTCGCGCAGGCTCAGGAAGATGGACGGCAGCACGTGGTACCAGAGGAAGATCTGCACCAGCAACGGGATGTTGCGGAACAACTCGGTCCACGTGTTGCCCAGCGCCACCAGTCCGCGGCTGGGCGCGGTGCGCAGGATGCCCATCAATGATCCGGTCACCAGCGCCAGCACCAGCGCCAGCAGCGCCACGCTCAGCGTCCAGCCCCAGGCGGACAGCATCCATTGCAGATAGGTGATGTCGCCACCGCTGCCGAAGCAGCTGGCAACGACCTCACCGTCGATGGTGTTCTTGCAGAACACCTGCCAGTCCCAGCTCATGGACTCTCCTAAAGACAAGGCGGGTGACCCGCACCCGCCTTTTGAAAGCTCAAACCGTGCCTACGATCACTTCTTCGCGGCGTAGTCTTCCGCCGGCTTGTCGTTCGGGTTGGCCCAGGCATCCTTGGTGGCCGCCGACAAGGGCAGGCCGATCTTGGTGTTGGTCGGCGGGATGGGCTGCAGGAACCACTTGTCGTAGATCTTCGCCAGATCGCCCGACTTGATCAGATTCTTGATGCTGTCGTCCACGGCCTTCTTGAACGCGGGGTCGTCCTTGCGCAACATGATGGCGATGGGCTCGACGGCCAGCACCTCGCCGACGATCTTGAAGTCGGCCGGGTTCTTGGACGTAGCGATGTTCTTGGCCAGGATTGAGCCGTCCATGACGAAGGCGTCGGCGCGACCGGACTCCAGCAGCAGGAAGCTGTCGGCGTGGTCCTTGCCGAACACCTCCTTGAAGTCCACGCCCGCGGCGCGCTCGTGCTTGCGCAGCGTCTGCACCGACGTCGTGCCGGTCGTCGTCGCGAGGGTCTTGCCGGCCAGCTGATTGATGGACGTGATGCCCGAGTTGGCCTTCACGGCGATGCGCACTTCCTCGACATACGTCGTCACGGCGAACGCGACGTCCTTCTGGCGGGCCACGTTGTTCGTCGTCGAGCCGCACTCGAGGTCGACGGTGCCATTGACGACCAGCGGGATGCGATTGGCCGACGTGACCGGCTGCAGCTTCACCTCCAGCTTGCCGCCCACCTGCTTGCGCAGATCGGCCACCACCCGGTCGCAGACATCGATGTGATAACCGACGAACTTGCCGTCACCGATGGTGTACGACAGACCCGACGACTCCCGCACGCCCATCGTGATGGCGCCGCTGTCCTTGATCTTCTTCAAGGTGTCGGCGTGGGTGGCCGAGACGCCGGCCAGCAGGGCGGCAACGAGCAGAACTTTCTTCATGAGAACTCCAACAACGGAAATGAGACCGATCAGAACATGAGCAGATCACGCCACGCATGCTGCCCATATGCGGGTTTATACGACGCGGCGCGCCCACCACGCTGTCATGCGTTCGAGGCCAGGAAATCCCACAACGCCTGAGCCGCAGGCTTGTGCCGGCGCGATGCTTCCGGACGCTCCCGGTAGATGCGCAACTCCATGCTGACGCTGAAGCTGCCAGGCGCGGCGGCCGGCACCAACCGACCGCCGGCCAGCTCCTTCTGTACCGAGCTGGCGGGCAGGAAGGCGAAGCCATGTCCTTCGAGTGCCATGGCCTTCAGGCCTTCGGCCATGTCAGTCTCATAGATGGCATCCAGGTTCAGCGCGCAATCCGCCTCCTTGACGATCAGCTCCACCAAGCGCCCCAGGTAGGCGCCTGCGGCGTAGCTGAGGAAGGGGATCTTCTGCCCCGGGCGCCCCGGGAGCCGGAACAGCGGCTCGCCCTGGGCGTCTGCCTTGGCATAGGGCGCCAGCGTCTCGTGACCCAGCGACACCATCTGATAGCGCTCCGGATCCAGCTGCAACGGCTGGCTGGCGTGGTGGTAGACCAGCAGCAGATCACAGTTGCCCTCGCTGAGCTGCAGCATCGCGTCGTGCACATTGGCCGCGTTCAGCCGGCACTTGATCGCGCCGAAACCGCGCCGCAGGCCCATCAGCCAGTGCGGGAAGAACGAGAAGGCCAGTGAATGCGGCACCGCGAACTCGATCATGTCCTGGTCGGCCGCCTGGTGGCTGCGCAGCATGTTGCGGGTCGCCTGAAGGTTGCCCAGCAAGTCCACCGCCTGCGCAAGCAGGGTTGCGCCGGCGGCCGTGAGGCGGGTCGGATAGGACGAACGATCCACAAGGTCCACGCCCGCCCAGGCCTCCAGCGCCTGAATGCGCCGCGAGAACGCCGGCTGGGTCACGTGTCGCAACTGGGCCGAGCGGGAGAAGCTGCGCGTCTCGGCCAGGCTGACGAAATCTTCTAGCCACTTGGTTTCCACCCGGGGCAGTTTAGCCAAGCCCCACACCCCCCCTAAGCTCGGAGGGGCTGTCCCCTGGCCCCCTCAACTGAAGGGGCGCCCGGGCGCCTGGAAAGGATGCCCTTGTTTACAGTCTTCCACACAACCCCAACTCGAACGGCCCCGAGGAGATCACCATGCGAGCAAAAAGCAAACTTCTGGCCCTTGGCCTGGCAGCAGCACTGCAACCTGCCTTTGCCGAGGTGGTGACTCTGAATTTCAATGATCCGGCCCTCTGGCTTGACAAGGCGCTGACCACCGAGATCGCCGGCTTCAGCTTCACGGGCGATGCCTGGGCTGTTGGCGCTTTCAGCCGGGGCTGCGGCGGTGACGTGCTCTGGACCGCGCCTGCTGACGCGGCCAGCAAGCTCGGCTGCGGCGCGTTGGAACTGACTAGCGACCCCTATTTCCAGCACCAAGATCCAGACATTCCGTCGAAGAGTTTCATCATCAATTTCACCCGCGGCTTTGTCGATGAACTCAAGTTCGCATTCAGCCTGCTGGAAGCGAGCGGCGCCACAATCCAGGTCTTTGAAGACCTGGACGGCAAGGGCCGCGAACTGGGCAACGCCAAGGACGTGCTGGAATCGACGCCTTGCACAACCTCCCCCTGGGCCTTCTGCGAATGGAAGCTTGATCAGTCCATCACGATCCTCGCTGGCGCCACGGCCCACTCGGTGAAGGTCAGCGGCCTCGACCAGAACCTGCTACTGGACAACCTCAGCTTCATCACACCGTCGGCCAGCACGCGCCTGCCGGAGCCCGGCAGCGTCGGCCTGGCGCTGAGCGCCATCGGTGCACTGGCCTGGGTGCGCCGCCGCACCACCGCAGCGCGCTGATCACGCGACACTTCGGCTCCAAGCGACCGCCTCTGGCGGTCGTTTTCATTGGGGCCACCCGTCGCCCGGCGAGCAGAACTGACGCCGCCTGAACCTGCGACAGCAGCCCTTGAATCGACCAACTCCGTCCTTATAATGCCTGACTGCTAGCACTCGGCAATATCGAGTGCTAACGAATGCGAGCCGGGTCGCCGACCCCATTTTCGACGCGCCGCAGCACTTTGGCTGCGGCCGCTTCAGTTCCAACTCTCAAGGAGATTCCATGAAGCTGCGCCCCCTGCACGATCGCGTGATCGTTCGCCGTCTGGAGCAAGAAACCAAGACCGCCTCCGGCATCGTCATCCCCGACAACGCCGCCGAGAAGCCGGATCAAGGTGAAGTCCTGGCCGTCGGCCCCGGCAAGCGCAACGACAAGGGCGAGTTCGTGGCCCTGAACGTCGCCGTCGGCGACCGCGTGCTGTTCGGCAAGTACTCCGGCCAGACCGTCAAGGTCGACGGCGAGGAACTGCTGGTCATGCGCGAAGAGGACCTCTTCGCCGTCGTGCAGAAGTAATTTCACGGGATGGAGCATCACGCCGTGATGCTCCGCCCTCGTTGATCAAGACGTCGACGAAATCGACTCTGACCCCAATTTAGATTCGGAGAATTCCAAATGGCAGCAAAAGACGTGATCTTTGGCGGCGAAGCCCGCGCCCGCATGGTTGAAGGCGTGAACATCCTGGCCAACGCGGTCAAGGTGACCCTGGGC
>CAMLKW010000288.1 GCA_946480605.1 uncultured Roseateles sp. | reverse complement strand
CACAGCTCATCGACGGCAACGCCCTCTCCCGCCAACTGCGCGCCGACGTGGCGCAGCGCGCGGCGGCCCTGAAAACCCGTGGCGTCACGCCCGGGCTGGCCGTGGTGCTGGTGGGCGACAACCCGGCCAGCCAGGTCTATGTGCGCAACAAGGTCAAGGCCTGCGAGGATGCCGGCATCCACTCGGTGCTGGAGAAGTACGACGCCTCCATGACCGAGGCCGAACTGCTGGCCCGCGTCGACGCGCTGAACAACGATCCCGAAATCCACGGCATCCTCGTGCAGTTGCCGCTGCCCAAGCACATCGACGCCCACAAGGTCATCGAGGCGATCTCGCCGGCCAAGGATGTGGACGGCTTCCACGTCGCCAGCGCCGGCGCGCTGGTCGTCGGCGAGCCCGGCTTCAAGGCCTGCACGCCCTATGGCTGCATGAAGATGCTGGAAAGCATCGGCATGAAGGACTTGAAGGGCAAGCATGCCGTCGTCATCGGCCGCAGCAACATCGTCGGCAAGCCGATGGCGCTGATGCTGCTGGCCGCCAACGCGACGGTCACCGTCTGCCACAGCGGCACGGCCAATCTTGGTGAAATGACCCGCCAGGCCGACGTCATCGTCGCCGCGGTCGGCAAGCGCAACGTGCTGACGGCCGACATGGTCAAGCCCGGCGCGGTCGTCATCGACGTCGGCATGAACCGCAACGACGACGGCAAGCTCTGCGGCGACGTGGACTTCGACGGCGTCAAGGAAGTGGTCGGCTGGATCACCCCTGTGCCCGGTGGGGTCGGGCCCATGACGATTGCCATGCTGCTGGTCAACACGCTTGAATCGGCGGAACGTGCCGCCAGCTGAACCCACCATGACCAATCCCCTGCTCTCCACCGCCGCCCTGCCCGAGTTCGCCGCCATCCAGCCCGAGCATGTGCAGCCCGCCATCCAGCAGTTGCTGGCCGATGCGCAGGCAGCGCTGGACGAAGCGGTGAAGCCCGACACGCCGGCCGACTACGACGCGCTGTCGGCCATCCTCGACACCGCCACCGAACGCCTGGGCACGGCCTGGGGCGCCGTGGGACACCTGAATGCCGTGGCCGACACGCCCGCGCTGCGCGAGGCCTACAACGCGATGCTGCCGGCCGTGACGGAGTTCTACACGGCCATGGGCGCCAACGAGGCGCTGTTCGCCAAATACAAGGCCGTCATGGCCGCGCAGGGCGCGACCTTGAGCGCCCCCCGCCTGCAGTCGCTGAAGCACGCCATCCGCGACTTCGTGCTGTCCGGCGCCGAACTGCAGGGCGAGGCCCGCGAGCGCTACGCCGCCATCCAGGAGCGCAGTGCCGAGTTGCAGCAGAAGTTCAGCGAGCATGTGCTGGACGCGACCGACGGCTGGAGCTACGTGGCTAGCGCCGACGAACTGGCCGGCGTACCGCAGGACGTGCTGGATGCAACGAAGCTGGACGACGGCGGCCACAAGATCACGCTGCACTTCCCGGTCTACCTGCCGGTCATGCAGTACGCCGAGAACCGCGCGCTGCGCGAGAAGCTGTACCGCGCCTATGTGACCCGCGCGAGCGATATCCAGCAATCCGGCGGCAAGCCCGAATGGGACAACACGGCCGCCATGCGCGAGATCGTCGCGCTGCGCCAGGAAGAGGCCCGGCTGCTGGGCCATGCCAACTTCGCCGAGGTGTCGCTGGCGCCCAAGATGGCCTCCTCGCCGGCCGAGGTGACGAGCTTCCTGCGCGACCTCGCCCAGCGCGCCCGTCCGTTCGCCGAGAAGGACCTCGCCGAGCTGCGCGAGTTCGCCAAGGGCGCGCCGCTGGAAGCCTGGGACGTCAGCTACTGGAGCGAGAAGCTCAAGGAAGCCCGCTACGCCTTCAGCGACCAGACGGTGAAGCAGTACTTCACCGCGCCCAGGGTCGTCGCGGGCCTGTTCACCATCATCGAGCGCCTGTTCGACGTGCGCGTCGTGGAAGCCGCTGCGCCCACCTGGAACGACACCGTCAGCTACTACCAGCTGCAGCGCGGCAGCAATGCGGTCGCCGGCTTCTACCTGGACCTCTACGCCCGACCGGGCAAACGCCCCGGCGCGTGGATGGACGGCGTGCGCAGCCGCTGGCTCAAGCCCACGGGCGAGCAGCAGCTGCCGGTGGCGCACCTGGTGTGCAACTTTGCGTCGCCCGTGGGCGACAAGCCCGCGCTGCTGACGCACGATGACGTCATCACGCTGTTCCACGAGTTCGGTCACGGCCTGCACCACATGCTGACGCAGGTGGACGACCTCGGCGTATCCGGCATTTCGGGCGTGGAATGGGACGCCGTCGAGCTCCCCAGCCAGTTCATGGAGAACTTCTGCTGGGAGTGGGACGTGCTGCAGCAGCTGACCGGCCACATCGACAGCGGTGAACCTTTGCCGCGCGAGCTGTTCGACAAGATGACCGCGGCCAAGAACTTCCAGAGCGGGCTGCAGACGCTGCGCCAGATCGAGTTCGCGCTGTTCGACATGCGCCTGCACGGCGAGCCGGGTGCGGAAGCCGACGTGCAGAAGCTGCTGGACGAAGTGCGCGCCGAGGTCGCCGTGCTGATCCCGCCTGCCTTCAACCGCTTCCAGCACAGCTTCTCGCACATCTTTGCGGGCGGCTACGCGGCCGGCTACTACAGCTACAAGTGGGCCGAGCTGCTGAGCGCCGACGCCTGGAGCGCGTTCGAGGAGGAAGGCGTGTTCAATGCCGCCACCGGCAAGCGCTTCCTGACCGAAGTGCTGGAGCAAGGCGGCTCGCGCGACGCCATCGACAACTTCAAGGCCTTCCGCGGCCGCGAACCGACGATCGACGCCCTGCTGCGCCACCAGGGCATGTCTTGACCTTGGCTTCACGCGGCCTGGCCTAGCCTCCTGCGCAGAGGAGAGGCCTTGTCGTGAACCGCATCCTGGTCGTCGAGGACCACGCGCCGCTGCGCACCCAGATCGCCGCGCTGCTGCGCGCATCCGGCTGGGCGGTGGAAGAGGCCAGCGACGGCCGCCTGGGCCTGCAGATGGCACTGGAGCAGCCACCCGACGTGCTGCTGCTGGATCTCGGTCTGCCGGGACTGGATGGCGTCGAGCTTTGCCGGCGCCTGCGCGAGCAGGCCGACCGCCACGTGCCCGTGCTGATGCTGACCGCCCGCGACGCGCTGGACGACAAGCGCCAGGGCTTCGGCGCCGGTGCCGACGACTACCTGCTCAAGCCCTTCGCCGGCGAGGAGCTGCTGTGGCGCTGCCAGGCGCTGGCGCGCCGCGGCGAGCTGGGCCGCAGCCCCGTGCTGCAGCGCGGGCCGCTGCGCATAGACCGGCGCGCCGGCCAGGTCAGCAATACGGCGGGCCAGGTCTTGCCGCTGCCGCGCCAGGCCTACCGGCTGCTGCTGGCCCTGGCCGAAGCCTGGCCGCGCACCGTCACGCGCAGCGAGCTGCACCAGCAGCTGTGGCAGGACGAACCGCCCGAATCCGACGCGCTGCGCAGCCACCTCTACACGCTGCGCCAGGCGCTGGGCAGCGACCAGGCGCTGGTGAAGACCGTGCACGGCGTCGGCCTGCGGCTGGACCTGCCGGCATGACGCCGCCGCCCTACCGCCCACGCCTGCGGCGCCGCCTGACGCTGGCGTTCACCGGCTACACACTGGCCGTCAGCGCACTGTTCGGCGTGCTCGCCATGCTCTTCGTCTACGTCGTGGAAGACGAGTTCTTCGCCGGCGCACTGGCCCAGGAGCAGCGCCGCCAGCAGGCCCATCACGCGGCCCACGGCGACTGGACCGCGCCGGCGCATGGCTACATCCGCGTCCACCGCAGCGCCACCACGTTGCCTGCCGACCTCGCCCGCGCACTCGCCGCGCATCCGCACCGCCAGGAGCTGGCCGGCGACGCGGGCCGGCACTACCACCTGCTGCCGCTCGACGGCAACGGCGCGCTGCTCGTGGCCGAGGTCGGCGGCCAGCTCGTCGTGCGGCCCATGCGCGCCCACCTGCTGCTCTGGCTGGGCCTGTGGGGCGGCGTCGTCACGCTGGCGGCGCTGGCCCTGGGCGCGTGGCTGGCCTGGCGCAGCAGCGCACCGCTGGCCCGGCTGGCCGAGCGCGTGGCGCAGAGCCGCCCCGAGCAGTTGCCGCTCGACCTGGCCGAGCCGCAATCCGAAGAAGACGAGGTTGGCCGCCTTGCCCGCCACCTCGACGAGCTGAACCGCCGCACCCGCGACCTGATCGCCCGCGAGCAGGCCTTCACCCGCGACGCCAGCCACGAGCTGCGCACGCCGCTGGCGGTGCTGGGCATGGCCTGCGAGGCGCTGCGGCGCCAGGCGAAGCCCGAGCAGCAAGCGACGCTGGCGACGATGGACGCCGCCATCTGGCAACTGCAGCAGACCGTGGACCTGCTGCTGGCGCTGGCCCGCGACGACGATGCGCCGCCCACGCCCGAGCTGCCGTTGCTGCCGCAGGTCGAGCAGGTCGTGCTGGCCCACGCGCCGCTGCTGGATCGCCATGGTGTCGATCTCGACATCGACGTGCCGCCCGGTTTGACGCGCCCCTGGCCGCCGGCGCTGACGAGGCTGCTGCTCGC
>CAMLKW010000287.1 GCA_946480605.1 uncultured Roseateles sp. | reverse complement strand
ACGCCTTCCCCGAGGTGCGCGGCCTGAAGGGCCCGTTCACCTGCCTGAACAGCGCGCGCTACGGCATCGCCTGGGGCGCTTTAGGCGCGGCCGAGGACTGCTGGCACACCGCCCGCCAGTACACGCTGGACCGCAAGCAGTTCGGCAAGCCGCTGGCGGCCAACCAGCTGATCCAGAAGAAGCTGGCCGACATGCAGACCGAGATCACGCTGGGCCTGCAGGGCTGCCTGCGGCTGGGTCGCATGAAGGACGAGGGCACGGCCGCCGTGGAGATCACGTCCATCATGAAGCGCAACAGCTGCGGCAAGGCGCTGGACATCGCCCGCATGGCGCGCGACATGCTGGGCGGCAACGGCATCTCCGACGAGTTCGGCATCGCCCGCCACCTGGTGAACCTGGAAGTGGTGAACACCTATGAGGGCACGCACGACATCCATGCGCTGATCCTGGGCCGGGCGCAGACGGGCATCGCGGCGTTCTGACGCCGCTCCCCGGCGGCGGCTGCCGCCGGTGACTTGCGGCAGGGCCGCGCGCGCGGGGCATGCTGGCGGCCTGCCCGCCACGAAAGCCGCCCATGACCCCCACCCGCCGCCACGCCCTGTTCGCCGTCGCCGCGCTGCCCGTCGGTGCCACCGCCACGGCCACCGCGCAAGCCGGCTGGCCCGGCGCCGACGAGATCGCCCGCCGCGTGGCCGAGGTCACGGCCACCGAGACGGCTTTTGCCAAGACCATGGCCGACCGTGACGCCGCGGCCTTTCGCCGCTACCTGGCGGCGGACACCATCTGGCTGAACGGCAAGACGCCGCTGCACGGCCCCGACGCCGTGATGGGCGTCTGGAGCAAGTATTTCGAAGCTCCGAAAGCGCCGTTCTCCTGGGCGCCCGATCTGGTCGTGGTGCTGCCCAGCGGCGACCTGGCGCAGAGCAGTGGCCCGGTCACCAACCCCGAGGGTCGCGTGTTCGCGCGCTTTCAGTCCGTGTGGCGGCGCCTGCCAGCAGGCGGGTGGGAGATCGTGTTCGATCAGGGGGCCGAGGTGTGCCGCTGAGCGGGAGCTGGGGCGTGACTCGTGCGCAGCCGGAGGCGCTGGGTTGCCTCTCAAGCTCGTGTGCGTTTGCTGCGTTTGATCGGCCGCCATGGCCGGTGGTCGGGTGACCGGCTCAATCGGAACTCCCCAACGTTGCCACCACTTTCCTCGTCTGCCCCGCCCGCCACACGGCCAGCGTCACCCGCTCGCCGATCTGCCGGGTCTCCAGCAGCGACAGCATGTCGTCCAGGTCGGCCACGGCCTTGCCGTCCACGGCGGTGATGACGTCGCCCTGCACGATGCGGCCCAGCCGGTCGCGACCAAAAGGCTTCAGGCCGGCGGCGGCGGCGGGGCTGCCCTCGGCCACGTTGACCAGCAGCACCCCCTTGGGCGCTCCCAGCGCCTGTGCCAACTGCGGCGCGCCGGACGTGACGCCCAGTGCCGGCCGGATGAAACGCCCGTCGCGGATCAGCCGCGGCACGATGCGGTTGACCTCGTCCACCGGAATGGCAAAGCCGATGCCCGCGCTCGCGCCGCTGGGGCTGTAGATGGCCGTGTTGACGCCGATCAGCCGGCCCGCAGAGTCGAGCAGCGGGCCGCCCGAGTTGCCGGGGTTGATGGCGGCGTCGGTCTGGATCGCGCCCTTGATGGTGCGCCGCGTGACGGACTCGATCTCGCGGTTCAGCGCGGACACGATGCCGGTGGTCAGCGTCTGGTCCAGCCCGAAGGGGTTGCCGATGGCATAGACCTTCTGGCCCACCTGCAGCTCGCGGCTGGTGCCCAGGTGGATGGCCGGCAGCTTGTCGCGCGGCGCCTCGATGCGCAGCACGGCGAGGTCGCGGTCGGGGAAGGCGCCCACCAGCCGGGCGGGGTAGCTGCTCTGGTCGTTCAGCGTCACGGTGGCGCGGTCGCCGCCCTGGATGACGTGGAAGTTGGTGACGATGTGGCCCGCCTCGTCCCAGACGAAGCCGGTGCCCGTGCCGCTGGGCTGCTCGCTGGTGCGCAGCGAGAAGAAATCTCTTTGCACGGACAGCGTGGTGATGTGCACCACCGACGGGCTGACGCGTTTGAAGACGTTGACGTTGTTCAGCTCCTCGGCGTCCAGCGGGGCGGCGCGGGGGCTGACGGCGCGCGGCTGGGCGGCCTTGTTCTGGGCCAGCGCCGGCGGCAGGGCGACGGTGCTGAACAATGCGGCGAGCGTGAAGGCGAGCAGGCGCTGTGGCATGGCGCGGTCGGTGATGGCAATGGTGACGGCCCGCATTGTGGGCAAAGACGGGAGTGTGGCGATGAAGTGGATGGCTTTTGGCCTGGCCTGGTGCCTGGCCTCGACGGGGGCTGCGGCTCAGCAGGTCTGGAAGTGCGAGGTGGGCGGCAAGACGGTGTTCAGCGACAAGCCCTGCCCGCAGTCCGGGCAGCCGGTGCCGGAGCGCACGCTGCAGCCCAATGTGGTGGACAGCCTGAAGCCCGAGGTGGTGCGCGCGGCGCTGGGCGCCGCCCCGGCGTCGGCGGCGGCGCCCGTGCCGGCCGGCAACAGCTGCCCCGGCGACGGCGAGCTGCGCGGCATGGAGACGCGGGCCAACTCGACCACGCTGGGTGACGCCGAGCGCCGCTTCATGCAGGACGAGGTGCGCCGCGTGCGTCAATGTCGCAGCGGCCAGGGGCGCTACCGCGACGCCGACTGGGCCATCAGCCGCGAGGCCCAGGCCGCGCAGAGCCAGCTGAGCGACCGCCTGCGCCGCGACGCCCGCGTGCGCGCCGAGGACATGCATGCCGCGGCCGACCCCGACGAGGGCGACCGCATCGCGCGCCGGCGCATCGCCGAGGAGCGCATGCAGCAGCGCCGCGCCGAGCAGCGCCTGCAGCGGGGCCAGAATCCGGCCTCCACGCCCTTGCCCTAACGTCTTCTTCAATGATCGCGGTTGTCGCGCCTTCACGTTTCGACCGTCTCGACGCGCTGCGCGGCGCCGCCATCGTCTGGATGGCGGCCTACCACTTCGCCTTCGACCTGAACCATTTCGGCTGGATCCAGCAGGACTTCTACCGCGACCCGGTCTGGACCTGGCAGCGCACCGCCATCGTCAGCCTGTTCCTGTTCTGCGCCGGTGGTGGCCAGGCGCTCGCCCTGAGGGCGGGGCAGGGCGCCGGCCGCTTCTGGCGGCGCTGGGGCCAGGTGGCGGGCTGCGCGGCGCTGGTGTCGCTGGGCTCGTGGTTCATGTTCCCGCACAGCTGGATCAGCTTCGGCGTGCTGCACGGCATGGCCGTCATGCTGCTGGCGTTGCGCCTGGGTCTGGCGCGGCTACCCGGTGCCGCGTTGCTGGGTCTGGCCGCACTGGCCATCGCCGCGCCGCGCTGGGTGCAGCTGCCGTTCTTCGACACGCGCTGGACCAACTGGTTGGGGCTGGTCACGCACAAGCCCATCACCGAAGACTGGGTGCCGGTGCTGCCCTGGCTGGGCGTCATGCTGCTGGGCTTTGTCGTCACGCGTGCGCAGCCACAGCTGTGGCAGGGCACCGCGCCGCGGCCGCTGGCGGTGCTGGGGCGCTGGTCGCTGAGTTTCTACATGGTCCACCAGCCCGTGCTGATCGGGTTGCTGATGGCCGTCCAACTGCTGCGTTGAGGAGATGACATGACGAAGAAGACGCTCGTGGCCATGCTGGGCCTGCTCGCCACCGTGGCCGCGACGGCGGCATCGTTCAACTGGCCCGGCGGCGCCAAGGCGGCCGTCAGCCTGGGCTATGACGATGCGCTGCACAGCCATCTGGACCATGTCGTGCCGGCGCTGAACCAGCGCGGCCTGCGGGCCAGCTTCTACATCCCCATCAACGGCCCCACGCTGCCGGCCCGCCAACACGAGTGGCAGGCCGCCGCGGCGGCCGGCCATGAGCTGGGCAACCACAGCCTGTTCCACGGCTGTTCGGCCAAGGGCCCGGGCCGCGACTGGGTGCAGCCGCAGCGCGATCTGGAACGCCAGATGGCGGCCCAGGTGCAGGAGCAGGTCATCGCCGCCAACACCTGGCTGCAGTCGCTGGACGGCAGGACCCGCCGCACCTTCACGCCACCGTGCTTCGACCTGACCGCCGGCGGCCAGGACTTCGTGAAGGCCTTGCAGCCGCACTTCGTCGCCTTCCGTGCCGCGCCGCCGGCGCTGACGACGGACACGACGCAGTTGGACCCCTACGCGATGCCGGCCTACTTCGTCGAAGGCTGGAGCGGCGAGCAGCTGATCGCACTGGTCGAGCAGGCGGCGGCCCAGGGCGCGCTGGTGTCGCTGCTGTTCCACGGCGTGGGCGCCGAGCACCTGAGCGTCACGCGCGAGGCGCTCGACGCGCTGCTCGACCACCTGGCGAAGAACAAGCACCGCTTCTGGACCGACTCGATGGTCAACATCATGGAGAACGCGATCAAGCAAGCCCCTCGCCCAGTCACGCCCCGCTGAACGCGGGCGCGCCTGATCGGTCCCCCAAGGGGACGGCGATGCTTGCCGGATTGACCGGCAAGCACATCGCCCATGGCGGGCCGGCTTGGCGAACTGGAGTCGGACACAAGCAGTCCCTGCGGACTGC
>CAMLKW010000286.1 GCA_946480605.1 uncultured Roseateles sp. | reverse complement strand
GCCGGCGCGCGAACTGCTGCAGCACGGCGTTGCCGGCATCGTGGCCGTAGGCGTCGTTGATGGGCTTGAAGCGGTCCAGGTCGATGAAGACCAGCGCGAAGCGCCCGCCCTGGCGCTGGTGCTGCGCGCAGTGGCGGTTGAGCTGGGCGTAGAAGTAGCCGCGGTTGTCCAGCTCGGTCATCTCGTCCACCTGGGCCAGCCGGCGGATGACGGCCTCGGTCTCCAGCCGCTGGGCGGTCTGCGCGATCAGTGCGCCTATCGTGGCCGACACCTTGGGCAGCTGCGCCTCGGGCTGGCGCGACAGGCTGCTGTAGAACTCCAGCACGCCGGGGCGGTGGCGCTCGCCGTCGTCCGACACGTAGGTGACCGGGAACACATAGCCCGACCACAGCCCGCACATGCTGGCGCTGCGCCGGCGCAGGAAGCGCGGGTCGGAGGACATGTCCTCCACCCATTCGGCGTTGCCGCTGGCCCAGACCCGGCCCACCAGACCCTCGTCGGGCGCCATGCCCAACGCGGCGCTGATGGCGCTGAACTGCTCCAGGTCGCGGTCCGGCGGGTGCCAGAAATGCTTGCAGCACAGCTGGCCGCCATCGCTACCGCCCTCCATGCTCCAGTAGGCGCCCCATTCCCAGCCCAGGTTGCGGCAGATCAGCTGGATGACGTTGATGATGGCGTCCTGCAGCGTGTGCGTGCCGATGAGGAACTCGGTCAGCGCATAGCCCAGGCGCTCGCGCACGGCGGCGTGGGTCAGGTCGGTGACGTCCTGCAGCAGGCCGTGGCGCCAGCGCGGCCGCGCGGGGTCGGGGGGCAGCGGCGTCACGCGCAGCCAGCGCATGCCGTGGGCCAGGCCGATGACGCGCACGTCCGTGGCGCGCTGGCTTTGCGCGCCGGTCCACAGCCGGGTCAGCGCGGGCAGGTCTTCCTCGAACACATGGCCGAAGCAGGCGTCCAGACCGTCGGCGGTCTCGCTGGGCATCTCCAGGTAGTCGCGGGCTGCGGGCGAGAGCAGGCTCTGGCCGGTCAGCGGGTCGTACCACCACTGGCCAAAGCCGGCGGCGCGCTCCAGGTCGGCCAGGCCGGCCGCTGCGGGGCCACCCCGCTGTGCACCGATCCCGAGCGTGGTCGTCTCTGTGCCCTGTTGGCTTGTCGTCATGCGGGGGGCAGGCGCAAGTCGCATGCCAAGGTTTTGCCGCGGGCGAGCCCTTGAATGGTGCGTGCCGGTGCGCAGCGCTGGTGCGGCCTGCTGCCTAGAGGGTCAGTTCCCAGGTCTCGTTGACGACGTCCCGGCCGAAGCCGTGGCCGGCCTCGGCCCGCACCAGGCGGTAGCCCTCGGCCGCGTAGAGCGCGCGCGCGGCGAGCAGCTCGCTCTGCGTCCACAGCACGATGCGTTCATAGCCGGCGGCGCGGGCGAAGTCGCTGCACTGGCGCACCAGGCGCTTGCCCATGCCCAGGCCGCGGGCGTGCGGCTCCAGCAGCAGCAGGCGCAGCTTGGCGACGCCGGGGCGCGGCTCGTCGCTGGCGTCGTCGCGGGCCTGGACCAGCATGACGCAGCCCAGCCGTTCGGCACCGCGTGTGGCGATCCAGCAGGCCTCGCGCCCGGGCTGGAAGCGGTCGACGAAGTCGGCGCAGATGCGCGCGACCAGCGCCTCGAAGCGCCAGTCCAGGCCGATGGCCTCGGCGTAGAAGGCGCCGTGGCGCTGGACGATCCAGCCGAGGTCGCCGGGCTGGGGTGGGCGCAGTTCGATGGCGGGCGTGTCCATGGCTGGCATCATCGCCTGTCAACCGACGGAGACGCAGCGTGGGCATCGTGGTGTATTGGCTGGAAGGCGAGGACGAGGCCGCGGCGCCGGTTTGCCAGCTCTTCGGCAGCAAGGAGCTGACGCAGGCGCTGGCCTGGGCCGAGGACCGGCGCCGTGCGGGCCACCGCCACGTCAGCATCTCGACGGAGCTGGACGAGAGCGTGGGCCGGCCCGGCGTGTCGGCGGTGGAGGGCGGCCGGACGCCGGACGGCCAGGCCTACGAGTGGTCCAAGGCCGGGCGGGCCGGCAAGGTACGCAGGCGCTGAGGCATTGCATTTCGGGCCGAGCGCCGGGCCGCTCCCAAGCCGGCCCGTCAGGCGATGTGCTTGCGGCTCAATGCCGCAAGCATCGCCGTCCCCTTGGGGGCTGAGGCCGGACACATGGCGCCCAGTGGGCGGCATGTGCCTGCCGAAGAGCTGCGGCCCTGCCGCAGCGCGGTCTGCAAGACCGACCAGACCCGCCCGCGTTCAGCGTGGCGGGCTGGGCGAGGGGCTAAAACTTGTAGCCGAAGCCCATCGTCAACAGCTTGTCCGTCTTCTTCGTGCCCGCCGGCACGCGGCTGGCGTAGCGGCTGGACAGGCCGGCGTTGAGCGTCCAGCCGCCGCTGATCGTCGTGGCGAGGCCGGCGTCGAAGGTGGCGCGGTCGCCCAGTTCGCCGCCGTCGGGGTAGTAGACGAGGCGCTGCTTCAGCGTGGTGGTCTCGCTGAGCTTGTGGCTGGACTCCTCGCCCAGCAGCAGCTGCGCACCATTGGCCCGGTTGCCGTCGGTGAAGCGGGTGTCGGTGTAGCCTGCACCGCCGAATACGTCCCAGCTGTGGGCGTCGCCCTTGAGCAGGTGGTAGCCGAGACCGCCGTTGAGGCTGTAGCGGTCGCGCACGCCGCCGGACTCGTTGGTCTCGCCCTCGGCGCCGCCGAAGGCGAACCAGCGCGGGCCGTAGTTGAAGTCGTAGCGGCCGCCCAGGCGCAGCAGGTCGGCGGTGGTGGTGTCCACGCCATCGACCTTGTTGCGGCCGTAGTTGGCGATGCCGTAGAGGCTGATCTTGTCCTGGGCCGTCGCGCGGCTGGTGTCGGCGTTGGCGGCCAGCGTGCGGCTGCTGCTGTTGCCGCTGGCCAGCGCGCCCGAGAGGCTGAGGCCGCCGTGCCACTGGCCGTCGGGGGTGTCCTGGGCCTGGGTGGTCTGCAAGGCGAGGGCGAGGGTGGCGCCGCCGAGGGCAAGGGTCAGTCGTGACATCAGGCTGGGGAGAGTGTTCAGGGAAAACCAGCAGTATCGCCAACGACCCGACACCCGCGCGCGCCGGGTGGCAGCCGGCTTGTAAGAGGGGGTTCCCTAAAATGCGCGGATGACCTCTTTCCCTGTCGGTGCCGCGGCCGACGCTGCTTCCAGCCCCCTCCTGCGCAACCTCAATCCCGAGCAGCTCGCCGCCGTCACCGCGGCGCCCGAACCGGCCCTGATCCTGGCAGGCGCCGGCTCCGGCAAGACCCGTGTGTTGACCACGCGCATCGCCTGGCTGCTGAACACGGGCCAAGTCAGCCCGGGCGGCGTGATGGCCGTGACCTTCACGAACAAGGCCGCCAAGGAGATGCTGACGCGCCTGTCCACCATGCTGCCGTTCAACGTGCGCGGCATGTGGATAGGCACCTTTCACGGCCTGTGCAACCGCTTCCTGCGCGCGCACTGGAAGCTGGCCCATCTGCCGCAGGCCTTCCAGATCCTGGACGCCAGCGACACGACCTCGGCCGTCAAGCGCGTCATCAAGGCGATGAAGCTGGACGAGGAGCGCTTCGTGCCCAAGCAGGTCGGCTGGTTCATCGCCGGCTGCAAGGAAGACGGCCAGCGCCCCGGCGACGTGCTGCCGCACGACGAGCAGACCAAGAAGCTGGTCGAGATCTACGCCAACTACGAGGACCAGTGCCAGCGCGAAGGCGTGGTGGACTTCGCCGAGCTGATGCTGCGCAGCTATGAGTTGCTGCGCGACAACCCGGCCGTGCGCGAGCACTACCAGCAGCGCTTTCGCCACATCCTCGTGGACGAGTTCCAGGACACGAACAAGCTGCAGTACGCGTGGCTGAAGATGTTCGCGCCGCCGGGCCCGGGCAGCGGCCAGAGCCTGCTGGCCGTGGGCGACGACGACCAGAGCATCTACGCCTTCCGCGGCGCGCGCGTGGGCAACATGGCCGATTTCGAGCGCGAGTACCGCGTCAAGAAGGTCATCAAGCTGGAGCAGAACTATCGCAGCTTCGGCCACATCCTGGACGCCGCCAACGAGCTGATCAGCCGCAACAGCCAGCGCCTGGGCAAGACGCTGCGCACCGACGCCGGCCAGGGCGAGCCCATCCGCGTGCAGGAGTCGCCCAGCGACTTCGCCGAGGCGCAGTGGTTGATCGAGGAGATCCAGTCGCTGCACCGCGGCGGGCTGGACCGCCAGGAGATCGCGGTGCTGTACCGCAGCAACGCGCAGTCGCGGGTCATCGAGTCGGCGCTGTTCAACTCGGGCATCCCGTACCGCGTCTACGGCGGCCTGCGCTTCTTCGAGCGCGCCGAGGTCAAGCACGCGCTGGCCTATCTGCGTCTGCTGGAGAACGCCAACGACGACACCAGCTTTTTGCGTGTCGTGAACTTCCCGACGCGCGGCATCGGCGCCAAGACGCTGGAGAACCTGCAGGACGCCGCCAAGGCCTCGGGCCGCAGCCTGTACCAGAGCGTGGGCGCGATCCAGGGCAAGGGCGGCGCCAACCTGCAGGCCTTCACCAGCCTCATCGACTCGACGCGCAACCTCACGCAGGGCATGACGCTGCGCGAGATCATCGAGCAGGTGCTGGAGACCTCGGGCCTGCTGGACTTCTACCGCACCGACAAGGACGGCGCCGAGCGGCTGGAGAACCTGGACGAACTGGTCAACGCGGCCGAGGCCTTCGTCACG
>CAMLKW010000285.1 GCA_946480605.1 uncultured Roseateles sp. | reverse complement strand
ACAACGAGAAGATGTCCAAGAGCCTGGGCAACTTCTTCACCATCCGCGACGTGCTGCAGAAGTTCGACGGCGAGACGCTGCGCTTCTTCATGCTGCGCACGCACTACCGCCGGCCCTTCAACTTCAGCGACTCGCACCTGGAAGACGCGCGCACCGCGCTGACGCGCCTCTACACGGCGCTGGACGTCGTGCCGCCCGCTGACGTCACGATCGACTGGACCGAACCCAGCGCCGCCGCGTTCAAGGCGTCGATGGACGAGGACTTCGGCACCCCCGGCGCCGTGGCCGTGCTGTTCGACCTCGTCAACGAGGTCAACCGCGACCGCTCGCCGCAGCGGGCCGGCCTGCTGAAGGCGCTGGCCGGTGTGCTGGGTGTGCTGCAGCAGGAGCCTCGCGCGTACCTGCAGGGGGGGCAAGGTGGCGACGAGGCGGCCTGGATCGAGGAACGCATCTCTGCCCGCGCTGCCGCCAAGGCCGCCAAGGACTTTGCCAGCGCCGACGCGATCCGCGCGGAGCTGACGGCCAAGGGCATCACGCTGAAGGATGGTGCCGCCGGCACGACCTGGGTGAAGAGCTGATGGCGCCTGCCGACGTGATCCCGCCCTATTGGGACGAGGCCTGCAAGCACCTCGTCAAGCGCGACCGCGTGCTGCGCAAGCTCATCCCGCAGTTCGGCGAGGCCCGGCTGCAGAGCCGCGGCGACGCCTTTGCGACGCTGGCCCGCTCCATCGTCGGCCAGCAGATCTCGGTGAAGGCGGCGCAGTCGGTCTGGGGCCGCTGGGTCGAACTGATGCCCAAGTTCCAGCCCGCCGCCGTGCTGGCGCTGGGCGTGGACGAGCAGCGCGCGGCCGGCCTGTCCGCGCGCAAGGTCGAGTACCTGGCCGACCTGGCCAAGCATTTCGACTCAGGCCAGGTGCATGTGCGCCAGTGGGCGCAGATGGACGACGAGGCCATCATCGAAGAGCTGGTCGCCATTCGCGGCATCGGTCGATGGACGGCCGAGATGTTCTTGATTTTTCACCTGATGCGCCCCAATGTGATGCCGTTGGACGACGTCGGTCTGCTGAAGGGCATCAGCCTGAACTACTTCTCCGGTGAGCCGGTGTCCCGGGCCGAGGCGCGCGAGGTGGGCGACGCCTGGGCACCCTTCCGCTCGGTGGCGGTTTGGTACATTTGGCGCAGCCTCGACCCGTTACCTGTGGACTATTGAGGCATTGTTCAATCATGTCAGAGCGGGCCGTGCGCCGGGCCGCTCTCAAGCCGGCCCGCATCCCCTCGGGGGATCGGCCGGCGTACTCACCGGACTAGGGGGTCCATTGAGCAAGAAACACTTCCTGGAGTTCGAGCAGCCCATTGCCGAGCTTGAGACCAAGATCGAAGAACTGCGCTACGTGCAGAGCGAGTCGGCCGTCGACATCTCCGAGGAGATCGACCGCCTCTCCAAGAAGAGCCAGCAGCTGACCAAGGAGGTCTACTCCAACGTCGCGCCGTGGCAGGTCTATCAGATCGCCCGCCATCCGCAGCGCCCGCAGACGCTGGACTACTGCAGCGAGGTCTTCACCGAGTTTCAGGAGCTCCACGGCGACCGCCATTTCGCCGACGACGCGGCCATCGTGGGTGGCATCGCGCGCTTCAACGGCCAGCCGTGCATGGTCATCGGCCACCAGCGCGGTGCCGATGCCAAGGAGCGCACGCTGCGCAACTTCGGCATGCCGCGCCCCGAGGGCTATCGCAAGGCGCTGCGCCTGATGAAGCTGGCCGAGAAGTTCGGCCTGCCGGTGTTCACCTTCATCGACACCATGGGTGCCTATCCCGGCATCGGTGCCGAGGAGCGCGGCCAGTCGGAAGCCATCGGCCGCAACATCCTGGAGATGGCGCAACTGGAAGTGCCGATCATCGCAACCGTCATCGGTGAAGGCGGCTCGGGCGGTGCTCTTGCCATCGGCGTGGCCGACCAGGTGTTGATGCTGCAGTTCGCTGCCTATTCGGTCATCTCGCCCGAGGGCTGCGCCTCCATCCTGTGGAAGAGCAGCGAACGTGCGTCCGACGCTGCCGAGGCGTTGGGCATCACGGCGCATCGGCTGAAGGCGTTGGGCCTGATCGACAAGATCGTCAGCGAGCCGGTCGGCGGCGCGCACCGCGATGCCAAGCAGATGGCGTCCAACCTGAAGCGTGCGCTGTCGGATTCGCTGCGACAGGTCAGCGACCTGAAGACGCGCGAGCTGCTGGATCGTCGTTACGAGCGCGTCCAGGCCTATGGCCGCTTCAGCGACACCAAGAATCGCTGAGCCTCCACCGGTCGCGGTTGCCTTCAGTGGCGGCCTCGACTCCACTGCGCTGCTGTACGCCGCCACCCGATCGGTTGCGCGCGTGTTGGCGCTTCATGTGCACCACGGCCTGCAGCCGCAGGCCGACGATTGGGCAGTGCATTGCGAGGTGGTCGCGCGCGAGATGGGCGCGGCCTTCGCCTGCACCCGGCTGAGCGGCGCGCCAGCGCAGGGCGACAGCGTCGAAGCCTGGGCCCGTCAAGGGCGGCATCGTGCGCTGCATGACATGGCCGTTGCCGGAGGTGCCGACCTGCTGCTGCTGGCCCACCACAGGCAGGACCAGGCCGAGACCTTCCTGCTGCAGGCCATGCGCGGCGCGGGCAGCGCCGGCCTGGCCGCCATGCCGAGCTCGCAATGGCGTGACGGTGTCTGCTGGGCTCGGCCCTGGCTGGATCAGCCGCGCACCACGATCCTCGCCTATGCCCAGCAGCACGGGCTGCGCTGGATCGAGGACCCCAGCAACGCCGATGGCCGCTATGCGCGCAACCGCCTGCGTCAGGCGTTCTGGCCGGCCTTCCCGGCGGCCGAGGCTGGTCTCGCCCGGGCCGCGCGGTGGGCACAGCAGGCGCACGACCTTGCCGCCGAGGTGGCTGCGGCGGATCTCGCGAGCATCTCCACACCTGATCGTCTCGATCTGGCTGCGCTGTCCCTGCTGTCGCCAGCGCGTGCCGCCAATGCGCTACGCGCCTGGCTGGCCAACTGCACGCAGGCGCCCGCCAGCCTGGTGGAGCGGCTGCTGACGCAATGGAAGCCCGGCATGACTGCGTCGTGGCCGGCACCGGGAGGGGATTTGCATGCCTATCGCGGGGGCCTGTTCTGGGCGGCCGCCGCGCCGAGGGCCGCCGCACCGACCGCGGTGGACCTGAGCCGTCCGGGCCTGCACCCGCAGCCGGCCTGGCGCGGCGCCTGGCTGGTGGAGATCGCGTCGCCGGGCATTCCCGCCGCGCGCTTGGCGCAGCTGACACAGCGGCCGCGCAATGGCGGCGAGCAGTTCCAGCGCGCATCCGGCTCGGCGGCGCGCAGCCTGAAGAAAGCCTGCCAGGAATTGGGCCTGCCCCCCTGGCGGCGCGACGGTCCGTTGCTGTTCGACGCGCAGGAGCGGTTGATTGTCGTGGCCGGGCTGGGCATGGATGCCCGTGCCTTCGCCGATGAAGATGAGCCTGGGCTGTCGCTGCGTTGGCTGGACGACTCAGCCTTGCTTCAGAGCGAAGGCGAAGCGCGTAAGCCCGCATAAAATCAGGGGTTTGCGAGCATGCCGTCCCGGCGGCTCCGTCTTCAGCCTTCGCTCAATCTCATGGCTCTGATCGTCCACAAGTACGGCGGCACCTCGATGGGTTCCACCGATCGAATCCGCAACGTCGCCAAGCGCGTCGCCAAATGGGTGCGCGCCGGCCACCAACTGGTGGTCGTGCCTTCGGCGATGAGCGGTGAGACCAACCGCCTGCTGGGGCTGGCCAAGGAGCTGTCGCCGGCCACGTCGTCGCCCGAGGTCATGCGTGAGCTGGACATGATTGCAGCGACCGGCGAACAGGTGTCGGTGGGCCTGCTGGCCATCGCGCTGCAGGCCGAAGGTGTCCCGTCGGTCAGCTACACGGGCTGGCAGGTGCCGGTCGCGACCGATTCGTCCTACACCAAGGCCCGCATCGAGAGCATCGACGACAAGCGCGTGCGTGCGGACCTCGCGGCCGGCAAGGTCGTCGTCGTGGCGGGCTTCCAGGGCATCGATGCCGACAACAACATCACGACGCTGGGCCGTGGCGGCTCCGACACCTCGGCCGTCGCCATCGCTGCCGCGATGAAGGCCGACGAGTGCCTCATCTACACCGACGTGGACGGCGTCTACACGACCGACCCGCGCGTGGTGCCCGAGGCGCGCCGCCTCAGCTCCATCACCTTCGAGGAGATGCTGGAGATGGCCTCGCTGGGCTCCAAGATCCTGCAGATCCGCTCGGTGGAGTTCGCCGGCAAGTACCGTGTGCCGCTGCGCGTGCTGTCCAGCTTCACGGCCTGGGACATCGACATCAATGAAGAAGCCGCTTCCGGCACGCTGATCACTTTCGAAGAGGACGAGAACATGGAACAAGCCGTCGTTTCGGGCATTGCCTTCAACCGTGACGAGGCCAAGGTGACGCTGCTGGGCGTGCCCGACAAGCCCGGCATCGCTTTTCAGATCCTGGGCCCCGTGGCCGAGGCCAATATCGACATCGACGTCATCATCCAGAACGTCTCCCATGACGGGAAGACCGACTTCTCGTTCACCGTGCACCGCAACGACTACCAGCGCACGATGGATCTGCTGAAGAACACCGTGGGCCCGGCGACCAACGCCAGCCAGGTGCTGGGCGATCCGAAGATCTGCAAGGTCTCCATCGTCGGCATCGGCATGCGCTCGCACGTGGGCGTGGCCAGCAAGATGTTCCGC
>CAMLKW010000284.1 GCA_946480605.1 uncultured Roseateles sp. | reverse complement strand
AAGGGCGCCTGCGTGTCCTGCCACGGCGCCAACTTCAGCAAGCCCATCGACCCGACCTACCCCAAGCTGGCCGGCCAGCACGCCGACTACCTGACGGTTGCGCTCAAGGCCTACAAGACCGAGAAGAACGCCAGCGTCGGCCGTTCCAACGGCGTCATGGCCGGCCAGGTCAAGCAGTTCAGCAACGCCGAACTGAAGGCCATGGCGGCCTACATCGCGAGCCTGCCGACCGAACTGGCGACGGTGCCGCAGAAAAAGCTGCGCTGAGTTCTTGCCTCCCCCGGCTCGAAAGCCGCCCTCGTTCGCGAGAGGCGGCTTTTGCTTTTTGTTGTCGCCGATCAAAGCGTGCAAGGTTGCACAGCCATTCGAATGGGTGGCGTAGATACTGCGCCGACCGGAACGACGCCTTCCATGTTGAAAAAGATCTCGACCGCCGAGGTGAGGCTGGGCATGTTCATCCAGGCTCTGGAAGGAGCCTGGCTTTCGCATCCCTTCTGGAAGACCAAGTTCGTGCTGGACGATCCGGCCGACCTCGCGGCGTTGCAGGCCAGCGGCGTGCCGGCCGTCTGGATAGACGACGCCAAGGGCCGTGATGTCGCCGCAGCGCCGCCAGATCCGGCTTCGGCGCCTGCCGTGCCGCCGCCCGCCGCGCCGGCTCCCGCGCTACGCGCGGCGGCAGCCCAGGCGCGCGCCAGCCTGGAGGACGAGCTGGACCGTGCCGCCCAGGTGCTGAACCGGACCAAGGGCGCCGTGCTGGCGCTGTTTGGCGAGGCGCGCCTGGGCAAGGCCATCGACTCGGAAGTCTGCCTGCCCATCGTCGACGAGGTCGCGTCCTCGCTGGCGCGCAACCCGTCGGCCTTCGTCAGCCTGGCCCGGCTCAAGACCAAGGACGACTACACCTACATGCACTCCGTGGCCGTGTGCGGCCTGATGGTGGCCCTGGCTCGTCACCTGGGCCTGCCCGACGACCAGGTGCGCGAGGCCGGCCTGGCCGGTCTGCTGCACGACGTGGGCAAGATGCAGATGCCGCTGACGGTGCTGAACAAGCCCGGCGCACTGACGGACGCGGAGTTCGACGTGATGCGCAGCCACCCCGAGCGCGGCTGGGAGCTGCTGAAGGACGGCGCCAAGGTGCCGGCGGCGGCACTGGACGTCTGCCTGCATCACCACGAGAAGATGGACGGCAGCGGCTACCCGCACAAGCTGGCGGGGGAGCAGATCAGCCTGTTCGCGCGCATGGGCGCGGTGTGCGACGTGTACGACGCGATCACGTCCACGCGCCCCTACAAGGCGGCCTGGGACCCGGCCGGCTCGCTGCAGCGCATGTCGCAGTGGAAGGGCCAGTTCGACCCGGCCATCTTCCAGGCCTTCGTGAAGAGCGTGGGCATCTACCCCACCGGCACGCTGGTGCGCCTGCAGTCCGGGCGCCTGGCGGTGGTGGTGGACCAGAACCCGGCATCGCTGGTGGCGCCACGCGTCAAGGTCTTCTATTCGACCAAGTCCAGCATGCCCATCCCGGTGCAGTTGGTCGACCTGTCCAACGGCAGCAGCGACCGCATCGTGGGCCGCGAGCCGCCCGAGCAGTGGGGCTTCAAGCACCTGGACGAGCTCTGGAACCCCAGCGGCAGGCACTGAGTCCGGCTGCGGGGTCTTTCCCGGCCTCCTAAACTGCCGGCCAAACGGTTGTTGGGAGTACGTGATGAGACGATGGATGGGGCTGCTGCTGCTCGCATGGGCCTGCGGCGCGGCCGCACAGACGCTGCGCTGGGCCAACCAGGGCGATCCGCAGACCATGGACCCGCATTCGCAGAACGAGAGCCTGACCAATATGGTCAATGGCCAGATCTACGAGCGGCTCACGAACCGCAGCGCCAAGCTGGCCATCGTGCCGGGCCTGGCCGAGCAGTGGACGCAGACCGGGCCACTGAGCTGGCGCTTCAAGCTGCGCGCCGGCGTCAAATTCCACGACGGCACGCCGCTGACGGCGGACGACGTGGTCTTCTCCATTCAGCGTGCCAAGGAGCCCACCTCGCAGATCGCCGTCTACGCGAACGCGGTGGGCACGCCCAAGCGGGTGGACGACCTGACGGTGGACTTCCAGCTCGCCACCTTCAACCCCATCTTCCTGCAGCACATCGACCAGCTGTGGATCATGAGCCGCAAGTGGTGCGAGACGCACCGCGTGACCAAGCCGCTGGACTTCAAGAACAAGGAAGAGAGCCACTCGTCGCTGCACGCCAACGGCACCGGGCCCTACCTGCTGGTCAGCCGCCAGCCGGGCATCAAGACCGTGCTCAAGCGCAATGCCAACTGGTGGGGCAAGTTCCAGGGCAATGTGCAGGACGTGGTCTACACCCCCATCGCCAGCGACGCGACCCGGCTGGCCGCGCTGATCTCCGGCGAGATCGACTTCGTGCATGACCCCGCGCCGCGCGACATCGCCCGGCTGCGCAACACGGCGGGTCTGAAGGTCATCGACGGCCCGGAGAACCGGCTCGTGTTCATCGGCATGGACCAGTCGCGCGACAAGCTGTTGTACGGCAAGGTGCCCGGCGACAGGAACCCCTTCAAGGACCTGCGCGTGCGCCGCGCGCTGTACCAGGCCATCGACATCGAGGCGCTGAGGTCCAAGCTGATGAGCGGCCTGTCCGTGCCGACGGGCGGGCTGACGCCGTCGGCCGACGCGTCCTTCGACGACCCGGCGCTGCAGACGCGCCTGCCCTACGACATCGCCGCCGCGCGCAGGCAGATGGCCGAGGCCGGCTATGCCGACGGCTTCGAGGTCACGCTGGACTGCCCCAACAACCGCTACATCAACGACGAGCAGATCTGCGCGGCGCTGGCGGCCATGTGGGCGCAGCTGAAGGTCAAGGTCCGCGTCAACGCGATGCCGCGCGTGCTGTACTTCCCCAAGCTGGAGAAACAGGACAGCAGCCTGTTCATGTACGGCTGGGGCGGCAGCGTCACCGACGCCGAGGCCATTCTGACGCCGCTCTACCGCAACCGTGGCGACAGGGGAGCGGGCTTCTACAACTTCGGCAACGTGCGCAACGACCGCGCCGACGCGCTGATGGCACAGAGCAGCGTGGAGGCCGACCCCAAGAAGCGCGAGGCTCAGATCCGCGGCGCGCTGGCCGAGCTGCGCGAGCAGGTGGCCGTCATCCCGCTGCACCGCCAGATGATTCCCTGGGCCGCGCGCGCCACCGTGACGCCGTTGCACCGGCCCGACAACTGGGTGGAGCTGGCCTGGGTGCAGGTCCGGTAGGGCGTGGGCGGCCTGCCACGGACTGGGCTTGTCCGGAGTGCGGAGCGCGGACGTCTACATCGGCAACTCGCGCAGCTACAGCTCGCTGGGCTGCGCGGCTTCAACCGGCCCGGCGACTACGGCTCCCTGGCCGCCCAAGGACTTCGACAAGCAGGGCACCGACCTGCGCAAGGAGCTGAAGGCGGGCGTGGCCAAGAGCGGCAACGCGCTGGACACCTTCCTCGGCCTGTTCGACCGCTTGACGGCCAACGTGCAGAAGGCGCCCGAGTTCAGGTCGCAGTCTGCCCGCCTGCTCCAGGAGGGCCGCACCGCACCGACACGGCCACCACGACGGCGCTACGCGAGCTGTTCCAAGGCACCGCCGTCAGCAAGGTGGTACAGGACCGCCAGGCGCTGATGGCGCTGGTGGCCATGGGTTGCGACCTGATGCAGGGCTTCGGCTTCTGCCGGCCGGTGCCGCCCGAGGACGTGCCGCCGCTGCTCGCGACCTGAGGGTCGTGGCGCCGCTCAGGTGCCGCAGAAGGTGCGGAAACGCGCCGTCACTTCGGTGGGCGCCGGCATCGCGTAGCGCGTGGCCAGTGCGGCGTCCTGCCAGGGGTCGCGCAGGGCGGCGAGCAGTGCCTGGAAGGGCTGCATGTCGCCCTCGGTGGCGGCGGTCAGTGCCTCCTCGACGAGGTGGTTGCGCGGGATGACGGCCGGACTCGCCCGGCGCATGCGCGCGGCGCGCTCGCCGCTGGTGGCTTCACCATCGCGGTCGCAGCGCTCGCGCCAGCGCGCCAGCCAGGCGTCCAGTGCCGCCCGGTCGACAAACAGGTCGCGCAGCGGTTCGGCCCCTTGGTCGGCTGCCGAGGCGAGATGGCGCCATGCCAGCGTGAAGTCGACGGCCTGCGCGTGCAGCAGCGCCAGCCAGTCGTTGGCCAGAGCGGCATCTGCTGCGTCGTCGGCAGGCCTGGCATCGCCAAGGCCCAGCTTCAGTCGCTGGCCCGCCAGCAGTTCGCCGGCCAGCAGCGCCGGGAACTCGTCAATGACGAGCGTCGCCTCGGCGACCGCGCGCTCCATCGCCGCCTCGTCGTCGGTACCGGCCATCAGCGGCAGCAGCGTCTCCGCGAAGCGCGCCAGGTTCCAGCGCGCGATGCCCGGCTGATTGCCGTAGGCATAGCGGCCGCCGTGGTCGATGCTGCTGAACACGGTGGCCGGGTCGTAAGCCTCCATGAAGGCGCAGGGGCCGTAGTCGATGGTCTCCCCCGACAGCGCCATGTTGTCGGTGTTCATCACGCCATGGATGAAGCCGACGTTCAGCCACTGCGCCACCAGCTTCGCCTGGCGCCGGGCCACGGCGCGCAGCAGTTGGAGCGGACGGTCCGGTGCGCCGATCAGCTGCGGGTCATGGCGGGCGATGGTGTAGTCCGCCAGGCGAGCCAGCGTGTCCAGGTCGCCGCGCGCGGAGAAGAACTGGAAGGTGCCCACGCGCAGGTGGCTGGCGGCCACGCGGGTCAGCACG
>CAMLKW010000283.1 GCA_946480605.1 uncultured Roseateles sp. | reverse complement strand
AGCAGGCCCAGCCGGGCCAGCAGCTCGTCGTCGATGGCGGCGATCCAGTCCTCGTCGTTCTCGTCGCCGAACAGCAGCTCGAACAGCGCAGCCAGGTCGCGCGTGTCCGTCGTGGACGGCAGCACGCGGCGGCGCAGCCGGCCCAGGAACTCGTGCCACAGCGCCATGCGCGGCGCAAAGCCCACCTCGGCGAACAGGCTGACGGCGTCCACATCGTTCCAGACGCCCGCGATGACGTTGGAGAAGTTGTAGGCGTGCTCGGGGTGGCGCTCCAGCACGTTGAGCAGGTGCTTGAGCCGCACCAGCGGCAACGGCGTACCGGCGGCCGAGGCCTCGCGCGGCGCATGGCGCAGCCATTCGAGCAGGCGCACCAGCCACAGGTTGCGCTCGGCCAGCACGGCCTGCGGATCGGCTGCGTTCAGCAGCGCGGTGAGGTCCCAGTTTCTATTGGTCACGTCAGTACTCCGGGCCGAGCGCCGGGCCGCTCCCAAGCCGGCCCGTCTTGGCGATGTGCTTGCGGCTCAATGCCGCAAGCATCGTCATCACCTCGGGGGATCGGCCAAGGTACTCCTTGGACGAGGGGCTCAATGCAAGCTCGCGCTGTCGGCGAGCAGGAACTCGGCGACGTCGGCATAGAAGATCTCGCAGCCCTCGGTCACGCACAGGAAGCGTCCGCGCATCGTGCCCTGCGGCGTGCCGATCTGGGCCCAGGAGCTGTACTGGAAGCTCTGGCCCGGCGCCAGCACCGGCTGGTGGCCCACGACGGCCAGGCCGTCAACGACCTGCACCTGGCCGCGCGCGTCGGTGATCTCCCAGTGCCGGCCGATGAGCTGGGACAGCACGTCACCGGTGTTCTCTATCGTGAGGGTGTAGCTGAAGGCGTAGAGGCCTTGTTCGAGATGGGTCTGCTCGGGCAAGGCCTGGACGGCGACGCTGCAGCTGAATCGGGGGTTGGCCATCAGATGATTTTGCCTTCCGGGCGCTATGCTCGACCCATGTCGATCGGGAAGCGTGATCCTAAGTGCTGCGCTGGTTCTGGCTCCTGACTGCCCTGCTCGCCCTGCCCGCGCAGGCGGAGGATGTCGTACTGCGCACCGCCCAGCAGAGCGGCTCGCTGGTCAAGTACGACCCCGACGGTGGCCCCAACCGCCCCGGCCTCTGCATGGAGGTGCTGCAGGCCGTGCAGCGCATGGACCCCGGCCTGCAGTTCACCGGCATGGAACAGCAGGTGCCGCTGAAGCGCGTGGAGCGCCTGCTGGCCGACGGCCTGGTGGATGCCTTCTTCTGCCTGCTGAAGTCGCCCGAGCGCGAGAAGCAATGGCGCTACGTGCCCATTCCGCTGTACACGATCCGGCACGTCATCGTGCAGCGCGCCGACGACGCGCGGAATCTGGACACGCTGCCCGAACTCGCCGAGTCCAGCAAGCGCAAACCCGTGCTGGTCACGCGCGGCACGGCGCTGGCGCGCCGGCTGGTGCAGGCGGAGGTCGCCGTCGCCGAGGTGGGCTCGGAGCGCGAGGCCTTGCAGATGCTGCTGATGAATCGCGCCGACGTCATCTACGGCCAGGACATCAACCTGCTGCGCCACATCAGCGACGCGCGGCTGGGCACGAAGATGAAGTTGGGCCGCACCGTCTTCCAGGAGGAGGCGCAGTACCTGGCGCTGCGCGCCGACCTGCCAGCCGCCCACGAGGAGCGGCTGACGCAGGCGCTGCGCCGGCTGGAGCGCGACGGCGTGCTGCGCGCGCTCGGCGAGAAATACCGATGAGCCCCAGACCCCTTTTCTTGCCGCCCGACGGCCGGCCCCGCTGCGCCTGGTGCGCCGCCGCGCCCGGCGACGATCTCTACCTGCGCTATCACGACGAGGAATGGGGCCGGCCCGTGGCCGACGACTTCCGGCTGTTCGAGAAGCTGTGCCTGGAAGGCTTCCAGAGCGGCCTGTCGTGGCGCACCATCCTGAACAAGCGCGAGGCCTTCCGCACCGCATTCGCGGGATTCGACTTCCACCAGGTCGCCCGGTTCGGCGAGCAGGACGTGAACCGGCTGCTGCTTGACGCCGGCATCGTGCGCCACCGCGGCAAGATAACGGCGGCCATCCACAACGCCAGGCGCTGCGTGGAGCTGGTGGCTGAGACCGGCTCGCTGGCCGCCTACCTGTGGCGCTTCGAGCCGCCGAAGAACTCGGTGGCGCACAACCTGTCGCAGTCGCCGGCTTCCGAGGCGCTGTCCAAGGACCTGAAGAAGCGCGGCTGGAAGTTCGTCGGCCCCACCACCATGCACGCGCTGATGCAGGCCATGGGCCTCATCAACGACCACCAGCCGGGCTGCCACCACTGGGCCGCGGCGCAGCAGGCGCGAGACAGCTTCAGGCGCCCGGGCTCCTAAAATCGGGGCCATGGCCGCCCCTGACTACCGCATCGCCCCCAGCCTCCTGTCCGCCGATTTCGCCCGCCTGGGCGAGGAGGTCCGCAACGTGCTGGCCGCCGGCGCCGACTGGATCCATTTCGACGTGATGGACAACCATTACGTGCCCAACCTGACCTTCGGGCCCGTCATCTGCGAGGCGGTGCGCAAGCATGCGTTCAAGCCCGACGGCACGCCGGCCATCCTCGACGTGCACCTGATGGTGCAGCCGGTCGATGCGCTCGCCCAGGCGTTCTGCCGCGCTGGCGCCGACATCGTGACCTTCCACCCCGACGCCAGCACCCACGTGGACCGCACGCTGCAACTCATCAAGGGCGAGGGCAAACAGGCCGGCCTGGTCTTCAACCCCGCCACGCCGCTGGACGTGCTGGAGTGGGTCATCGACAAGGTGGACCTCGTCATGCTGATGAGCGTGAACCCCGGCTTCGGCGGGCAGAGCTTCATCCCCAGCGCACTGCAGAAGCTGAAGAAAGCGCGCGAGATCATCGACAGGTCGGGCCGCGACATCCGCCTGGAGATCGACGGCGGCGTGAAGATAGCCAACATCCGCGAGATTGCCGACGCGGGCGCCGACACCTTCGTGGCCGGCTCAGCCATCTTCGGCCAGCCCGACTACAAGGCCGTCATCGACGCGATGCGCCTCGAACTTTCGAAAGCCTGAGATGGCTGCCGTCCTGCTCGTCTGCACCGCCAACATCTGCCGCTCGCCGATGGCCGAGGCCATCTTCAAGGCCAGGCTGGGCAACGTGTTCAAGACCATAGACTCGGCCGGCCTGCATGCCGACCCGCGCGGCGGCCCGGTGGATGCGCGTGCCGCGGCGGCGCTGGCGCGGCACAACTACAGCCTGGACCGCAAGTGGCGCTCGCAGCGCGTGGACCCGGAGCAACTGGCCAAGTACGACCTGGTGCTGGCCATGGAAGCCGAGCATGTCGACGCGCTGCGTGCCAAGGCGGCGCCGGAGCTGCACGCCCGCATCCTGCTGCTGACCGACTTCGTGCCCGAGCTGGCCGGCCAGGACGTGCCCGACCCCTACTTCGGCCCTGTCCAGGGCTTCGACGTGGTCATCGCCATGCTGGAGCGCGCGGCCCAGCGGCTGCTGGCCGAGAGCCGCGAAGGCCGCCTGAAGCTCGCCTGATCAGGCGCCCTTCGACGCGAACTCCGCGACCTCGCGGGTGTCCGGCCCCTTGCCGCTGAAGCGGTCCAGCGCCAGGTAGATGACCGGCGTGATGTAGAGCGTCACGGCCTGCGACAGGATCAGCCCGCCCACCACGGCCAGGCCCAGCGGCTGGCGCAGCTCGGCACCGGCGCCCAGGCCCAGCGCGATGGGCAGCGCACCCATCAGCGCGGCCAGCGTGGTCATCATGATGGGCCGGAAGCGCAGCACGCAGGCCTCGCGTATCGCGTCGGCCGGCGCCATGCCCTGGTGGCGCTGCGCATCCAGCGCGAAGTCGATCATCATGATCGCGTTCTTCTTGACGATGCCGATCAGCATCAGGATGCCGATGGTGGCGATCAGCGTCAGGTCCTTGCCGAAGAAGGTGAGCGTCAGCAGCGCGCCCACCACGGCCGAGGGCAGGCCGGCCAGGATGGTCAGCGGGTGGATGTAGCTCTCGTACAGCACGCCCAGCAGCACGTAGATGACCGCCACGGCCAGGCCGATCAGCAGCAGCTGGCCGCTCTGCGAGTCCTGGAACACGGCCGCGTCGCCGCCGTAGCTGGTGATGATGCTGGGCGGCAGCTTGATCTCCTGCGTGAAGGCGGCGATCTGCTTTGTCGCGTCGCCCAGCGGCACATTGGGCGCGAGGTTGAAGCTGACCGTGACGGCCTGCAGCTGGCCCTGGTGGTTGACGGCCGTCGGGCCCAGCGTGCGCTGCACGGTGGCGAAGGCCGTCAGCGGCACCTGGGCGTTGTTGTTGCCGCGCAGGTAGATATTGTCGAAGGCGGTCTCGCTGCTGCGGTCGCTGTCGCCCGCCTCCATGATGACCTGGTAGGTGTTGCTCTCGGCATAGATGCTGGACACCTGGCGCTCGCCGAAGGCGCCGTACAGCGCGTTGCGCAGTTCGCCCATGTCCACGCCCAGCAAGGACGCGCGCTCGCGGTCGATGACGAGGCTGGCCTGCAGGCCCCGCATCTGCGCGTCGCTGGTGATGTCGCGAAAGCGCTCGTCGGTGCGCAGCTTCTCCTGCAGCTTGGTCGCCCAGGTGTTGAGCTCGCCGGCCGACACCGACTGCAGCGTGTACTGGTAGCGGCTCTTGCTCTGGCGGCCGCCCAGCTGCAGGTTCTGCACGGGGCTCAAATAGACCTGGATGCCGGGCACCGCACGCAGCTTTTTGCGCAGGCCCTCGACGACCTGCTTCATGG
>CAMLKW010000282.1 GCA_946480605.1 uncultured Roseateles sp. | reverse complement strand
GGATGTCCAGCTCCTTGATGAACTTGCGGTTGCTCGCATTCAGGCTGCGGGTCTTCTGCACGTCCAGCACGGCCATCAGGTTGAAGCCGTCGCGCGCGTAGTCGCCAAAACCGCCGGCCAGCGTCGCGGTGCGCTTGCCGCCGCCGCCCTCGCTCGTGTTGCCGACCAGCGCATGGATCTCGGCGCCGGAGAAATCCTTGCGCGTGATGAAGTTGATGACGCCACCGATGGCGTCCGAGCCGTACAGCGACGAGGCGCCGTCCAGCAGGATCTCGACGCGCTGGATGGCGGCGGCCGGGATGCTGTTCAGGTCCACGCCGGCTGCATCGCCCGGCGACGCGAAGTTGGCCATGCGCCGGCCGTTCAGCAACACCAGCGTGGACGACACGCCCAGGCCGCGCAGGTTGGCGGCGTTGAAGCCCATCTGGTCGCGAAAGCCGCCATAGCCCACGCTGCCGCCGTCGGTCAGGTTGTTGGCGCTGGCGCTGAGGCGGGCCATCAGCTCGGCGGCCGTCGTCACGCCGGCCCTGTCGATCTCGGCGCGCGTGACGACCTGGACGGGCAGGGCGGTCTCGCCCTCGATGCGCTTGATGGCCGTGCCGGTGACCTCCACCCGTTCGAGCTGGCTCTGGGCCTGGGCGGCGAAGCTCAGTGCGAGCAGCGTCGCTGCGGCGGCCAGGCGGGTGGGGCAGGGCGATTTCATCGGCGCTTCTCCAGGCTGTGATGCGTGGCAGTCTAGGCATGGTGGCGTCAGCCGCCGGTCGCCAGTCGTGGGGAACGTATCGTCCGCGCCACGCCGTGGCTTCCTGACGGGCGCAGACGCTCTGTCATCATGTGCGCTCTGACCAAGGAGGGTAGAGCGCATGAGGTGGTCTTGGATCTGGGGCGGGCTGGCGACGCTGGCAATGGCCATGGGCGTGCAGGCGGCGCAGCCCACAACGGTGGCGTCCCCGGCGGCGCAGTCTCAGCGGGCCCAGCAGCGCCCGACCACCCCAGCCCCGCGCAACCTGGCGCCCAAGCCGGTGGCCCCGGCACCGCAGGCGGACGCGGAGCCGCCCATCCGCGGCTATGCCGTGCCCATAGGCGGCGCGCTGAAGGCTGACAACGAGGAGGTCTGGCAGCGCATCGTGCAGCTGGCCGGCGGCAAGGGCGCACGCTTCGTCGTTTTCGGCACCGCCAGCGAGGATCCCGAAGCCAGTGCCAAGCAGGTCGTGGACCTGCTGCAGCGCCGCGGCGCCGTCGCCGAGGCCCTGCCGGTGGCGCCCAAGTTCTCTTGGGTGGACCTGAACAAGGTCGTGCGCGACCCGGCGCTGATCGCCAAGGTCAAGGCGGCCAAGGGCGTGTTCTTCACCGGCGGGTTGCAGGAGCGCATCGTCGACGTGCTGCAGCCGGGCGGCCAGAGCACGCCCATGCTGGAGGCGATCTGGGACGTCTACCGCAAGGGCGGCGTGGTGGCCGGCACCTCGGCCGGCGCGGCCATCATGAGCACCATCATGTTCCGCGACGCGCCCAGCGTCATCAACGTGCTGAAGGGCCGCTTCGCCGATGGCAAGCAGGTGGACCGCGGCCTGGGCTTCGTCGGCCCGCACCTGTTCGTGGACCAGCACTTCCTGAAGCGGGGCCGCTTCGGCCGCATGATCCCGCTGATGATGGCCAAGGGCTACAAGCTGGGCCTGGGCGTGGACGAGAACACCGCGGCCATCATCCGCGGCGACGAGATCGAGGTCATCGGCGACCGCGGCTGCCTCATCGTGGACCTGAGCGAGGCGCAGCAGGACACCAGCCTGGGTGCGTTCAACGTGCAGGGCGCGCGGCTGTCCTACCTGGAGCACGGCGACCGCTACCACCTGCAGGCGCGCACGACCACGCCGTCGGCGCCCAAGCTGCGCGGCGACGTGCACGACGCCGAGTCGCCCAACTTCAAGCCTTACTACACCGACGACGTCTTCCACCTCGACATGCTGGGCGACTCGACCATCTCCAATGCGATGAGCCGCCTCATCGACAGCGTGCGCAAGGAGGTCAAGGGCCTGGCCTTCGACGTGCTGCCGCGCCAGAACGACCCGCTGGCCGAGCTGGGCTTCATGTTCCGCGTCTACAAGGGCTCGGACTCCATGGGCTGGAGCACCGAGGAGTTCGGCGGCGAGCAGTTCACGGTGACCAACCTCTACCTGGACGTCACGCCGGTGCGCCTGCCCATGCCGCTGTACGGCGGCTGGACGCCGCCGCGCGTGCCGGCCGCGGCGGTGCCCGCGCCGGCGGCGTCGTCGCCACCGCCGCGCACGGGCTCCTAGCGACCTGTCACAAGGCTTGCATGTCCGCGGGCCGCTCCGCTTGTCCGTGAGCGCGCCGGCCTGCCAAGATGGCGCACTTGTGAAATTTCCTGCCGCCGGGCCCTGAGGCCCGGCCTCCTTGCGCATCTTGCAGACTTCGATCCCGAACGGCACCGTCATCGTCATCGGCGGTGCCCTGAAAGCCGACAGCGCCGTGGTCTGGCAGCGCCTCGTCGACGAGGCCGGGGGCGCCGGGGCCCGCGTGGCCGTGTTCCCGACGGCCGCCTACGAACCCGAGCGCATCGGCGCGCAGATCGTCGCGGCGCTGCAGCGCTGCGGCGCCCGGGCCGAACTGGTGCCCATCGCGCCGCACCTGCAAGGCGTGGACCTGCAGGCTGCGCTGCACGACCCGGCGCTGATCGCCCGTGTCGCGGCCTCGCAGGCCGTGTTCTTCTCGGGCGGTGCGCAGGAGTACATCGTCGACACGCTGCAGCCTGGTGGCGCCCCGACCGCGATGCTGGGCGCGATTCGCGCCGTGTTCGAGTCCGGCGGCGTCATCGCCGGCACCAGCGCCGGCGCGGCCGTCATGAGCCGCTGGATGTTCCGCGACGCGATGGACAACCTGGCCGTGCTGAAGGGCCAGTGGCGGGCCGGCCACGAGTACGACCGCGGCCTGGGTTTCGTGGATGTCGATCTGCTGATCGACCAGCACTTCCTGAAGCGCGGCCGCATCGGCCGCCTGTTGCCGGCGCTGCAGCGCTTGAGTTGCCGTTTGGGGCTGGGTGTGGACGAGAACGCCGCCGTGGTCATTCGCGGCACGCGACTGGAAGTCATTGGCGGCAGCGGCGCCATGCTGGTGGACCTGGGCACGGCGACCCGCGACCCGGCGCTGCCGGCCTTCAACCTGGCCGGTGCCCGGCTGTCCTACCTCGACAACGGCGACAGCTACGACATCGCCACCGGCGAGACCAAGCTGTCCCCTCGCAAGGGGCAGCGCATCGACCCGACGGCGCCAGGGTTCGTGCCCGGCCAGCAGGTCGAGCGCTATTTCCTCGACATGCTGGGTGACGGCTGTGTGCGCGCCGCGTTGCAGCAACTGCTGGACGGACCGTCCGACGAGGTCGGCGGCCTGGCCTACCGGGCCCGCCCGCAGGCCGACGATCCGGCGCCCGAGCTGGGTTTCGAGTTCTGTCTGCGACGCGGCCCCGGCTTCGTCGGCTGGCTGGGCGAGGGCGACTGCACCGTGCTGGGCGCGCGCCTGGACGTGGTGCCGGTGCGAGTGGCCATGCCCTTGTTCACGCCGCTGGTCGCCGCGCCGGGTCGGTGATCGAATCCACCCCATCAACTTGATGAAGGAGACACCATGAAGAAGATCATCCTGGCCCTTGGCGCTGCCCTGCTGGCCGGGGCCGTACAGGCCGCCGACGTGGGGGTGTCCATCCAGGTCGGCCAGCCCGGCTTTTACGGCCGCATCGACATCGGCAACACGGCGCCACCGCCGGTCATCGTCGCGCAGCCTGTCTGGGTGCAGCGCCGGCCCGCGAACGTGGAGCCGGTCTACATGCGCATCCCGCCGGGCCACCAGAAGAACTGGGCCAAGCACTGCGCCCGCTACAACGCCTGCGGCGTGCCGGTCTATTTCGTGCGCGAGGACTGGTACCAGGAGCGCTACAGCGGCCAGGACCACAGGCACGGCCCCAAGGGACACGACAAGGAGCACGGCAAGGGCAAAGGGCATGGCAAGGGCAAGGGGCACGACTGAGCCCGCGCACAATCTTGCTCATGGCTGAACCCGAATCCCGACCCGAAGGCTTCCAACGCGTCAGCGCCGCGCTGGCGGCACTGGCCCATCCCCACCCCCCGCTGTGGCTGGACGTCGCGGCCCGCACGGCCCAGGAGGCCGCCGAAGCGCTGGGCGTCACGCTGGGCCAGATCGCCAAGTGCGTCGTGTTCCGTCGCAAGGCCGACGGGGCGGAAGAGGGGGCGGTGCTGGTCATCACCTCGGGCGACAAGCGCGTGGACGAGGCCAAGCTCAAGCCCCACACGGGCGCGCTGGGCCGCGCCGATGCCGACTTCGTGAAGGCGCGCACGGGCTTCTCCATCGGCGGCGTGTCGCCGGCCGGGTTCGCGCCGGCCGACGGGGCGGCGCTGCCCCAGCTGTTCATCGACCGCGAGCTGTTCCGCTTCGACGTCATCTGGGCCGCGGCCGGCCACCCCAACGGTGTGTTCAAGCTGACGCCTGCCGAACTGGAGAGCCTGACCGGCGCACCGGTCATCGACGTGGTGCAGTCGTGAAGGCCGTCGTGCCTGCGCAGGACCAGCGCCGGGCCGCCCCAGGCGGGCCTGCCATCCCCTCGGGGGATCGCCCGACGTACCCGACGGGCGAGGCGCCCCAATCGCCCTGCGTGAATGTCTGCCAGATGGATGCGGCCAGCGGCTGGTGCAGGGGCTGCGCGCGCAGCATCCACGAGATCGCCGGCTGGGGCGGGGCGCCGGCAGACCTGCGGCGCCAGGTGCTGGAGCAGTTGCCCGAACGTCGTGCGCAACTGCACCGCCACGGGCTGTGGCTGGGTCCGTGGACCCTGGCCGAGGAACAGGATCGATGAAGCGGCTGACCTTCTA
>CAMLKW010000281.1 GCA_946480605.1 uncultured Roseateles sp. | reverse complement strand
CCACAGGGTGCCCCACAGGCGGTACTTCGTGATCAGCGCGAACACGAACAGCCCACCAAGGACCACGGCGATGAAGGTCGCGATGAGGATGGGTTCGTGCAGCGGCAGCGCATGCAGGCCCAAGCGGCCCAGAATCGGGTGCAGCTCGTCGGGATAGACGGTCATCGGACTTCTTTCAGTTCTTCAGCGCAACGCCGGTCACGGCGGCGGTCTCGATGGGCAGACCCAGCGGGTTGGTAGGCGTGCACAGGGCCGCGACGACGATGCGCTCACGCTCGGCGCCTTCGAAATCGCGCCAGGGGCTGCGCATGGTGCTGGCCAGGCCACCCTTGCCGGCGCCGCCGGCGGCGTCGATGGCCATCATCTGGCTGGCGCACATCTTCTTGCCGTCCACGCAGCGGTCCAGGATGGCCCCCCACAGGCCGGGCTCCACACTGGCAAAGCGCTGCACGGGCTCCTTGGCGCTGGGCTGCTCCAACTTCATGTAGTCAGCACGGGTCAGCGTGTTGCCGCCGGCCTTGTTGGACGCGATCCAGCGCTCGAAATCCTCGTTGGACAGGCCGTGGAACTTGAAGCGCATGTCCGAGAAGCCCGAGCCGCTGTAGTGGGCGGACAGGCCGTCATAGGCGCCGGCCTTGTTGATGACGGCGTGCAGCTGCGTCTCCATGCCGGGCATGGTGTAGATCATGCCGGCCAGTGCGGGCACGTAGAAGGTGTTCATCACCGACGTGGACGTCAGGCGGAAGTGAATGGGGCGATCCACGGGTGCGGCCATCTCGTTGATGGTGGCAATGCCCTGCTCCGGATAGATGAACAGCCATTTCCAGTCCATCGACACCGCATACACCTCCAGCGGCTTCACGCCGGCGGGCACGGGCTTGTCCTCGGCGATGCGGTCCAGCGGGCGGAACGGGTCCAGCTTGTGGGTGCTGATCCAGGTGATCGCCCCCAGCGCGATGATGATCAGCAGCGGTGCACCCCAGATCACCAGCTCCAGCCGCGTGGAGTGATCCCAGTCCGGTGCGTAGGTCGCGTCGGTGTTGGACTGGCGGTAGCGGAACGCGAAGAACAGCGTCAGCGCGATCACCGGGACGATGATGATCAGCATCAGCAGCGTCGAGGTGACGATGAGGTCGGCCTGCTGCTGGGCGATGTCGCCATGCGGCTTCATGACGATGCCGCTGCAACCGCTCAGCGCAAGGCCGCTCAGCAGGATCGACGCTCTTGAAAGGAGTGGCTTGTTGGGGTACATCCTGAGTCGCGCGCAAGGGTTAACGATCTTGCTCGCTGCGAAGGAATGTAAGTTGATTGAGGCAGATCAACCAGTGGACATTTTGTCCAAGGCATAGAGACGGAGACAAGGCCGCCATGGCAATCAGCAGTACCTTTCAAACGCCGCAGTCCGGCCCCCTGACCACCCGCAGCGACGAGGATCTCGCGCCCGGCGACATCGCTGTGGGCGTCATCATCGGCCGCGCATCCGAGTATTTCGACTTCTTCGTCTTCGGCATCGCATCGGTGCTGGTTTTCCCGCAGGTCTTCTTCCCGTTCACGGACCCGCTGACCGGCACGCTGTACGCCTTCCTGGTGTTCGCGCTGGCCTTCGTCGTGCGGCCGGTCGGCACGCTGATCGGCATGGAGATCCAGCGCCGCTTCGGCCGCTCCACCAAGCTGACCGTCGCGCTGTTCCTGCTGGGCTGCTCCACGGTCGCCATGGGTCTGCTGCCCGGCTACAACACGGCCGGCGAGACGGCCATCGTGCTGCTGACGCTGTGCCGCGTGGGCCAGGGCCTGGCACTGGGCGGCTCCTGGGACGGGCTGCCTTCGCTGCTGGCGCTGAACGCGCCGCCCGACCGCCGCGGCTGGTACGCCATGCTGGGCCAGCTGGGCGCGCCGCTGGGCTTCTTCGTCGCGTCGGGCGTGTTCCTGTACGTGTACGGCAGCCTGAGCAGCGACGATTTCCTGTCCTGGGGCTGGCGCTTCCCGTTCTTCACGGCCTTCGCCATCAACGTCGTCGCGCTGTTCGCCAGGCTGCGCCTGGTCGTCACGCACGAGTACGAAAAGCGCATGGAGGAGCATGAGCTGGACCCGGCTCACCTGCACGAGCTGCTGCCGGCGCAGGGCCACCACATCGTCATCGGCGCCTTTGCCGCGCTGGCCAGCTACGCCCTCTTCCACCTGGTGACGGTGTTCCCACTGTCCTGGGTGGCACTGTCGGACCCCAAGGGCATCGACGACTTCATGAAGATGGAACTGCTGGGCGCGGCCTTCGCGGCCGCGGCCATGCCGATGTCGGGGCTGATCGCCGACAAGGTCGGGCGCCGCAACTTCCTCGGCTCGCTGGCCGTGGCCATCGGCGTGTTCGCCGTGGCGGCCCCCTTCATGCTGGGCGGCGGCAAGCCAGGCCAGGCGGCCTTCATCCTGATCGGCTTCGTGCTGCTGGGCCTGTCCTACGGCCAGTCGGCCGGCTCGGTCACGTCCAACTTCCTGCCCCACTTCCGCTACACGGGTGCCGCGCTGACGGCCGACCTGGCCTGGCTGCTGGGCGCCGCCTTCGCGCCGGTCGTCGCGCTCTACCTGTCGTCGCAGTTCGGGCTGATCTCGCTGACGGCCTACCTGATGTCTGGCTGCCTGGCCACGCTGATCGCGCTGCGGGTCAACAAGCGGCTACAGGCGGCGGCGGTCGTGCACGACTGAATTCGACGCCTGCCTCATGGAAGCGGGCCGCGGCCCGCTTTTCCTTGACTCAACAGTTTCCAATTTGGGAAAGCTTCAATAAACTTAGCCACATCGGAAACTGAACGGAGAGGCCCATGGCGCTCACGCTGCACTACCACCCGCTGTCCTCCTATTGCTGGAAGGTGTTGATCGCGCTGTACGAGAACGGCACGCCGTTCAAGCTGCAGGGCGTCAACCTGGGTGACCCAGCCTCGCGAGAGGCCTATGCCGCGCTGTGGCCCACCGCCAAGATCCCGCTGCTGGTGGATGGCGAGCGCGTGGTACCCGAAAGCTCGGTGCAGATCGAGTACCTGGACTATCGCCATCCGGGGCCGGTCCCGCTGGTCCCGGACGACTTCGACGCCCAGCTGCAGGTGCGGCTCTGGGACCGGTTGTTCGACTGCTACGTGATGACGCCCGCGCAGCGCTACGTCGCCCAGTTGCTGCGCCCGGAGGCCGAACGCGACGCGGCCGCGCTGAGCGGCATCGTCAACGACCTCGGCAAGGCCTACGACCTGATTGAAAGCCGCTTGGGTGAGCGCACCTGGGCCGCTGGCGGATCCTTCTCCATGGCCGACTGCGCCGCGGCGCCCTCGCTGTTCTATGCGGCCGTCATCCACCCCTTCGGGCCTGAGCATCCGCTGCTGGCCGCGTACTTCGAACGCCTGCTCGCCCGGCCGTCGGTCTGGCGCTGCATCGTCGAAGCCCGCCCTGTCTTCCAGTACTACCCGCTGCGCCATGCCCTCCCCGCACGCTTCCTCGCCGATTGACGCCTCGCGGCTGGACCGGCTCTTCGCCGCGCTGTCGGACGGCAACCGCCGCGCGATGGTGGACCAGCTCGCCCGCGGGCCGGCCTCGGTGTCGGATCTCGCCAAACCGCTGGACATCGCGCTGCCGTCGGCGCTGAAACACCTGGCCGTGCTGGAGGCCGGCGGCCTCGTCGAATCCGACAAGGCCGGCCGCGTGCGCACCTACCGCATCGCGCCGGACGCCTTCACCGGCCTGGAGGACTGGGTGGCCCAGCGCAAGGCGCAATGGCACCGCCAGTTCGACGCACTGGACGCCCTCCTCGCAGAACAGGACAACAAGACGTGACCCCGACCGCCCACACCAGCTTCGTCATCGAGCGCCGCTTCAAAGCCTGCGCCGCCCGCGTGTTCGCCGCCTGGGCCGCCCCGGCCACCAAGCAGCGCTGGAACGATTGCCACGCCGAAACCGGCGCGACCGAGTTCAGCATGGACTTCCGCGTCGGTGGCCTCGAGACCTACCGCAGCCGGCTGGACGACGGCACGCCAATCGCCGTGGACAAGGTGTTCCTGGACATCGTGGCCGGTGCGCGCATCGTGTTCGCGTACTCGATGACGATAGGCGGCAAGGCGCTGTCAGCGTCGCTGGTCACCGCCGAGTTCGCGGACACGCCGTCCGGTTCTCTGCTGAAGCTGACCGAGCAACTGGCCTACTTCGACGGTCACATGGACATCGAGCAGCGCCGGCGAGGCACCGAAGAGGGCCTAGCCCGGTTGCTGCTCGAAGTGGACGCCGCTTAACCCAGCGCCTTGCGCGCGTTCTGGAACATGCGCAGCCACGGGCTGTGCTGGGCACGGTCGCCGCTGGTCCAGCTCATCTGCACGTTGCGGAACACGCGCTCCGGGTGGGGCATCAGCGCGGTGAAGCGGCCATCAAGCGTCGTCACCGAGGTGAGGCCGCCCGGGCTGCCATTGGGGTTGAACGGGTAGGCCTCGGTCGCCGCGCCGTGGTGGTCCACGAAGCGCATCGCGCCGATGACCTTGCCCGCATCGCCCTGACGGGCGAAGTTCGCAAAGCCCTCGCCATGCGCCACCGCGATGGGCAGGCGGCTGCCGGCCATGCCCTGGAAGAACACGCTGGGCGAATCCAGCACCTCGACCAGCGACAGCCGCGCCTCGAACTGCTCGCTCTGGTTGCGTGTGAAGCGCGGCCAGGCATCGGCACCCGGGATGATGGGCGCCAGTGCCGCCAGCATCTGGCAGCCGTTGCAGACGCCCAGGGCCAGCGTGTCGGGCCGCGCGAAGAACGCACGGAACTGCTCGGCCAGTACCGGGTTGAACATGATGGACCGGGCCCAGCCCTCGCCCGCGCCCAGCGTGTCGCCGTAGCTGAAGCCGCCGCAGGCAACAAACGCCGCAAAGCCGTCCAGCTTGACCGCACCGCTGTGCAGGTC
>CAMLKW010000280.1 GCA_946480605.1 uncultured Roseateles sp. | reverse complement strand
TCGTAGGTCAGCATGACCTGCTTGCCGTGGTAGGCCATGTTCAGCTGCACGCCGCGCTTCTGGTTGGCCAGCGTCATGACGACGCCGACGTAGTCCTGCGGCATGTAGAGGTGCACCGTGACGATGGGCTCGCGGATCTCGCGGATGCGGCCCACATCGGGCATCTTGGACGGGTTCTCGACCTGGATGACCTCGCCGTCGTTCATCTCCACTTCGTAGATGACGCTGGGCGCCGTGGTCACCAGGTCCTGGTCGAACTCGCGCTCCAGGCGCTCCTGCACGATCTCCATGTGCAGCAGCCCCAGGAAGCCGACACGGAAGCCAAAGCCCAGCGCCTGGCTGACCTCGGGCTCGTAGCGAATGGAAGCGTCGTTCAGGCAGAGCTTTTCCAGCGCGTCGCGCAACTGGTCGTACTCGCTGGCCTCGGTCGGGTAAAGCCCCGCGAACACCTGCGGCTGGATTTCCTTGAAACCGGGCAGCGCCTCGGTGGCCGGGCCTGCGTTGTTGGGCAGCTTCTTTTCCAGCGTGACCGTGTCGCCGACCTTGGCGGCGACCAGTTCCTTGATGCCGCAGATGATGAAACCCACCTCGCCGGCCTTCAGGCTGTCCCGGTTCTCGCTCTTCGGCGTGAACACACCCAGGTGCTCGATGGGGTAGACGGCGTTGGTCGCCATCATGCGGATGCGCTCGCCCTTGCGCAGTTCGCCGTCCACCACGCGCACCAGCATGACGACGCCGACGTAGTTGTCGAACCAGGCATCGATGATCATCGCGCGCGGCGGGCCTTCCGGATTGCCCTTGGGCGGCGGCATGCGGGTGATGACGGCCTCGAGGATCTCGTCGATGCCCATGCCGGTCTTGGCCGAGCAGGGAATGGCGGCGTCGGCGTCGATGCCGATGACGTCCTCGATCTCGGCCTTGGCGTTGTCCGGGTCGGCGGACGGCAGATCCATCTTGTTCAGCACCGGCACGACCTCGACACCGAGGTCCAGCGCCGTGTAGCAGTTGGCCACCGTCTGCGCTTCCACGCCCTGCGACGCATCCACCACCAGCAGCGCGCCCTCGCAGGCCGACAGCGAGCGGCTGACTTCATAAGAGAAGTCGACGTGGCCCGGCGTGTCGATCAGGTTCAGGTTGTAGACCTGGCCATCCTTGGCCTTGTATTGCAGCGCCGCGGTCTGCGCCTTGATCGTGATGCCGCGCTCGCGCTCCAGGTCCATGGAGTCCAGCACCTGCGCCTCCATCTCGCGATCCGACAGCCCCCCGCAGCGCTGGATGATGCGATCGGCCAGCGTGCTCTTGCCGTGATCGATGTGGGCAATGATGGAGAAGTTGCGGATGTGGTTCATGGGGTCTTGTTCTGCGCTGCGGGACCTAAGACACAAGGGCGGGAGCCCTTGCAGCGCAAGCTCATACGCGTGAGCGATATGAAGCCGCGAAGCGGCGTGCTGAAGCTAAAAAAAAGGCACGTCGAAGAGGTGACGCGCCTTCCAACAAAAGGTATGGCAACTGCTTGTTGGGCTTCCATTGTAGCCAAAAGCATCGGCCGGGAAACCGCACCAGCATTGGTTCTCCGGCCGTTGCAGGCCGCCAACAAGGAATTTCATACACAGCTTATCCACAAGTCCTTGTGGATCTCCTGTGGATCAAATCCCGCCACCGTCGGCGGCGCCGGATTCCTGCGCAGGACACCGCTTTCGGCGGCGCGTCAGGCACTGATTTTAGCGGTTGGTGCGAACAATCCGCGACCGGAAACACAAGTTAGCCGGCGCCAACTTTCGTCAGCGGTGGACAACCCGACAGACCGCCGGGGTCCGGCTTGCCGCATCGCGGAAAGCCCGACTGGCCGGCCGAGTCTTCCTCACCCTGTCACTTGCCCGGCTTGAGCAGCACGAAACTGACGATGTCGTCGCGACGCACCAGCAGGTTGATGGTCTTGTCCTTGCCGGCCTTGGCGATCTGCGCCTGCAAGCCCTTGACCGTGGCGACCTCGACGTTGTCGACCGCCAGGATCACGTCACCCTCGCGCAGGCCGGCCCGCGCGGCGGCACCGGTGGCGCCGTCGACCCGCACGCCGCCCTTCACCTTCAGCTCGCCGCGCTGCGCCTCGGTCAGCTCCACCACCTTGAGGCCCAGGGCGGCGCTGGGGCTGGCCGTCGCCGACTCACTATCCGGCGCTGCACCGCTGCCGGCGGCGCGGCTGCGCTCATCCTCGGCGATGGTGACCGCCAGATCCTTGTAGGCGCCGCGGCGGAACACGGTCAACGTGGCCTTGGCGCCCGGCTTCACCATCGCGATCAGGCGGCGCAGGTCGGCCGCCTTCTCGACCGTCTTGCCGTCCACCTTGGTGATGACGTCGCCGCCCTCGACGCCTGCCTTCTCGGCCGGGCTGCCGGTAATGACACTGCCGATCAGCGCGCCCTGTGCCTTGCCCAGGCCGATGGCCTCGGCGACTTCCTTGGTGATGTCGCCCGGCAGCACACCCAGGTAGCCGCGCACGACGCGGCCACCGGCGCGCAGCTCGTCGGACACGCGGATCGCGTCGGCGATGGGGATCGCGAACGAGATGCCCATGTAGCCGCCGCTCTGGCTGTAGATCTGCGAGTTGATGCCGATGACCTCGCCGCGCATGTTGACCAGCGGGCCACCGGAGTTGCCCGGGTTGATGGCCACGTCGGTCTGAATCAGCGGCAGCAGGTCGCCGGTGTCGCGCTGCTTGGCGCTGATGATGCCAGCCGTCACCGAGTTCTCCAGGCCGAACGGCGAGCCGATGGCCATGACCCATTCGCCGACCTTGGCCTTGTTGCTGTCGCCGACCTTGACGACCGGCAGGCCCGAGGCCTCCACCTTGACGACGGCCACGTCAGAGCGCGGGTCGGCGCCGATGAGCTTGGCCTTCAGCTCGCGCTTGTCGGTCAGCGTAACGATGACCTCGTCGGCCCCCTGAACCACATGGGCATTGGTCAGCACATAGCCGTCGGCGCTGAGGACGAAGCCGGAGCCGACACCACGGCGGGTGGGCGCGTCGTCGTCGTCGCGCGGCGCGCCGCGGCGCTGGTTGGGCACCGGGATGCCGCGGCGGCGCAGCAGTTCCAGGATCTGCTCATCGGCGTCGCCCTGCCCTTGCGCCTGCCGGACCTTCTCGGAGGTGCGGATGTTGACGACGGCCGGCCCCACCCGCTCGACCACTTCGCTGAAGTCCGGCAGTTCACGCGCCTGCGCCGCCAGCACCGGCTGGCCCAGCACGAAGGTGAGCGCCAGGGCCGTGCCCGACAGCAGGGAGCGCGCGCGGGCGCGGGTGACAGGGTTCTCAGCGTGCATATCGGACTTCCGGGTTGGAAAGGGAGAGCGAAGACAAATGGGTTGGCACGGGGCCAGTTCAAGGTTGGGGGCTGGACGCGCCGGCATCGGCCGAAGGAGCTGACCAGTCCAGCCACTCCGGCGACGACTCGGACGGCCACGCGACTTCGGCCGGCGCCACGTCCGGCGTGAGGGTACGGCCAGCCGCCGTCTGGGCAAAGCTGGTGCCGACAAGCCCTTGCATCGGCACCGTCGATTGGCGCGCAGCCACCAGGCCGGCATCGGCCGGCGTCGCGGGCGGCAGCCGCGTGACGCCCAGCGCCACGGCGAAGAAACCTGCCGCCACCGCGAAGGGCGCCAGCCATTCGCGCCGCCGCGGCGTGGCCGGCGCCGGCGCAGGAATGCCGGCATGCAGCCGCCCCAGCAGGTCCTCATGGCCGGGGCGAGGCGCCAGCAGGTCCGACGAGCAGAGGCCGTCCGCCGCGGTCTGCCAGGCAGCCCAGCGCTCGCGCAGCGCCGGGTCATGCGCCCAGGCCGCGTCGACCTGCGTCCATTCCTGCTCCGTCGCGCGGCCGTCCATGACGGCGGAAAGGGCCTGCTCCAAGCTCGTGCGCTGCGGGCTCACCATCGCCGTCCCCCGCCATTCCAAAGCGGCCGCAGCCGTGCGGCCACCGCTTCGCGGGCACGGAAGATGCGCGAGCGCACCGTCCCGGGCGGGCAGTCCATCAGGTCCGCAATCTCTTCGTAGCTCAAGCCGTCCACCTCTCGAAGCAGCAATGCCCGGCGCTGGTCATCGGCCAAGGCCTCGACCGCCTCATCCAGGCTGCGCGCCAGTTGGCGGCTGGCAAGCATGGCCTCGGGGGTCGCATGGTCGCTTGGAGACGCCTGGGTGTCGAAAGTTCCCTCGTCCTCATTCAGCGACTCGACCGGACGCTGGCGGCCGAGATGGCGCTTGGCGGCGTTGATCGCGATGCGGTAGACCCAGGTGTAGAAGGCGCTGTCGCCGCGAAAGGCCGGCAGCGCCCGGTAAGCGGCCAGGAAGGTCTCCTGGCACAGGTCGGCCACGTCGGCGGGATCGCGCACGCTGCGCGCCAGCAGGCGCTCGACGCGGCGCTGGTACTTGATGACCAACATGTCGAAGGCGGCGCGGCTGCCCTCCTGCGCCTTGCGCACCAGCAGCGCGTCGGCATCGGTCGTCATCGCGGCCGGGCCCCGGCGGGCGCGGCAAACAAGGTCGCACGCAGGGCGCCCCAATGCGCGGATTGCTGGCGCCGCGACAGCGGCAGCCAGCGCGGCCCGGGCGTGGCACGCAGCAGCAGCCAGCCATCCAGGTCGATCAGCACGGCCAGGCTCACGGCGGTCTCGGCAGACGCCTCGGGGTCGGTCAGCCACCAGGCCTGGCCATCCCAGCGCAGCAGCCGAGGCCGCACGGCGGCGGCTCGCCAGGCGCATGCGGACATGGCGGGCACGCCCAGCCACAACGGCCATGCCAGGTCATGATGGCTGGCGCCCCAGCCGGCAATGCCGGCCGCGGCCAGTGAAACGATCAGCGTCACCACCACCTGCACGATCGGCTGGGGTTCAAGTTGCACCCGGACCGGCGGCGTGCGGCGCATGGCCGGACAGGATCAGACGCGCTTGAAGATCAGCGTGCCGTTGGTGCCGCCGAAGCCGAAGTTGTTCTT
>CAMLKW010000279.1 GCA_946480605.1 uncultured Roseateles sp. | reverse complement strand
TCTTCCTGATGCTGTCGACGACGTATTCCAAGTTCACCGAACTGCAGATCACGCTGCCGTCGGCCGACGCGGAGAAGCTGAAGGACCGGCCGCAGGAGGTCATCGTCGGCATCGCCGCCGACGGCCGCTTCGTCATCAACAAGCAGGCCGTGGAAGGCCGTTCGGTGGACATTCTGATCGGCGCGCTGCGCCAGGCGTCGGGCGGCAACGCCGAGGCCTCGGTCATCATCTCGGCCGACGCCGCCACGCCGCACCAGGCCGTCATCAACGTGATGGACGCCGCGCGCCGCGTGGGCCTGACGCGTGTCACCTTCGCCGCGCAGACCGACGCTCGCTGATCGGCTGCAAAGCGAGTGGCTGACCGGCGGACCGCTGTCCGCCGCACTGCTGCCGCTGAGCTGGCTGTACCGCGGCCTGCTGGGCCTGCGCACCCTCGCCTATCGCCTCGGACTCAAGCGCGTCGAGACGCTGCCGGTGCCGGTCATCGTGGTCGGCAACTGGATCGTCGGCGGCGCCGGCAAGACGCCCACGACGCTGGCGCTGCTGGACTTGCTGAAGGTGCGCGGCCTGCGTGCTGGCGTCGTGTCGCGCGGCTATGGCCGCGACGGTGATGACGTCCGCGTGCTCACGCGCGCATCGACCGCCCGCGAGGCCGGCGACGAGCCGCTGCTCATCCATCTGCGCGGGCGGGTACCGGTCGCCGTGGGCCGCGACCGCGTTGCGGCGGCGCGCGCACTGCTGGCAGCCCATCCCGAGCTGGACCTGCTGGTCAGCGACGACGGCCTGCAGCACTGGCGCCTGCCCCGTCAGCTGAGCCTGCTGGTGTTCGACGAGCGCGGCCTGGGCAACGCCCGGCTGCTGCCCGCCGGCCCGCTGCGCCAGCCGCCCGCCGCATTGCGGGGCGACCAACTGGTGGTCTACAACGCCCCGGCACCCAGCACGCCGCTGCCCGGCTTCGTGGCCCAGCGCCGGCTCTCGGGCGCGGTGACGCTGGCCGACTGGTGGGCCGGCGAGCCCGCCAGCCTGGACACGCTGTTGCGGCTACAAAGCCAGCCGGGCCTGCTGGCCTGCGCCGGGCTGGCGCGCCCGCAGCGCTTCTTCGACATGCTGAGCGCGCAAGGCCTGGACATCACGCCGCTGCCGCTGCCGGACCATGCCGACTTCGCCACGCTGCCCTGGCCGGCCAGTGCCACCGGCGTGCTGCTGACCGAGAAGGACGCCGTGAAACTGCCACCGGAGCGCGTGGGCGGCACGCCGATCTGGGTGGTGACGCTAGACTTTGCGCCCGGCGCCGGCTTCGAGGCCGCGCTGGACGCCCAACTCCAGAGACTCTCCCTCCCCCGATGGACCCACGCCTGATCGAAATGCTGGTCTGCCCGCTGTGCAAGTCGCCCCTGACCTTGCTGCGCGGCGATGAACCGGCCCTGGCCTGCCGCGCCGACCGCCTGGCCTTCCCGATCCGCGACGGCATCCCGCTGATGCTGGAGAGCGAGGCCAAGCCCTGGGATCCCGACACCGCCAGCGCCCCGGCACCGCTGGCCGAGTGATGGGCTTCACCGTCATCATCCCGGCGCGGCTGGCGTCCACCCGCCTGCCCAACAAGCCGCTGGCCGATATCGGCGGTCTGCCGATGATCGTGCGCGTCGCCCAGCGGGCCGCGCTCTCGGGCGCCGGCCAGATCGTCGTGGCCACCGACGCCCCCGAAGTGGCGGCCGCCTGCGCGGCCCACGGCGTGCGTGCGCTGATGACCCGGTCCGACCACCCCTCTGGCAGCGACCGCCTCGCCGAAGCCGTCGAACAACTGGGGCTGGCCGACGATGCGGCGGTGGTCAACGTTCAGGGCGACGAGCCGCTGATCGCGCCGGCCATGATCGACGCCTGCGCCGCGACGCTGGCCGCCCAACCCGACTGCGTAATGGCCACCGTGGCGCATGCGCTGACCGACCCTTCCGAGTTCGCGAACCCCAACGTCGTCAAGCTGGTCACCGACAAGGCGGGCCGGGCGCTGTACTTCTCGCGCGCCCCCATCGCCTGGTGGCGCGACGGTGCAGGCCAGCCCCAGCAGGCGCTGCGCCACGTGGGCTTGTATGCCTACCGGGCCGGCTTCCTGCACCGCTTCCCGACGCTGGCGGTCAGCCCGCTGGAACAGATCGAGTCGCTGGAGCAGTTGCGGGTGCTGTGGCATGGCGAGCGCATCGCCGTGCACGTGAGTGCCGAGCGGCCCGGCCCCGGCGTCGACACGCCCGAAGACCTGGAGCGCGTGCGCCGGCTCGTCCAGGGTTGAAGCCGGCCCGCCTATGTCAGGCCGCAGAAAGGCCGCATGCGATACTCGGCTGCTGACCTGATGCAGGACTTTTTCACGGTCCTGACGAGACGAGGAGACCCATGCGACTGATTCTTCTGGGCGCGCCCGGCGCCGGCAAAGGCACCCAAGCCGCCTTCATCTGCAAGCAGTTCGGCATTCCGCAGATTTCGACGGGCGACATGCTGCGCGCCGCCGTCAAGGCCGGCACGGAACTGGGGCAGAAGGCCGATGCAGTGATGAAGTCCGGTGGCCTGGTCAGTGACGACCTGATCATCGCGCTGGTCAAGGAGCGCATTGCCCAGCCTGACTGTGCTGCCGGTTTCCTGTTCGACGGCTTCCCGCGCACCATCCCGCAGGCCGACGCGATGAAGGCCGCCGGCGTGAAGCTGGACTTCGTGCTCGAGATCGACGTGCCCTTCGACGCCATCATCGAGCGCATGAGTGGCCGCCGCTCCCACCCGGCCTCGGGCCGCACCTATCACGTCAAGTTCAACCCGCCCAAGGTCGAAGGCAAGGACGACGAGACGGGCGAGCCGCTGGTGCAGCGCGACGACGACAAGGAAGAGACCGTCAAGAAGCGCCTGGACGTCTACTCCGCGCAGACCCGCCCGCTGGTCGACTACTACTCGCAATGGGCCGCCACCGGCGACGCCAACGCGCCCAAGTACCGCCGCATCGAGGGCATCGGCTCGGTCGACGAGATCACGCGCAAGGCGCTGGCCGCGCTGGCCTGATCCCTGCGTCACGCCTGACAAGCCGCGGCGCGCGAGCCCTGCGGCTTTTTTGTGCCCGACAATTGACGCTTACGTCAACCGGGAAGGCTGAACGAGCCTCCGCGAGCATGTCCGCCCGCAGCCGGGATGCGCAGGCCATGAGGCGCTCGTTCAACCTTCCCTTCACCCAGGAGATCCTCACCATGGAAATCGCAGGCAAGGTGTTCATCGTCACCGGCGGCGCCTCGGGCCTCGGCGAAGGCACGGCCCGCATGCTGGCCGCGCATGGCGGCAAGGTCGTCATCGCGGATCTGCAGGTCGAGCGCGGGCAGCAGGTCGCCGCCGAACTCGGTGGCGCGTTCGTCAAGTGCGACGTCAGTCAGGAAGCCGACGGGCAGGCCGCCGTCGCGGCGGCCACCGGTCTTGGCAAGCTGATGGGGCTGGTGAACTGCGCCGGCATCGCACCGGCCATCAAGACGGTCGGCAAGGATGGCGCGCATCCGCTGGCCAGCTTCGCCAAGACCATCACCGTGAACCTGATCGGCACGTTCAACATGATCCGCCTGGCCGCCGAGGCGATGGCGATGAACGAGCCCGAGGCCACGGGCGAGCGGGGCGTGCTGGTCTCCACCGCATCGGTCGCTGCGTTCGACGGCCAGATAGGCCAGGCGGCCTATGCAGCCTCCAAGGCCGGCGTGGCGGGCATGACGCTGCCCATCGCACGTGACCTGGCCCGCAACGGCATCCGCAACATGACCATCGCGCCGGGCATCTTCGGCACGCCCATGCTGTTCGGCATGCCGCAGGAGTTGCAGGACGCGCTGGCCGCCAGCGTGCCCTTCCCGAGCCGCCTGGGCCGCCCGGACGACTACGCCAAGCTGGTCCACCAGATCATCACGAACGACATGCTGAACGGCGAAGTCATTCGGCTGGATGGCGCGATCCGCATGGCGCCGAAGTGAAGTCGATGGGAGCATGAAAAAAGGGCCTGGTTCGCACCGGGCCCTTTCTGTTTGGCTCGTCGCCGGGTCGATCAGCGCTTGCGGGACTGGATGATCCACAGGCGGGCGAGGTCGGCGGCGCCGTCCGTGCCCTTGACGGAACGCCAGGCCGCCGTGGCCTTGGCATGATCGCCGGCCAGCTGGTACGCCAGGCCCAGATAGAGCTTGGCGTCCTCGGGACGCTTCAGATTGCCCTTGGCGATGCCCTGCTCGATCTGGCTGACGCCCTTCTTGGCATCGCCGCTGAAGGCATTGGCCAGGCCCAGCTTGACGAACTCATTGCCGTCCTTGGCTTCATCGGCAGCCTTCTCGCTGGCTGCGGCGTTGGCCTTGGCTTCGCCGATCTTCTTCACCATCAGGTCGGCCAGACGCTTGTGGCGGGCACCTTCAGCGCCCTGGCCCAGCACGTTGGCCGCGAAGCCCTTGTCCACGACTTGCTTGCCCTCGGCCGGGTAGCCGGCCTGCGCAGCCAACTGGGCCATTTCCATGTAGTCGTTGGCCTCGCGCATGTTGCCGGTGGCCAGGCGCAGGCGGTAGAGGTCCAACTGGAAGCGGTTGCTGTCGAAGCTCTTCTTCTCCGGCAGGCCGCCGAGAATCTGGGCCCACAGCTTGGGCTCGGGGTAGTAGTTCAGCAGCTTCTCGGTGGCGAGAGCCTCCGCGTTCGGGTCACCCTTCTTCTGCGCCGCCCAGAGCAGATTGGTGAGCTTTTCCTTCGCCGGGGCGCGACCGGCCTTCTCATCGCTCTGGATCTCGGCCAGCGTGTCCTTCAGGAACGCCGTCACATCGCCCGACTTGAACTGGGCCGTTTGCTGAACCTGTTTGACGGTCGGGCTGTTGCCGCCGGCTGCGAAGTACTTGTTGGCCCATTCCAGCGCCTTCGCCGCATTGCCGGCACGCAGGTAGGTACCGGCAACGGCTTCCATGTACTGGAACTGCTGGGCCTGCGACAGCTTGCCCAGGCCCTTCAGCACGTCGAACGACCGGGCCATCGTGTCGGCATCGCCGGCGCCCATCGCGGCGGAGAAACGCAGAGATCGGAAGAGCACACGTCTGAAC
>CAMLKW010000278.1 GCA_946480605.1 uncultured Roseateles sp. | reverse complement strand
GCCTACAACCGCAAGGAAGCCAAGGACCACGGCGAAGGCGGCACCCTGGTCGGCGCACCGGTCAAGGGCCGCGTGCTCATCATCGATGACGTCATCTCTGCCGGCACCTCGGTGCGCGAGTCCATCCAGATGATCGAGGCCGCCGGCGCCACGCCCTGCGGCGTCAGCATCGCGCTGGACCGCCAGGAGAAGGCCGCCGAGGGCGGCGTGGACAGCCCGCAGTCCGCCGTGCAGCAGGTGCAACAGCGCTACGGCCTGCCGGTGGTGGCCGTGGCCGGCCTGGCCGATCTGCTGGCCTATCTGGACGGCGCGCCCGAACTGGCCGCACACCGCCCCGCGGTGCTGGCCTATCGCGAGCGCTACGGAGTCTGATGCGCGCACTGACCGCTGCCGTCGGGCTGCTGATCGCGGTCGCTGCCCAGGCCCAGACCACCCCGCCGGGCAAGGGCATCTACACCTGCACGACCACCGACGGCCGCAAGCTCACCAGCGACCGCCCCATCGCCGAGTGCACCTCGCGCGAACAGCGCGTGCTCAACCCCGACGGCTCGCAGCGCGCCACGCTGCCGCCCTTCCTCAGCCCCGAGGAACGTGCCGCCAAGGAGGCGGCCGACCGCCGCGCCGCCGCCGAGCGCGTGGCCGCGCAGGATGCCATCCGGCGTGACCGCACGCTGATGCAGCGCTACCCCAACGAAGCCGCCCACCAGCGCGCCCGCCACGCGGCGCTGGACGACGCCAACAAGGCCACGCGCAGCTCCGAGCGCCGCATCAAGGACCTGGGCGTGGAGCGCAAGCCGCTGCTGGATGAGGCCGAGTTCTACAAGGGCCGCCCGCTGCCGGCCAAGCTCAAGCAGGCGCTGGACGCCAACGACGCTGCGGTCGAGGCGCAGCAGCAGCTGATCGAGAACCAGAAGGCCGAGATCGTGCGCATCAACGCGCGCTTCGATGCCGAGCTGGCGCGGCTGAAGAAGCTCTGGGCGGGCGCGACGCCGGGTTCCATGCCGCCGCTCAGCGAACTGCCGAAGACGACACCGCCCACCACGCCCAAGCCCACCTCTCCCACCTCGAAGTGACGGCGGGGCTGAGGCGGGCGATCAGCCGAGTTTTTTCTTCAGCAGCTCGTTGACCAGGGCCGGGTTGGCCTTGCCCTTGGTGGCCTTCATGGCCTGACCGACCAGCGCGTTGAAGGCCTTGTCCTTGCCGGCACGGTACTCGTCGACCGACTTCTGATTGGCCGCCAGCACCTCGTCGAGGATGGCCTCGATGGCGCCGGTGTCGCTGACCTGCTTCAGGCCCTTGGCCTCGATGACGGCGTCCACATCGGCAGACTCGCCGCTCCACAGCGACTCGAACACCTGCTTGGCGGCGTTGTTCGAGATCGTGCCGTCGGAGATGCGCGCAATCAGCTTCGCCAGCAGTTCGGGGCCGACCGGCGCGTCGGCGATCTCGCCGCCCGACGCGTTCAGCCGCTTGCTGATCTCGCCCATGACCCAGTTCGCCACCAGCTTCGGCGTCGCGCCCGCCGCCTTGGCGGCCTCGTAGTAACGCGCCGTCGCCAGGCTCTGCGTCATCATCGTCGCGTCGTACTCGGGCAGACCGTCGGCCTCGATGAAACGCGCGGCCATGACGGCCGGCAGCTCGGGCATCTCGCCCTTCACGCGCTCCACCCACTCCGGCGCGATGACCAGCGGCGGCAGGTCGGGGTCGGGGAAGTAGCGGTAGTCGGCCGAGTCTTCCTTGCTGCGCATCGCGCGGGTCTCGCCGGTGTCCGGGTTGTAGAGCACCGTGGCCTGCTGGATCTTGCGGCCGTCCTCGATCTCGTCGATCTGCCAGTTCACCTCGTAGTTCACCGCGTCGACGAGGAAGCGGAAGCTGTTGAGGTTCTTGATCTCGCGGCGCGTGCCGAAGGGCTCGCCAGGCTTGCGCACCGACACGTTGACGTCGCAGCGGAACGAGCCTTCCTGCATGTTGCCGTCGCAGATGCCCAGCCACATCACCAGCGCGTGCAGCGTCTTGGCGTACTCGACGGCTTCGGCGCCGGAGCGCATCTCGGGCTCGGACACGATCTCCAGCAGCGGTGTGCCGGCGCGGTTCAGGTCGATGCCCGACTGGCCGTGATAGTCCTCGTGCAGGCTCTTGCCGGCGTCCTCTTCCAAGTGGGCGCGGGTCAGGTTGACGACATGCTTCTTGTCGCCGACGAAGAACTCCACCTTGCCGCCCTGCACGACCGGGATCTCGAACTGGCTGATCTGGTAGCCCTTGGGCAGGTCGGGGTAGAAGTAGTTCTTGCGCGCGAAGATGGACAGCGGCGCGACCTTGGCGCCGACCGCCAGGCCGAAGCGGATGGCCCGCTCGACGGCCGCGCGGTTCAGCACCGGCAGCGTGCCGGGCAGCGCCAGGTCCACCGGCGAGGCCTGCGTGTTGGGCGCAGCGCCGAAGGCGGTGGAGCTGCCGCTGAAGATCTTGCTCTGCGTGGAGAGCTGGACGTGGTTTTCGAGGCCGATGACGACCTCATAACCGCGGATGAGTTGGGAAGTAGGCATGTTCAGAGTCCCGAGGGCGCGGCGCGGTGCCAGTCGGTGGCTTGCTGGAGGGCGTGCGCGGTGTGCAGCAGCTGGCCTTCCTTGAAGTAGTTGCCGATCAGCTGCAGGCCGACCGGCATGCCGCCGGCGCCGGTGCCCACCGGCACGCTCATGCCGGGCAGGCCTGCCAGCGAGCCGGGCAGCGTGAAGATGTCGGCGAGGTAGGCCTGCGTCGGGTCGTCCTTGCCCTCGCCCTGCTTCCAGGCGACGGTGGGCGCCACCGGGCCGGCAATGACGTCGCACTGCGTGAAGCATTGCTGGAAGTCGTCCGCGATCATGCGGCGCAGCTTCTGCGCCTGCAGGTAGTAGGCGTCGTAGTAGCCGTGGGACAGCACATAGGTGCCGATCATGATGCGGCGCTTGACCTCGGCGCCGAAGCCCTCGGCGCGCGTCTTTTTGTACATGTCCAGCAAGTCGTCGTACTGAGCGGCACGATGGCCGAACTTGACGCCGTCGAAGCGACTCAGGTTGGAGCTCGCCTCCGCCGGGGCAATGATGTAGTAGACGGGGATGGCCAGCTCGGTGCGCGGCAGGCTGACGTCCACCAGCGTGGCGCCCAGCTTCTCCAGCTCGGCCAGGCCGGCACGCACGGCGGCGTTCACGTCGGCGCTCAGGCCGGCCGGGAAGAACTCGCGCGGCAGGCCGATGCGCAGGCCCGCCAGCGGTTTGCCGGCAGATGCGCCTTCACGCGCGGCCAGCATCTGGGCGTGGAAGTCCTGCGGGGGCTGCTCCACGCTGGTCGCGTCGCGCTCGTCGAAGCCGCTCATGGCGGACAGCAGCAGTGCGCAGTCCTCGGCCGAGCGGGCCATGGGGCCGGCCTGGTCCAGGCTGGACGCGAACGCGATCATCCCGTAGCGCGAGCACACGCCGTAGGTCGGCTTGATGCCGGTGATGCCGGTGAAGCTGGCCGGTTGGCGGATGGAGCCGCCGGTGTCGGTGCCTGTGGAGCCGGGCACCAGCCGGGCCGCCACGGCCACGGCCGAGCCGCCCGACGAACCGCCGGGCACGCGGCCCAGGTCCCAGGGGTTGTGCGCCGGGAAGTAGGCGCTGTTCTCGTTGGCCGAGCCCATCGCGAACTCGTCGCAGTTCAGCTTGCCGAGCGACACGGTGCCGGCTGCGTTGAGGCGGGCGACAACCGTGGCGTCGAACGGGCTGCGATAGCCGTCCAGCATCTTGGAGCCCGCCGTGGTGGGCATGTCGGCCGTGACGTAGATGTCCTTGTGCGCCAGCGGCACGCCGGTCAGCGTGCCGCCGTTGCCGGCGGCCAGCAGCGCGTCGGCTGCGGCCGCGCGGGCCAGCGCGCCGTCGGCGTCGACGTGCAGGAAGGCGCCCAGCGCCTTGTCGTGGGCGGCAATTCGGTCCAGCAGGCCTTGCGTGGCCTCGCGGCTGGACAGCGCACGGCGCTTCAGGGCGGCGGCCAGTTCGGCCACGCCCATGTCGTGAACGGGCTTCATTCGATGACCTTGGGAACGAGGAAGAGGCCGTCCTCGACGGCCGGGGCGCTGCGCTGGTTCAGCTCGCGCTGGTTGCTCTCGGTGACGGCGTCCTCGCGCAGGCGCAGCTTGACCTGCTGGATGGCCGACAGCGGCGTGTACAGCGGCTCGACGCCGGCCGTATCGACGGCGCTCATCTGGTCCACGATCTTGAAGAAATCGTTCAGGTTGCCCAGCAGCGCTTCGGACTCGGCGGGCTGCAACTGCAGCCGGGCCAGATTGGCGATGCGACTCACGTCGTCAGGGGTGAGGCTCATGAAGGGTTTTCAGATGTAAGCCCGGGGCCAGAAAAGCCAGTGCTGGCGGGCCTCGGAAGGGGGTGTTCGGTTATTATCGCCGCCCATCTCCAAGGCCTTAGCGGCTGCCCATTCAGCGATGCATTTCGTCGCAGGCCGGGCGGCCTCTTGGCTTTCCAGCCCCCCGAATTCTTGAGCCGCGCCCCCGCTGGCGAGGCTCGCAGCGCCACACCATGTTCGCCTCCCTGCGCCGCTACTTCTCCACCGACCTCGCCATCGACCTCGGCACCGCCAACACCCTGATCTATGTGCGAGGCAAGGGCATCGTGCTGGACGAGCCTTCGGTGGTGTCCATCCGCCACGAGGGCGGCCCCAACGGCAAGAAGACCATCCAGGCCGTCGGCCGCGAGGCCAAGGCCATGCTGGGCAAGGTGCCCGGCAACATCGAGGCGATCCGCCCGATGAAGGACGGCGTGATCGCCGACTTCACCGTCACCGAGCAGATGCTCAAGCAGTTCATCAAGATGGTCCATCCGCGCTCGGTGCTCAAGCCCAGCCCCCGGATCATCATCTGCGTGCCTTGCGGCTCGACGCAGGTGGAGCGCCGCGCCATCCGTGAATCGGCCCTCGGCGCCGGTGCCAGCGAGGTCTACCTGATCGAGGAACCCATGGCCGCGGCCATCGGCGCCGGCCTGCCGGTGTCCGACGCCTCGGGCTCCATGGTGGTCGACATCGGCGGCGGCACCACCGAGGTGGGCGTCATCT
>CAMLKW010000277.1 GCA_946480605.1 uncultured Roseateles sp. | reverse complement strand
CGCCGATGCGCTGGAAGCCGAACATCGAGTAGTAGACGTAGAACGGGATCATGATCCGGTTGCTCGTCGAGTAGCTCGTCGCGGCGGCGATCCAGCTGGCCATGCCGCCGGCTTCGTTGATGCCTTCCTGCAGGATCTGACCGGCCTTGTCCTCGCGGTAGTACATGACCTGGTCCTTGTCGACCGGGGTGTACAGCTGGCCCTTGGGGTTGTAGATGCCGATCTGGCGGAACAGGCCTTCCATGCCGAAGGTGCGCGCCTCGTCGACCAGGATGGGCACCACGCGCGGGCCGATCTCCTTGTCGCGCAGCAGCTGCGTCAGGAAGCGCACGTAGGCCTGGGTCGTGGAGATCTCGCGGCCTTCGGCGGTCGGGTCCAGCACGGCCTGGAAGGCCACCAGCTCGGGCACCTTGAACTGCTCGTCGGCCTTGGCGCGGCGGCTGGGCAGGTAGCCGCCCAGCGCCTGGCGGCGCTCGTGCAGGTAGCGCATTTCCGGCGTGTCTTCGGCCGGCTTGTAGTACGGGATCTTGGGCAGCTCGCTGTCCGGCACCGGGATGCTGAAGCGGTCGCGGATGTACTTGATGTCCTCATCCGTCAGCTTCTTGGTCTGGTGGACGGTGTTCTTGCCCTCGCCGGCCTTGCCCATGCCATAGCCCTTGACGGTCTTGACCAGCAGCACGGTGGGCTGGCCCGTCGTGTTGTGGTGGGCCTGGTGGAAGGCGGCGTAGACCTTCTCGGGCTCATGGCCGCCGCGGCGCAGCTCGAAGATCTCGGCGTCGCTCATGTGCTCCACGAGCTTGGCGGTCTCGGGGTACTTGCCGAAGAAGTTCTTGCGGATGAAGGCGCCGTCGTTGGCCTTCATGGCCTGGTAGTCGCCATCCAGCGTTTCCATCATCAGGGTCTTCAACTTGCCGCTCTTGTCGCGCGCCAGCAGCTCGTCCCAGCCCTTGCCCCAGATCAGCTTGATGACGTTCCAGCCGCTGCCGCGGAACTCGCCTTCGAGCTCCTGGATGATCTTGCCGTTGCCGCGCACCGGGCCGTCCAGGCGCTGCAGGTTGCAGTTGACGACGAAGATCAGGTTGTCGAGCTTCTCGCGCGCGGCCAGGCCGATCGCGCCCAGGCTCTCGGGCTCGTCCATCTCGCCGTCGCCCATGAAGGCCCAGACCTTGCGGTTCTCGGTGTTGGCGATGCCGCGGGCGTGCAGGTACTTCAGGAAGCGCGCCTGGTAGATCGCCATCAGCGGCCCTAAGCCCATGCTGACGGTCGGGAACTGCCAGAAGTTGGGCATCAGCTTCGGGTGCGGATAGCTGGACAGGCCCTTGCCGTCCACCTCCTGGCGGAAGTTGTCGAGCTGCTCCTCGCTCAGCCGGCCTTCCAGGAAGGCGCGGGCGTACACGCCCGGCGCGCTATGGCCCTGGATGTAGAGGCAGTCGCCACCGTGGCCTTCGCTCTCGGCGTGCCAGAAGTGGTTGAAGCCGGCGCCCAGCATGGAGGCCAGCGACGCGAACGAGCCGATGTGGCCGCCCAGGTCGCCGCCGTCGGCCGGATTCAGCCGGTTGGCGCGCACGACCATGGCCATGGCGTTCCAGCGCATGTAGGCGCGCAGGCGCTTCTCGATCTGGATGTTGCCCGGGCAGCGTGCTTCGGCCGAAGCCTCGATGGTGTTGACGTAGCCGGTCGTGGCCGAGAACGGCAGGTCGATGCTGTGCTGGCGCGCATGCTCCAGCATCTCCTCGATCAGGAAGTGCGCGCGCTCGGCGCCTTCACGGTCGATGACGGCCGAGAGGGCGTCCAGCCACTCACGGGTTTCCTGCGGGTCGTTGTCGTTCGCGGCGGTGCCGAGAAACTCTTGCGGCTGGGCGGACATGGCCGGTCTCCTTCAAGTGCCGCCTCTGGCGGGCGGCGGGGTGTTCTGACAGGGGCAAGCGCGGACGCAGGCCGCGAGCGGGCGGAGTGTCTCACAAAGCCCGGCGCATTCTCAAATCGTGCGAATTGTTTTCTTATTGTGAAATCTCCAGCCTCGCTGCCATGGCCGGGATAATTTCGCCATGCCCGACGACACCCTCGCCCCGCGCCGCAGCCGGGGCCAACGCCTGCTGACGCCATTGCGCCGATTGATCACCGGATGGTGGTTCCGGCAGTCGCCGTCCCGCCAGGACCGGCTGGCCACGCTTGGGCCGCTGATCTCGGTGCTGTTGTTCCTGGCCGCCATCATTTCGGCGTTCTGGTACCTGCGCAACGAGGAGATCGAGCGCGAGACCGAGTCCGTCAAGCGCGACACCGAGATCGCCCAGCAGCAGATCCGCCTGCGCCTCATCGAGAACCAGGAGCAGTTGGTGCGCATCGCGCGCGAGGTCGTCACGCGCCAGATCGACGCGCACGAGTTCTCGGCCCAGGCCCAGGCGTTTGCGCGCGAGCGCCCGGAGCTGACGCATGTGACCTGGCTCAGCGCCCGTCGTGACCGCCGCAGCAGCGTGGGCGCGGCCGGCTTCCAGGCGGACGGGCTGATGTCGGCGGACGGCAGCGACCCGTCCATGCCCATGCCCAACCAGTCCAACGCGCCGGGCGTGGCCTTCGAGGCGGCCAAGGACAGGCGCCAGCCTGTCTATTCGCCGCCCTTCATCGACACCAACGGCACCACCGTCTTCCAGCTGCACATCCCGCTGATCGACCGCGGAGGCTTTGCCGGCGTGCTGATCGCCGAGTACACGGTGGAGGCGCTGCTGCGCTACTACGTGCCCAGCGAGGTGGCCACGCGGCACAGCATCGCGGTGCTGGACGCCACCGACCAGGTCGTCAGCAGCACCGTCACGCCCATGCCAGGCCAGGGCCTGCGCCGCGCATCCCTGCTGCACGACGTGCCGCTGGCGCCAGCGCTCAACGGCCTGGTGCTGCGCGGCCAGGGCTGGCGCACATCCATCGGCCTCATCAACAACGCCTTGTTCTGGCTGGTTCTGGCGCTGGCCGGCATGACGGTCTGGATGCTGCTGGGCACCTGGCGCCACATGCGCCGGCGCACGCAGATCCAGAACGCGCTGACGCTGGAGACCAATTTCCGCCGCGCGATGGAGAACTCCATGCTGACCGGCATGCGCGCCATGGACATGGACACGCGCATCACCTACGTGAACCCGGCGTTCTGCGCGATGACCGGCTTCTCCGAGGCCGACCTGGTGGGCCGCACGCCGCCCTACCCCTTCTGGCCCGCGGACCGCCGCGAGGAGAACGCGCGCCTGCTGCAGCAGGAGCTGCAGGGCAAGAGCCCGTCGGGCGGCGTGGAGGTCAAGATCCAGCGCAAGGACGGCAGCCAGTTCGACGCCCGCGTCTATGTGTCGCCGCTGGTGGACACGCGCGGCAAGCAGACCGGCTGGATGACCTCGATGACCAACATCACCGAGGCCAAGCGCGTGCGCGACCAGCTGTCGGCCTCGCACGAACGCTTCACGACCGTGCTGGAAGGGCTGGACGCCGCCGTGTCCGTGCTGTCGGTCCAGCCGCCGGAGCTGCTGTTCGCCAATCGCAGCTACCGGCTCTGGTTCGGCGCCGACCCGGCCGGCCACGCGCTGCTGGCCGGCGGCCAGCTCGGCGGCACCACCAGCCGCCGGGGTGGCCTGGGCGACGGCGAGGACGACGAGGTCGACGACTACTCAGGCCTTCCCGCCGAGGCGCTGACCGACATCGGCTCCGACCCCCGCGAGATCTACGTCGAGTCGCTGGCCATGTGGTTCGACGTGCGCTCCCGCTACCTGCAGTGGACCGACGGGCGCCTCGCGCAGATGCTGATCGCCACCGACATCACCATGCGCCGCCATGCCGAGGCCCAGGCCGCGCTGCAGGCCGAGAAGGCACAGGTGACGAGCCGGCTGATGACCATGGGCGAGATGGCCTCCAGCGTGGCCCACGAGCTGAACCAGCCGCTGACCGCCATCACCAACTACTGCAACGGCATGGTCAGCCGCGTGCGCGCCGACTCCATCGACAAGGACGCGTTGATGGCGGCGCTGGAGAAGACCGCCAAGCAGGCCCAGCGCGCCGGGCAGATCATTCACCGCATCCGCAACTTCGTGAAGCGCAGCGAACCGCAGCGCCAGCCGGCGCATGCGACCGACATCGTCGAGGACGCGGTGGAGCTGGCCGGCATCGAGCTGCGCCGCCGCAACGTGGCCATCCACACCTATGTGGCCCAGCGCCTGCCGCAGATGATGGTGGACCCCATCCTCATCGAGCAGGTGCTGATGAACCTGCTGAAGAACGCCGCCGAGGCCATTGACAACGCCTCCCTGCCCACGTCGCGCCGGCACATCGAGCTGCGCGTGGTGCCCAAGCACAGCGCCGAGATGGGCGGGCAGATCGAGTTCTCGGTGACCGACATGGGGCCGGGTTTGCCCGATGAGGTGCTGGCACGCATGTACGAGGCCTTCTTCTCGACCAAGGCCGACGGCCTGGGCATCGGGTTAGGGTTATGCCGGTCCATCGTCGAGTCCCACCAGGGCCGGATAAAAGCCGAGAACCTCTACAATGGAAGCCTTGTCGTCGGGTGCCGATTCGCGTTCACGATCCCGGTCACCATCACCTCAGAACACCTGCGGGCAGAAGCTGCAGGCAGCGCTCAGAGAACTGAACCCACCACACCATGAGCTTGATCCCCAAGAAGGGCAACGTCTACGTTGTCGACGACGACGAAGCGGTTCGCGACTCCCTGCAATGGCTGCTCGAAGGCAAGGACTACCGGGTCAAGTGCTTTGACTCTGCCGAATCCTTCCTCGCGCGCTACGACCCCCGCGAAGTCGCCTGCCTCATCGCCGACATCCGCATGGACGGCATGACCGGCCTGGAGCTGCAGGACCGCCTCATCGAGCGCAAGAGCCCGCTGCCCATCGTCTTCATCACCGGCCACGGCGACGTGCCCATGGCCGTGCAGACCATGAAGAAGGGCGCGATGGACTTCGTCGAGAAGCCCTTCAAGGAAGAGGAGCTGTTGGCGCTGGTGGAGCGCATGCTCGATCTGGCCCGCGATGCCTTCTCCAGCCACCAGGAAGCCGCCAGCCGCGACGCCCTGCTGGCCCGCCTGACGACGCGCGAAGCCCAGGTGCTGGAGCGCATCGTCGCCGGCCGCCTGAACAAGCAGATCGCCGACGACC
>CAMLKW010000276.1 GCA_946480605.1 uncultured Roseateles sp. | reverse complement strand
AACTGAAGTGGGTGCGCTCCAACGCCAAGGGCCGCCAGGCCAAGAGCAAGGCGCGTCTGGCCCGCTTCGAGGAACTGAGCGACGTCGAATACCAGAAGCGCAACGAGACCAACGAGATCTTCATTCCCGTGGCGGACCGCCTGGGCAATGAGGTCATCGAGTTCGAGAACGTCAGCAAGAGCTTCGGCGACCGCGTGCTGATCGACAACCTGAGCTTCAAGGTGCCGGCCGGCGCCATCGTCGGCATCATCGGCCCCAACGGCGCCGGCAAGTCGACGCTGTTCCGCATGATCCAGGGCGTGGAGCAGCCGGACTCGGGCACCGTCAAGATCGGCAAGACCGCCAAGCTGGCCTTCGTGGACCAGAGCCGCGCCAGCCTGGCGGCCGAGAAAACCGTGTGGGAAGACGTGTCCGGCGGCCTGGACAACATCGTCGTCGGCAAGTTCGTCATGCCCAGCCGCGCCTACCTCGGCCGCTTCAACTTCAAGGGCAACGACCAGCAGAAGCTGGTGGGTTCGCTGTCGGGCGGTGAACGCGGCCGCCTGCACCTGGCCAAGACGCTGGCCCAGGGCGGCAACGTGCTGATGCTGGACGAACCGTCCAACGACCTCGACGTCGAAACCCTGCGCGCGCTGGAAGAGGCCTTGCTGGAGTTCGCCGGCTCGGCCATGGTCATCAGCCATGACCGCTGGTTCCTGGACCGCATCTGCACGCACATCCTGGCTTGCGAGGGCGACTCGCAGTGGTTCTTCTTCGACGGCAACTTCCACGAGTACGAGGCCGACAAGAAGAAGCGCCTGGGCGAGGAAGGTGCGCGTCCGAAGCGCATGCGCTTCAAGCCCATCAAGTGATGGCGAAGGGGCGGGAAGCCTGGGCGCGACAACGCGACACAGTTCTTTACCCCGCCCCTAAAGACGGCACACAGGGACCCTGGAAGATCACCTCACTCACTCTTCTTCCAGGAGACCCCTGATGAAAGCCTTCCAGATTCCGAACCTGTTCCGCATCGGTGCCGTGGCGACGGTGCTGGCCCTGGGCAGCGCCGCTGCCCATGCGGGCGGCCACGGCGGCCCCGGCGGGCATCAGCGTGGCGGCCCGGCCATGATGGCCCCGGGTCCTTTCGGCGGTTCTATGGGCCACCTGCTCGAACGGGTCAATGCGACCGATGCGCAGCGCAGCCAGATCAAGGCCATCTTCAAGCAGGCCCAACAGGATCTCGCCGGTCAGCGCGACAACGGCCGCAAGCTGCACGAACAGCTGGTCACGCTGTACACGGCGACCAACATCGATGCCGCGGCCATCGAAGCCGTGCGCGCGCAGATCAGCGCCCAGCACGAGGCGGCCGCCAAGCGCATGAGCCAGGCCAGCATCGAGGCCGCGCGCGTGCTGACCCCCGAGCAGCGCGCCAAGATCGGCGAGACCCTGAAGAAGCGCCAGGCCCGCATGGCCGAGCGCCAATCCCGCTGATTCGGTGCCGCCTGGGAGTTCTGCGATGCTTGAGGCCCGTACTCCCGGCGCCGAAGTGCGCCGGCCCTCGTTCTCTTCGTTGGCCCCGGTGATGACTGCTCGACTGCTGCTGATCGATGACGATGCCCGCCTGACCGGCATGGTGGGCGACTACCTGCGCAACGCCGGCTTCGAGGTCAGCACGGCCGGCAGCCTGGCCCAGGCGCGCGATGTGCTGGCGCAGGGCCGTTTCGAACTCATCGTGCTGGACATCATGCTGCCCGACGGCGATGGCCTGGACTTCTGCCGCTGGTTGCGTGGCGACACGCGCTGGCGCCACCAGCCGGTGCTGATGCTGTCGGCGCGTGGCGAGCCCATGGACCGCATCCTGGGCCTGGAGCTGGGCGCGGACGACTACCTCGCCAAGCCCTTCGAGCCGCGCGAACTGCAGGCGCGCATCAAGGCACTGCTGCGCCGGCTGGAGCCCAAACTGGACGGCGACGAGGTGCTGCGCTTCGGCCGCCTGGAGATCGACCTGGCCGCCCGCGTGGCGCGACTGGACGGCAAGATCTGCGACCTGACCAGCCACCAGTTCGACCTGCTGGTCGTGCTGGCGCAAAGCCCCGGCCGCGTGCTCAGCCGCGACCAGATCATGGATGCGCTGAAGGGGCACCCGCTGGAGGCCTTCGACCGCTCCATCGACGTGCACATCTCGCGCATCCGCGCCGTCATCGAGGACGACCCCAAGACGCCGCGGCGCGTGCTGACCGTGCGCGGCGCGGGCTACGTCTTTGCGCGCAAGCAGGACGCCGACTCGGACAGCGCCTGATTTGAAGTCCCTCTACGTTCGCATCTACCTGACGCTGGTGGCGCTGCTGCTGGCGTTCGCCTTTGGTTCGGCCTGGCTGTTCCAGCGCCACATCGAGCAGGAGCGCGGCAACGTCGAGATCGCGGCCAATGAGCGCCTGAACGCGATCGCCGACCTGCTGCGGCTGGCGTTGCCGCCGGCCAGCGCCTCGCGCCAGCAGCAGGCCGAGCAGTTCAAGGAGTGGGCCGGGCGGCTGCGCATGCCGCTGGCGCTGGAGGACGGCGAAGGCCGCGTCGCCGCGACGGCCTCCTTCCTGCGCCGCGTTGACGATCCCGGCGCCGTCGTCGTGCGCGCCAGCCTGGGCGACGGCCGCAACCTCGACCTGGTCCGCACCATCCGACCCCCGGCGGGCCCGCCCGGCGCCAGCGCCCCCCAGGGGCCGGGCGGCCAGGGGCAGCCTGTTGCAGCTCCGCGCCCCGCGCGTGCCGACGAGGGCCTGTGGAGCGGGCCGTGGACCGTGCGGGCCGGCGCACCGGGGGCGCCGCAGGTTTCAACGCTGGCCATCGTGCTGGTGCTGCTGTTCGTGGGCGTCGCGGTGGGGGCCTATCCGGTCGTGCGCCGGCTGACGCGGCGCCTGGAGGCGCTCAAGCGCGGCGTGGAGCGCTTCGGCGCGGGCCAGCTCCATCTGCGCGTGGACGACGGCGGCCGCGACGAGGTCGCGGCGCTGGCGGCCAGCTTCAACCAAGCCGCAGGCCGCATCGAGACGCTGCTGCGCTCGCACCAGACGCTGCTGGCCAACGCCAGCCATGAACTGCGCTCACCACTGGCACGGCTGAAGATGGCGTTCGCCATGCTGGACGAGGCCTCGCCGCCGCAGCGTGAGCGCCTGGCGCGCGAGATCGACGTCAACATCGCCGAGCTGGACGCGCTGGTGGAAGAGGTGCTGCTGGCCAGCCGCCTGGAGGCCGGCAGCGGCGTGGGCGACACCGAGGTGGTGGAGCTGCTGGCGCTGGGGGCCGAGGAGGCTGCGCGCGTCGACGTGGTCTTCGAGCCCGAGACAGATGCGGCACGCGTGGACGGCCAGGAGCGCTTGCTGCGCCGCGCGCTGCGCAACCTGCTGGAGAACGCGCGGCGCTACGGCGGCCCCGAGGTGACGCTGGGCCTGCGGCCGGTGGCGGGCGGCTACGAGCTGGTCGTCGCGGACCGCGGCCCCGGCGTGCCGGCCGAGCTGCGCGAACGCATCTTCGAGCCCTTCTACCGCCTGCCCGGTCATGCCGAGATGGTGGGGGGGGTGGGCCTGGGGCTGAGTCTGGTCAAGCAGATCGCCGAGCGCCACGGTGGCAGCGTGCGCTGCCTGGCGCGCGACGGCGGTGGCAGCCGCTTCGTGCTGTTCCTGCCCGCGGCCCGCGGCTGATCAGCGGTTCTCGTCAAACACCCGCTTCAGCAGCAGGCTGAGCAGCAGCGCCGCGGCCAGCAGGCCGGCCGTTGCCGCCTGCCAGAACCCCACCGCGCCGGCGCCGCCCTGGCCAAAGGCCAGGAAGTAGCCGCCGCCTATGCCCAGGCCCCACAGCGCGACGACGTAGATGACCATGGGCAGCGTGGCCACCTGGTAGGCGCGCAGCACGTAGGCCGCCACGGTCTGCAGCGCGTCGCCGAGGTGGAAGAACCACACCCACACCAGCAGCGGCAGCGCCGCGGCGGCGGCCTCGGGGTTGGACGTGTACAGCGCCACGATGGGCTCGCGGGCCAGCGCGACGATGGCGCCCAGCCCGGCGGCCACCAGCACGGCCAGCGTCATCGCGTGGCGGCCGACGGTGCGCGCCGCGCCCTTGTCACCCGCGCCGAGGTGCTGGGCCACCAGCGTGCCGGCGGCCGTGGCCAGCGCCAGAGCGGTCATGAACATCATGGCGACTAGGTTGACCGCGATCTGATGGCCGGCCACCGGCGTGGCGCCCAGCCGGGCGATGAAAAAGGCCATGAAGGTGAAGCCGGTCACCTCCACCAGGATGGAGCCACCCATGGGCAGGCCCAGGCGCACCAGGCCCAGCAGATCGCGCCCGTCCGGTCGCGTCTGCCACAGGGGCGCGATGCGGAAGGGGCGGTAGAAGCCGTCGCGCCGCAGCAGCACCAGTGCGACGACGGCCTGGCCGATCATTGCGATGGCGGTGGCCCAGCCGCAGCCGGCCACGCCCATGGCCGGGATGGGGCCCCAGCCGAACACCAGCAGTGCATTCAGCGGCACCTTGGCGACCAGGCCCGTCAGCTGCATGGCCATGACGGCCTTGGGCCGGCTGACCGCCGTCGAGAAGCCGCGGAAGGCCGTGAACAGCAGCGCGGCCGGCAGCGCGAAGGCCTCGGGGCGGGTGTAGGCACGGACCTTGTCTGCCTGCGTGGCGTCCAGCTGTGCCAGCCAGATGAAGGGGTCGGGGAACCACAGCATCAGGCAGCCCGGTACGCACAGCAGCACGGCCAGCCACTGCGCCTGCACGAAGCTGCGGCCCGCGCCCGGCAGGTCGTCGGCGCCGAACTGCCGGCCCGCGATAGGCCCAACGGCCAGCACCACGCCCATCAGGCCCACGAAGATGGACACGTAGACCGCCGAGCCCACCGCCAGCGCGGCCAGGTCCTGCGGGCCCACGCGGCCCATCATCAGCGTGTCCACCGTGCTGAACATCATCACGGCGAGCTGGCCCACCAGCACGGGCCAGGCCTGCGGGATGAGGCGGCCGACGCTGTCGGCAAAGCGGATGCGGCTGCCGGCAGTCATCGCGCGGCGCGCTCCGCGTAGCGGTTGAAGCGCCAGGCCGTGGCTTCCAGCGTGATCCGGTGCCAGACCTCGCGCTTTTCGAAGGGGTCGAGCGCGGGCCAGTGCTGCACCTCGTCGAAGGTCCGGCCGCAGCCCTTGCAGACCGGGTCGCCCTGCGCGGTGGAGCAGATGGCGATGC
>CAMLKW010000275.1 GCA_946480605.1 uncultured Roseateles sp. | reverse complement strand
TGGCTCAACCAGTTCTGCATGTCGCTGATGAAGGCGGAGAACCGCGCCCGCTTCAAGGCGGACGAGCGCGCCTACCTGGACGAATGGCCGATGACCGAGGCGCAGAAGGCCGCCGTGCGGGCGCGCGACCTCAACGAGTGCATACGCCTGGGCGGCAACATCTACTTCCTGGCCAAGATCGGATCGACCGACGGCAAGAGCTTCCAGCAGATGGCCGGCAGCATGACCGGCATGACCGAGCAGGAGTACCGCGACATGATGATCGCCGGCGGCCGCTCGCCCGAGGGCAACCGCCGCCTCGGCGAGGACGGCGATGCCCAGCCGCATCGCCAGCCCCAGGGCGCGGCCGGCCGCAAGAAGGATTGACCATGGCCAGGATCACCGCCTCCGTCTACACCTCCCACGTGCCCGCCATCGGCGCTGCGCTGGACCTGGGCAAGACCCACGAGCCCTATTGGCAGCCCGTCTTCAAGGGCTATGAGTTCGGCAAGCAGTGGATCGCCGAGCAAAGGCCCGACGTGGTCTTGCTGGTCTACAACGACCATGCCACCGCATTCAGCATGGATCTGATCCCGACCTTCGCCATCGGCACCGGCGCCGAGTACGCGATCGCCGACGAGGGCTTCGGCCCGCGCCCGGTGCCCAGGGTGCTGGGCCACCCCGAGCTGGCCTGGCATGTCGCGCAGTCGGTCATCCAGGACGACTTCGACCTCACCATCGTCAACCAGATGCCGGTGGACCACGGCCTGACCGTGCCGCTGTCGCTGATGTTCGGCGAGCGCCATCCCGAGCGCGACGCCTGGCCGGTCAAGGTCATCCCCTTCGCCGTCAACGTGGTGCAGTACCCGGTGCCCTCGGGCCGGCGCTGCTTCCAGCTGGGCCAGGCCATCCGCCGTGCGGTCGGGTCCTTCGGCCCCGACCTCAAGGTGCAGATCTGGGGCACGGGCGGCATGAGCCACCAGCTTCAGGGGCCGCGCGCCGGGCTCATCAACCGCGAGTGGGACAACCGCTTCCTCGACCGCCTGATCAGCGAGCCGGCCGAGCTCGCCCAACTGCCCAGCCTGGACTACGTGCGCGAGGCCGGCAGCGAGGGCATCGAGCTGGTCATGTGGTTGATCGCGCGCGGCGCGATGGCCGACATGGCCGGCGGCCCCGCGCCGCAGGTGGCGCAGCGCTTCTATCACGTGCCGGCGTCCAACACCGCCGTCGGCCACCTGATCCTGGAAGACGCGTGAGCGATCAGCGCGCCAGCCGGCCCAGCAGGTCCATCAACTGCAGCCGTTCGGCGGCGCTGAGGCCGGCGGTCAGCCGGGCCTCGTACTCGGTGAGCTTCTCGCGCAGCTGCTCCAGCCGCGCCTGGCCCTGCTCGGTCAGCTGCAGCGAGTAGCGGCGCCGGTCGCCCTCCACCTCCATGCGCCGTATCCAGCCGGCCGACTCCAGCCCGTCCACCAGCTTCAGCGCGCTCGGTCCCGCCACGTTCAGCGCCTTGGCGAGCGCGGCCTGGTTGGTGCCCGGGCTCATCGCGATCAGCGACAGCGCCGTGACGCGGGCGGGCGACAGGTCCAGCGGCGCCAGCATCTCGAAGAACAGGTCGAAGGCGCGCAGCTGCGCCAGCCGCAGCTGGTAGCCCAGCGCGTTGCTCTGAAAGTCGAAGACATCGCCGGCATCGACACGCGGCCGGCGGCCTTTGGCCCGCGCGGAAGGCGCAGCGGGCGCTGGGGAGGGTGCGGTTCGGGGCATTCATTCTCCTGAGACGAGCGGCGCTCACGGTGGCGAGCAGCCGCAACTCGCATCGGTCGGAAATCCGACTTGCGCGACAGTATCAACCTTATTACAGTTAGCCATGCTAATGCATAGCCACGATCAACAAATCACCTGACCACGCCCATGCCGGACTTCTCCCGCCCGCTGCACGACACCTGGCTGCTTGCCGGGGCCCGCACCCCCTGGGTCGACTACTGCGGCGCGCTGGCCTCAGTCTCGCCGACCGACCTCGGCATCCACGCAGCCCGTGCCGCCATCGAGCGCAGCGGGCTGGCGCCGACGACCATCGGCGCCTGCGTCGTGGCCTCGATGGCTCACGCCGACTTTGATGCCTATGTGCTGCCGCGCCACGTCGGCCTGTATGCCGGCCTGGACCTCGCCGCGCCGGCCATCGGCGTGCAGCGCATCTGCGGCAGCGGCTTCGAGGTGCTGCGCCAGGCGGCCGACCAGATCGCGCTGGGCTATGCCGAGGCGGTGCTGGCCGTGGGCACCGAGTCCATGAGCCGCAACCCCATCTGCGCTTACACGCACCGCAGCGGCTTCAGGCTCGGCGCGCCGGTGGAGTTCAAGGACTTTTTGTGGGAGGCGCTGGACGACCCCGCCGCGCGCGTCTCGATGATCCAGACGGCCGAGAACCTCGCCCGCCAGCACGGCATCCAGCGCGAGGCCGTGGACGCCTACGCGGCGCGCTCGTTCGACCGCGCGCTGCACGCCCAGGCCCAAGACTGGCTGGCCGAGGAGATCGCCCCGGTGACCACCCAGCAGTTCGAGCGCGAGGGCTATCACGCGCGCGGCATCCGCCTGCCCCGCAAGGTGCAGGCCGTGGCGCAGGACACGCATCCCAAGCCCTCGCCGGCCGAAGTGCTCGCCGGCCTGCGCAGCGTGTACGACGGCGGCGTGCAGACGGCCGGCAACTCCGCCGCGCTGGTGGACGGCGCGGCGGCCATGGTCGTCGGCAAAGGCAGCGTCATGCGCCAGAGCGATCGCGCACCGCTGGCCCGGCTGGCCGGTGCGGCGGCGGTGGGCGTGCCGCCCGAGATCATGGGCATAGGCCCCGTGCCCGCCATCCAGCAGTTGCTCAGGGCCACCGGCCTGTCACTGTCCGACATCGCACTGGTCGAGATCAACGAGGCTCAGGGCGCCCAGGTGCTGGCCTGCGCGAAGGCGCTGGAATTGGACGAGAGCCGCCTGAACGTCAACGGCGGCTCCATCGCGCTGGGCCACCCGCTCGCCGCCACCGGCCTGCGGCTGACGCTGACCGCCGCGCTGGAGCTGCAACGCCGCGGCGAGCGCTACGCCATCGTCAGCGCCTGCGTGGGCGGCGGCCAGGGCATGGCCCTGCTGATCGAGAACCCGAACTTCTGCAACAAGGCCTGACCCCATGAAAGTCATCACCGCCGACGCCGTCGGCCCCCTGATCCGCGACAACGCGACCGTCTTCCTGGGCGGCCTGGCCATGATGGGCCTGGCCGAGGAAGTGCTGCAAGGCCTGGAGCGCCACTTCCTGGCCACCGGCCACCCCAACCAGCTCACCACCTGGGCCTGCGGCGCCATCGGCAACGCGGCCGACGGCGGCATGGCCCACCTGGCCCACCCGGGCATGGTGCGGCGCGTGGTGGCCGGGCACTTCGGGCAGACCGGCGCGCAGATGATGGCGCGCGTACATGCCGGCGAGGTGGAGGCCTACAACTTCCCGCAGGGCTCGCTGTCGCACCTGACGCGCCACATCGCCAGCCGCTCGCCGGGCCTGCTGACGCGCGTCGGTCTGGGCACCTTCGTCGACCCGCGCATCGAGGGCGGCAAGCTCAACGCGGCCTGCAGCGAGGACCTGGTGCGCCTGGTGGAGTTGGACGGCCAGGAGTGGCTGCACTACCCCTGCCCGCACATCGACGTGGCGCTGATCCGCGCCACCTATGCCGATGAGCATGGCAATCTCAGCCTGGACCGCGAGGGCCTGCTGCTGGAGCAGCTGTCCATCGCCCAGGCCGCGCGCGCCTGCGGCGGCATCGTCATCGCCCAGGTCGAGGCCGTGGTGCAGGCCGGCAGCCTGCATCCCAAGTCGGTCAAGGTGCCGGGCTTCCTGGTGGACTACGTGGTCGTCGCCGAGCCGCGCAACCACAAGCAGACCATCACGACGCAGTTCAACCCGGCGCTGTCCGGCGACGTGCGCGTGCCGATGAATGCAGTGCCGGCACTGCCGCTGGACGAGCGCAAGGTCATCGCCCGCCGCGCGGCGATGGAGCTGCGCCCGGGGGCCATCACCAACCTGGGCATCGGCATCCCGGCGGGCATCCCGGCCGTGGCCGCCGAGGAGGGCGTGGCCCAGCTGCTGAGCCTGAGCGTGGAGTGCGGCGTCAACGGTGGCGTGCCGGCCTATGGCGGCGACTTCGGCATGGCCTACAACGCCGAGTCCATCATCGAGCAGGCCTCGCAGTTCGACTTCTACGACGGCGGGGGCCTGGACTGCAGCTTCCTGGGCCTGGCCCAGACCGACGCCGCCGGCAACGTCAACGTCAGCAAGTTCAACGGCCGACCGGTCGGCTGCGGTGGCTTCATCAACATCACCGCCAGCACGCCGCGCCTGGTGTTCTGCGGCAGCTTCACCGCCGGCGGCCTGGAGCTGGCGGTGGGTGACGGCCGCCTCACCATCGTCAGGGAAGGCCGCTCGCGCAAGTTCGTCGAGCAGGTCGAGCAGATCACCTTCAACGGCAGCGACGCCGCCCAGCGCCGCCAGCAGGTCAGCTTCATCACCGAGCGCGCCGTCTTCGTGCTGCAACCCGACGGGCTGGAGCTGACCGAGATCGCACCCGGCGTTGACCTGGAGCGCGACGTGCTGGCCCACATGGGCTTCCGCCCGCTGATCCGCGACTTGAAGCTGATGGACGCCGCGCTTTTCCAGCCCCACTGGGGCGGCCTGACCGCCGCGCTGGCCAGGGCCTGAACACGAACACACCCACAGGAGACACCCCATGAACATCCACGGACAAGCCGCCCTCGTGACCGGCGCCGGCTCCGGCCTGGGCGAGGCTGTTGCGCGCACCCTGGTCGCGGCCGGCGCCCGCGTCGCGCTGCTGGACATCAACGAGGCCGCCGCACGGCGCGTCGCCGACGACCTGGGCGCCAATGCGCTGGCCCTTCGCTGCGACATCGCCGACACAACCTCCGCCGCCGTCGCGCTGGACGCCGCCGCCGCCGCCCACGGCCCGGCGCGCTTGCTGATGAACATCGCCGGTGTCGGCGGCGCCAAGCGCGTCATCCAGCGCGACGGAAGCCCGGCGCCGCTGGAAGACTTCGAGCGCACGCTGCGCATCAACCTGGTGGGCACCTACAACATGGTGCGGCTGTTCGCCGCCCGCGCGGCCACGCTGGACGGCTTGGCGGACGGCGAGCGCGGCGTGATCGTCAACACGGCCTCGGTGGCCGCCTTCGACGGCCAG
>CAMLKW010000274.1 GCA_946480605.1 uncultured Roseateles sp. | reverse complement strand
GCCCTGACCGCCATCTGCCTTGCCTCTGCGGCGATCGTCGCGCCGGCGCTGGCCCAGGATCAGCAGCCGCCCGCCAAGAAGGCCGACGAGAAGCCGCCGGCCAGGTCGGACGAGAAGGCCGGCGCCAAGACCCAGAAGCTCGACCGCGTGGACGTGTCCGGCACGTCCAGCGACGACGAGGCGCGGCGCGCGTCCACGGCGGCCAAGATGGTCATCGGCCGCGAGGAACTGCTGCGCTACGGCGACAGCTCGGTCAGCGAGCTGATGAAGCGCCTGCCCGGCGTGACCACCGGCGGCGTGGCCGGCCGCGGCGGCGACATCCGCATGCGCGGCCTGGCCGGCGGCTACACGCAGATCCTCGTCAACGGCGACCGCATGCCGCCTGGGATGTCGCTGGAGACGCTGCCGCCCGAGCAGGTCGAGCGCATCGAGGTGATGCGCGCGCCGACCGCCGAGTTCGGCGCGCGAGCCATTGCCGGCACCATCAACATCGTGCTGCGCCAAGCGCCGCCCCGGCTCGTCAACGAGCTGCGCCTGGGCCTGTCCACCGAGAACGGCAACCTGCGGCCCAGCTTCAACTGGAGCCGCAACGACAAGCTCGACGACAAGGGCCAGACGACCTACAACATCACGGTCAACGCCCAGCAGTCTGACTTCAGCAATGAGGGCCGCGGCCGCAGCGAGATCCGTGACCTGCGCAACGGCCGGGACAGTGTCATCGAGAGCCACAACGGCAACGAGAACAGCAACCGCTCGCTGAACCTGAACGGCCGGCTGCAATGGAAGCCGTCCAACCGCGAGCTGCTGGCGGTCGCGCCTTTCCTGAGCGCTGGCCGTGGCAGTGGCGAGGGCGGCTTCGAGCGCAGCGTCACGCCGGCGCCGCTGCCGGGCGACCCGCTGGCGCGTTTCGACCGCTCCGAGTTCAGCTCTCGGAACAGCTATGCCGGTGGCGGCCTGAGTGGCCAGTGGCATACCGGCATCGGCAAGGAAGGCAAGCTGGAATCCAGCGCGATGCTGGGCCGCTTCCGCAGCGAGTACAGCACCGAGAACCTGGAGTTCATCGGCGCGCAGCGTATGCGTTCGCGCCAGCATGGCGGTGACACCCGCAACGGCAACTGGAGCCTGCGCAGCAAGTTCTCGCAGCCGTTGATGGACGAGCACAGCCTTGTGACCGGCTTCGAGGCCGAGGGCCGGCGCATGCGGCAGCAGAGCAGTTGCGTGGAGGACGGCGTCTCCTGCGACTACCTGCTGGACTTCGGCGACCAGCTCGACGCCGGCAGCCGCCGCATCGCCGTCTACGCGCAGGACGACTGGAACGTCGGCAAGCAGTGGTCCTTCTACGCCGGCCTGCGCTGGGAAGCCATCACGACCGAGAGCACGGCCAAGAACTACGTCGTCAGCAACACCTCGCGCGTGCTGACGCCGCTGTTCCATGCGCTCTACAAGTTCAGCGACGACCCGAAGAAGAGCCGCGACCAGATCCGCCTGAGTCTCACGCGCAGCTACCGCTCGCCCGAGCTGAACGATGTGATCGCCCGGCCCTATGTGAACTCGCTCTATCCCTGCCCGACCGGCCAGCGCTGCCAGGCGACGAATGAGTTCATCTACTCGGACTACGCCGGCAACCCCAACCTGCAGCCCGAGCTGGCCACGGGCCTGGACCTGGCCTACGAGCAATACCTCAGCAAGGGCGGCGTGTTGAGTGCCAACCTGTTCGTGCGCCGCATCAGCAACCTCGTGCGGCGCTTCACCGAGCTGGAGCCGGACGTCGGCTGGTCGGACGCGCCGCGCTGGGTTTCGCGGCCGCGCAACATCGGCACGGCGCTGAGCCGCGGTCTGGAGCTGGAGGCCAAGTTCAGGCTGGACCAGTTCCTGGACGGCGCGCTGCCCATCAACGTGCGCAGCAACCTCAGCCTCTACAAGTCCACGGTGGACGGCATTCCCGGCCCGCACAACCGCCTGGCCCAGCAGCCCCGCTTCACGGCCAACCTGGGCGGCGATTACCGGCTCAAGAGCCTGCCGCTGGGCCTGGGCGCCAGCCTGAACTACACGCCGGTGACCACGCTGCAGTCCACCCGCGAGGCGGCCACGCGTTCGTCCAAGAAGCAGGTGCTGGACGGCTACGCGAGCTGGAATTTCGACACCAACACCGCGCTGCGCCTGTCGGCCACCAACCTGGCGCCGCAGGACTACCTCAACGACAGCTACACGGTGGCGCCCGAGAAGACGGTCGCCACGCAGAACTGGGGGCGCACCTACACCGTGTGGAGCCTGCGCCTGGAGATGAAGGTCTGACGACCCCGCGTCGTCAGTCGCGGTAGTTGTTCAGCATCGGATAGCGCCGCGCAACCAGCGCGAACAGCAGCGCCGCCAGCAGCGCGAAGCCGGCGAAGAAGAACATCAGGCAGGCCGTCTCGCTGACCCCGCTGGACTTGATGGCCGCCAGCGCACCGGGGCTCTTGATGCTGACGTTGGACAGCAGCACCCAGAGGTTGCCCACCGTCACCGACAGGCTCCAGAAGGCCATGATGGTGCCCTTCATGGACTGCGGCGCCTGGCTGTAGGCGAACTCCAGGCCGGTGGCCGACACCAGCACCTCGCCCAGCGTCAGCAGCGCATAGGGCAGCACCTGCCAGACGATGCTGACCGGGTCGCCCGCGTCCAGCCACAGCTGCAGCATGCCCGCCGCAATCCACGCGAAGCCCGCCAGCGCGATGCCCGCGCCCATGCGGCGCAGCGGCGTCACGCGCAGGCCCGAGCGCTCCAGCAGCGGATAGAGCACCAGGTTGTTGAAGGGGATGAGGATCATCACCAGCAGCGGGTTCAGCGCCTGCATCATGGACGACTGGAACCACTCGGGCTTGGCCATCTGGTCGGCCTGCAGCACCCAGGTGGAGGCCTTCTGGTCGAACAGCGACCAGAACGGCGTGACCAGCGCGAACAGCACCAGCACGCGCAGCACCGCGCGCACGCCGTCCACGGCCTCGTCCGGGTGATGGCCGCGCGCGCGGTCCAGTTGCAGCGAGGCGCCCACGCCGCCGAAGCCCATCACCAGCACCAGCGCCAGGCACACGGAAGCCACGAAGCCCAGGCTGCCCATCTGGCTCAGGCTGACGGCTGCCAGCAGCAGGCCCAGGGCCGCGATCGCCAGCCCCAAGCCGCCGGCCTTCAGCGCCGTCCACACCACCCACATGAAGCTGTGCGGGTTGGCGCCGCGCGGCGGCTGGTGCACGTACTTCTTGCGGCCGCTCCACAGAATCAGCGTGGCCAGGCCCATCAGGATGCCGGGCAGGCCGAAGGCCACGCTGGCGCCGTAGTTCTTCAGGATGACCGGCATCAGCAGCGACGCGAAGAAGCTGCCGAAGTTGATGATCCAGTAGAAGGCGTCGTAGACCTTCTGCGCCAGCGAGCGGTTGCTCTTGTCGAACTGGTCGCCGACGAAGCTGGTCACCAGCGGCTTGATGCCGCCCGAGCCCAGCGAGATCAGGAACAGGCCGAAGTAGAAGCCCTTGATGTTGTCCTCGAAGACGGCCAGGCAGGCGTGGCCCGCACAGTAGACGAGGCTCAGCCAGAAGATGGTCGGGTACTTGCCGAAGAAGCGGTCGGCCAGCCAGCCGCCCAGCAGCGGGAAGAAGTACACGCCGATGACGAAGGTGTGGAACACCTCCTTGGCCTCGGCGCGGCGGTGCTCCTCGGGAATGGCCAGCAGCAGGCTGGTCATCATGAAGACCGTCAGGATGTTGCGCATGCCGTAGAAGCTGAAGCGCTCGCATCCTTCGTTGCCGATGATGTAGGGGATCTGCGGCGGCATCTTGGCCGCGGGGCGCGCGGCCGTGGGGGCCGCGTCGGGGAGGGCAGTGGTCGTCATGGGGCCTGGGGATTGGGCTCTGGATGTGATGACGCCGCCGGCTTGTGGCCGAGCGGCGTGGGTGGCAGGGGCGAAGCGTATCTCACCGCTCGCCGCCGGGCGCAGGCCTGCCAAGCGCGAAATGCTGCGCAAAAAGGTGGCGTGCGCCGGCAACGGGCCGCCGCCGGGCGCGGACAGAGCATGCGACAGTCGCTGTGCTGCCTCGCGCAGTGCCACGGGGCCAGGCCCTCGGTGGCCGTGAGAACAGGGTGATGCGAAGCGCGCGCGAGACGCCGGCTTCGCGTTTGCGTCAATGCTGCTGAGTCAGTCACGGGCGTGTTGTCCGATGCCGGCTGACGGAGAAGAGACAAATGAACCTGAACAACCTGCGCGTATCAAGCAAGCTCTGGGGCGCCATCCTGCTGCTGATGACGGCCATGCTGCTCATCGCCGGCATCACGCTCAAGCGCGGCAACAGCGTCTACTCCGAGGCCATGGCAGCGGTCGACGCGAGCCATGACCTGATCGAGAAGTCGGCCGTCTGGAAGGGCATGACCGAGACGGCCGTGACGCGCAGCATGGCGGCGGCGGTCAGCAGCGACCCCAGCGTCGGCGAGCTGTTCAAGGACAACCTGGCCAACGACACGGCGCGGGTGGTCAAGCTGCGCGAGCAGATCACGGAACTCGCCAAGACGGACACCGACCAGGCCCAGCTGAAGAAGATCATGGCCAACGGCGGCGTGCTGCTGGCCGCCAGCAAGAAGGCGCGGGAGCTTGGCGCGGCCGGCGACCAGGCCGGCGCCCGTGAGGTGATCCAGAAGGAATACGTGCCCTCGGTGGCGGCCTACCTGGGCGCCATCGACGAGTTCGTCAAACTGCAGAAGGACAAGAACGAACGGGCCCAGGCCAGCGCCGCCGACGCCCAGAAGGGGTTGATCCTGTGGAGCTCGCTGGGCGCCCTGGTGGTGATAGGCCTGGGCATGTTCGTGGCGTCCGCCCTGGTACGCGCCATCCGCCAGCCGCTGCAGTCAGCGGTCGATTTCGCCAAGGCCATCGCCGACGGCGACCTAACCCGGAGCATGAGCGCCGACCGCAACGACGAGTTCGGCGAGTTGCTGAACGCGCTCGGGCAGATGAACGCGTCGCTGGCCCGCATGGTCAGCAACGTGCGCAGCGCCACCGACAGCATCGCCACCGCCTCCTCGGAGATCGCGACCGGCAATACCGACTTGTCCAGCCGCACCGAGCAGACGGCCAGCAACCTGCAACAAACCGCCTCCAGCATGGAGGAGCTGACCAGCACGGTGCGCAACACCGCCGACTCCGCCACCACGGCCAACCAGCTGGTCAGCTCCGCCACCGCGGTGGCGCGACGCGGCGGCGAGGTCGTGTCCGAGGTGGTCTCG
>CAMLKW010000273.1 GCA_946480605.1 uncultured Roseateles sp. | reverse complement strand
GCCGTGCGTCGCCCAAGGCCTCGGCCCCCGAACCGCTGGAGCTGGACAGCGGCTTCGGCGCGCTGGACGGCGAGGCCCTGGACCTGGTCGAGCGCCGCTATGGCGACCGCGGCCTGCGGGTCACGCGCGAGCGCTACAGCAGCCGCAGCCAGCAGGGCGACATCGTCTGCACGGCGCGCGACGGCGCGCGCATCGTGGGCACGCTGTCCGTGCGCTTCGACGACCCCGGCGGCCTGCATGCCGACCTGCTGTTCGGCCAGGAACTGGACGACTGGCGCTCGCTGGGCTTCACGCTGTGCGAGTTCGGCGGCCTGGCCGCGGACCGGCATGCCCACGAGCCCAGGCGCGTGCTCGCGCAGCTCTTCCACCTGGGCTATTTGCACGCCCACCGCCGCGCCGGCGTCGACCGGCTGGTCATCGAGGTGAACCCGCGCCACCTGCCCTTCTACCGGCGCTGCCTGGGCCTGATGCCGGTCACCGGAGCCCGCCACAACCCGCGCGTGGACGCGCCGGCCGTGCTGATGAGCCTGGACTTCGCCAGCGTGCGCGAGCAGATCGCGCGCTGGGGCGGCCAGCCCGAGCTGCTGGCCGCGGCCCGCAACCTCTACCCGCTGGCCTGGGACGCCGCAGACGAGGCCACGATGCTGGCGCGGCTGGGATAGTCATCTCGCCGCAGCGCGGCTGGGGGCCTCCCGGTGCGATGTCAACGCCAGCGAATCGGCTCGGACCGGTCGGTGTGCCGCTGGATCTCCGGCCAATGGCGCTCCTTCGCGCCGATCAACCTGGCCTCCAGGCCATCGCGCTCGTTCGCGGCGAGGAACTGCGCCTTCACCGCCTCCGGCCAGCCCGGCGCCTTGGAGTCCAGCATCATCACCTGCGCAGCAGCCTCGACCGAGCGCCCCACGGCATTGCCGTAGTTCTGCGCGTCGATGGCAAAGTGCGCCGCCCTGACGGCGTCGTCGCAAGCCAGCTGCTCGGTGGACCACGACTTGGTCAGGTCGATCCAAGCAACGGCTTCGGCATCCCGCCCATCCCGCACGAAACGGTAGTGCCCGAAGTACGGGCCGCCCCCCGAGGTACGCTGCATCAAGACGCATCCCTCATAGCAGGTCGTCACGGTATTCATGGGGCACTCCCGGGGTGGAGCGACAGTATGCGCTTCCTGGCCCGGCCGGATGCTGCGGCTCAGTGCCACACGGTGAGCGGTCCTGAAAGGAGAGGCGCCCAGGCCGTTGATGGACCTGGGCGCCTGAGAGGCCATGAGCCGTCGTGAGATTCTGATGTGGCCTGCCCGGAGGGACTCGAACCCCCGACCTGCTGCTTAGAAGGCAGCTGCTCTATCCAGTTGAGCTACGGGCAGACGGAACGCGCGATTATCAGATCAACACGTTGATGATCGCGTTGCCGATGCCCATCAGCGCGGCACCAGAGATCAGGCCGGCGCAGATGGGCTCCATGCCGTCCACCCAGACGCGGTGGCCGGCGGTGCCGGGCGTCTTGTGCTTGCGGCCCATGAAGAAGAACAGCAGCGCGCCGACGAACATGGCCAGCACCGCCTCGGGCGGCAGCACCACGCCCAGGCCGGTGGCCACGGCGGACAGCGAGAAGCGGCCCTTGGTCTTGATGCGCGCCACTTCCATCGCCACCGCCGCCACGGCGGCCACGGCCATGGAGATCAGCGCAGAGGTCGGCAGGCCCGAGATGCCCTTGGCGATGATGTCGGCCACGCCCTTCCACTGCAGCGCAGCGGGCATGGCGAACTGGTCGGACACCAGCGTGCCGATGCTGCGCACGCCGCTGGCGTCGGCCGGCAGGAACAGCAGGAAGAACAGCGGCACGCAGAACAGCACGCCGGCCAGGTTGCCGATGATGTGGCCGATGGCCTGGTGGCGCGGCTTGCCGCCCAGCATGTAGCCGGGCTTGATGTCGGACAGCAGGTTGGCCGCGTTGGACGCGATCTCGCTGGTCATGCCGGCCGGCAGCAGGTTGGAGCCGGGGTTGCTGCGGTCCAGCGCGCCCATCGTGAACTGCGTGATCTTGGACAGCGCGCCGGTAGGCGTCCACGAGGTCAGCGCCATGGAGTTGGTGCAGATGATGGTCAGCACGAAGATCAGCGGCAGCGAGATCAGCGCCAGCCAGAACGGCACGTTGAAGAACACGTGCGTGACATAGCTGCCCAGCAGGCTGAACACCGGCACACCGATGTAGCTGATCCACAGCGGCACTTCGATGTCCTTCAGCAGGTCGGTGCCGCCGTTGCCGGCCGCGGCGGTCTTGCGCTTGAACATGCCCTTGAAGATCTCGGGCTTGGCCAGCAGGCTGACCATGGCACCCACGACCATCATGGTCACGCCCCACCACAGCGACCACTGGTTGACGATCTCGGCACGGTTCAGCGGGATCACCGAGCCGTCGGCCGCCAGGCGCGGCGCGATGTCGCCGGCCTGGATCATCAGCGGCGCCAGCACGACGAAGTTGATGAAGGAGCCCAGGAAGCAGCTGGTCGCCACCGCAATGCCCATCAGGCCGCCGACGCCGATCATCGCGGCATCCAGCGTCACGCGCAGGCCCAGCTGGCGGATGTCGGTGCCCAGCAGCGTCGGGATGGCGCCACCGGCCTTGGCGGCCCAGGTGTAGTAGTACTGGTCCAGGCGCTCGTGCAGATGCCAGGGCGCGGTCATGCCGGCCCATTTGTCCAGCATCAGGATCTTGAACTGCACCAGCTTCATCCAGCCGTCGCTGACGGTGGCCTGGTAGAGCGCCGTGAAGCCGGCCACGACGCCCAGCAGCTTGGCCTTGAACACGCCCTCGCCGCCGGCGCCGTGGTACAGCGAATCCAGCACCACGCCGCAGGCCCGGCCCTCGGGGAAGGGAGCCTGGTCTTCATTGATGAAGCGGCGCTTGAGCGGGAAGGCCAGCAGCACGCCGATCATGGAGACGACGAAGATCCAGATCATCAGCTGCCACCAGCTCGGGATGACGCCGGTGACCAGCATGTAGGCCGCAAGGCTGGAGAACAGCGGCGTGATGACATAGCCCGCCGCGGTCGCGATGGACTGCGTGCAGTTGTTTTCGAGGATGGTGTAGTCCTGCGCGAAGCCGCTGGCATGCAGCGCGCGGAACAGCGCGAAGGCCAGGATCACCGAGGTCAGGCCCACGCCGATGGCGATGCCGGTCTTGGCGCCGATGTAGAGGCCCGTGGCGGACAGGATGCCGCCCAGCAGGAAGCCGGTGAAGCCGGAGCGCAGCGTCAGCTGCGCCATGTCTCCGCGGAAGACGTTCTTGAACCACCACTCGTCCTTTTGGGCGCGGGTCCAGGTGGAGATCTGCTCGTCGGTCAGGTGTTGAATGGCCATGGTCTCGGGCGTGGCTTGTGGCCTTGCCGGGGGTTGCAGCAAAAGCCCGGGATTGTCCCGGCCGACCGCTCGGTCGAACTTCGGGGATGCCCCAGGTCACGACCCCGGGGATGCGGGGCCTCACAAAAGACAAACCCGCCGGATGCGGCGGGTCGCGGGGCCGCCTTGCAGCCCGCCGCGGATTTTGCCAGCCTTTTGCGCCGGCTCAGGTCGCCTGCGGCAGTACGGCGGTGCCGGCGGCTTGCATGACCCGGTCGCGCCCGCCCGCCTTGGCGGCGTACAGGGCCTCGTCGGCACGGCGCAGCAGGCCGCCGGTCTGCTCGTCCAGCGCCTGGGGCATGCTGCCCGGCGACCACGTGGCCACACCGATGCTGACGCTGACCATGCGCCCCTCGTCCGACCGGCGCAACCCGGGGGCCAGTTGCTGCACCCGCTCCCGCAGCCGCTCGGCCATGCGCAGTGCGGAGCCCGCATCGGTGCCGGGCAGCAGCACGGCGAACTCCTCGCCGCCGTAGCGGGCCAGCAGGTCGGAGCCGCGCTGCAGCGCGGCCTTCAGCCCCTGGGCCACGCGGCGCAGGCAGACGTCGCCCTCGACATGGCCATGGCTGTCGTTGTAGGCCTTGAAGTGGTCGATGTCGATCATCAGCAGCGACAGCGGCTGGCCGGAACGCAGGCTGCGTCGCGATTCAGCCTGCAGGCCCGCATCGAAGGCACGGCGATTGGCGACACCGGTCAGCGCGTCCAGCAGCGTGGCGCGCTGCAGCGCACCGGTCAGCTGCACCAGCTGGCGGTACAGCAGGCCGCTCTCCACCAGCAGCACCAGCAGCACGAAGCTGGACGCCAGCAGCCCGTAGACCCGTCCGGCATAGAAGCCCAGGTCAAAGCGTCCCTGGTTGAGCATGGCCGACAGCGCGATGTCGGTCAGCCAGGCCACCATGACCACCATCAGCCACAGGTCCAGCACCGAATGCGGCCGGCGACGCCACAGCAGCAGCAAGGCGAGCAGGCTGCAGCCCCAGACGCTGCCGACCACCAGCACCATGGCCGGCGTGTAGCGGTTGCCCGCCATGATGTCGGGCAGCCAGCCCACCCAGCGCGTCGCCAGCAGCGCCAGCAGCAGCACCGGCACGATCAGCACGGCCAGCAGGTACAGCATCCGTGGCCAGATGCGCTCGGTCAGCGGCTCGCGTGCATCGGGCGACCGGTCACGGGATCTCTGCAACGCGTAGGCGCAGACCAGCAGCGGAAAGCCGCCATGCCAGAACATGTAGAGCCAGGCCGTGCTTTGCGGTCCGGCCCCCAGCAGGCCACCCGGCGCGAACAGGCCCGGAAAGGTCAACCCGTGCACCACGGCCATCAGCGCCGAGAACAGATAGGCCGAAGCCAGCACGCACAGCGAGCGGGCCCGCAGCGTCGCGTACTGGCTGAGCAGCATGGTCGCCGTGATCAGGTCCGTGACGATGAGGGCCGACTGGTAGGCCGGGATGAAGGCCCATTGCACGCCCAGCTGCATCTTGGCCCACGGTGCCAGCGCCAGGAACAGCAGCAACGAGGCCGACAGCACCGCCAGCGCCAGGCGGCGCTCGGCGGGGCTGGCCTGCACGGTCGACAGGAACAAGGTGTCCTGCTGGATCAGCCCCTCGTGCATGAGCACCCTCTCCACACCGGGCCGGCGCTTCGCTGCCTGCCGATGGACTCCCTGTCACGATTTTTTACCTCATCGGGGCGGCTTCAATGCCCTGTTTCGGGGTGGAGACAGCTTGCACTCAGCGTCGGCCGAAGGTGGTGCGCCAGGCGGCCCAGCAAAAACGGCCCGTCTCTCACGAGGCGGGCCGTTCATCAATAGGTTGGTCGGGGCGGCGGGATTCGAACTCGCGACCCTCTGCTCCCAAAGCAGATGCGC
>CAMLKW010000272.1 GCA_946480605.1 uncultured Roseateles sp. | reverse complement strand
CCACGGCGGCATTCAGCGCCAGGATGTTGGTCTGGAAGGCGATGCCGTCGATGACCGAGATGATGTCGCCGATGCGGCGCGAGCTGTCGTCGATGCCCTTCATCGTCTCGACCACCTGGCGCACCACCTGCCCGCCCTCGCTGGCCACCGTGGAAGCCGCCTGCGCCAGCTGGTTGGCCTGCTGCGCGTTGTCGACGTTGTTGCGCACCGTGGCCCCCAGCTCGTCCATGGACGCCGCCGTTTCCTGCAGCGCGCTGGCCTGGCTCTCGGTGCGCGCGCTGAGGTCCTGGTTGCCGGATGCGATCTCGGAGCTGGCGTTGGCCACCGACTCGGACCCGTCGCGCACCTGCTGCACGATGCTGGCCATGCTGTCGCGCATGGCCTTCACACCCTGCATGACGCTGCCACGGTCGCCGGTCTGCAGGTCGATGTCCATGCTGAGGTCGCCCTGGGCCAGTTGGTGCGTGATGGCGTTGACCTGCGCAGGCTCGCCACCCAGCTGGCGCGTGATGCTGCGCGTGATCGCCAGGCCCAGCGCCAGCAACACGCCCACCAGCGCCAACACGCCCAACCCCGCCTTCCAGGCTCGCTGGATGACGGCTTCGTTGACCGTGTCCACGTAGACACCCGAACCGATGACCCAGCCCCAGGCATCGAAGCCTTTCACATAGGACACCTTCAGCACCGGCTCATCGGCGCCCGGCTTGGGCCACATATAGGGCACGAAGCCCGCGCCGCTGGCCTTGACCACCGCCACCATCTCCAGGAACAGGGCCTTGCCTGTCGGGTCCTTGTTGCCCGCCAGCGGCTTGCCGTCCAGCTCGGGTCGGATCGGGTGCATGACCATGGCCGGTGCCATGTCGTTGATCCAGAAATACTCGTTGCCGCTGTAGCGCAATGGCTTCACCGCGGCCATCGCGGCCGCCTTCGCATCGGCGTCGGAGAGCTTGCCCTGTGCCACCTGCGCATGGAAATGCGCCACCACGCCATGCGCCGTCTCCACGGCCTGCCGCACGGCCGCCTGGCGCTCATCCATGACGAGCCGACGCTCGGAATACAGCAGAAAGCCCGCGACAAGCAACACGCCGACGACGGCACCCAGCGTCTGCAACGCCAGGCGGCGTGCGCAGCTGAGGGATTCGAGCTGGAACATGAATGTCTCCAAATGTTGTTGTGCGCCAATACTGGCACGCGCCCCCGCCGGACGACAGTGCGGATTGCTCGCTCCTGCCTCGCTACAGTGGCGGCATGACCATGTTTCTGCACCCGCGCGAGGCCCTGTTCAGCCACGAGCCTGCCCGCCCCGGCCTGCCGGTCGTCGACCATTACTGCGGCGTCGAAGCCCGCATGCGCAAGAGCCTGGCCCTGCAGGCCGAGCTGGGCCCGGTGTTCGACATCACGCTGGACGCCGAGGACGGCGCGCCGGTCGGCGGCGAGGCCGAGCACGCGCTGCTGATCGCGGAGCTGGCCACCAGCACCGCCAACCGCTTCGGCCGCGTGGGCGCCCGTGTCCATCCGTGGGGCCATGACGCCTTCGAGGCCGACGTGGACACGCTGATCGCCAAGGCCGGCGCCCGGCTGGCCTATCTGATGATCCCCAAGCCCGATGGCGCCGACGACGTGGAGCGAGCCGCCGCCGCCATCGACGCCGCCTGCAAGCGCCATGGCCGGCCGAAGCTGCCGCTGCAGGTGCTCATCGAAACGCACGGCGCGCTGCGCGACGTGTTCCGCATCGCCGCCCACCCGCGCATCGAATCGCTGTCCTTCGGCCTGATGGATTTCGTGTCCACCCATGGCGGCGCCATCCCCAAAGCGGCGATGGAACTGCCCGGCCAATTCGAGCATCCGCTGGTGGTACGCGCCAAGCTGGAGATCGCCGCCGCAGCACATGCCTACGGCAAGACACCCTCGCACTGCGTGGTCACCGAGTTCCGCGATGCCGAGCGGCTGTCCGCCGCCGCCCGCCGCGCAGCCCGGGAGTTCGGCTACACCCGCATGTGGAGCATCCACCCCGACCAGATCCGCCCCATCGTCGAGGCCTTTGCGCCGGCCGCCGACGAGATCGCCGAGGCCGCCGAATTGCTGCTGGCCGCGCAGGCCGCCCATTGGGCGCCCACGTCTTTCCGTGAACGATTGCACGACCGCGCCAGCTACCGCTATTTCTGGACCGTGCTGGAATGCGCCCAGCGCACCGGCCGAGACCTGCCCGCCGAGGCGCGACGCGCGTTTTTCCCAGCAGACATCGGGTAAAGCACGGGCCCGCCACCCGGGGCTCCACACCACAATCCCTACATCTGCTCACCGATGCGCAGCTGCTTTGCGGCCATCATGCGCCGCCCCCACCCCTCCTGCCCCGACCTCCCGATGCTGTATTCCTCGCTCCGCGGCAGCGCCGCAGCCCTCATCCTCTGCGCCGCCCTGCCCGCCCTGGCCCAGACGCCGGCGGCCAAGCCCGCCCCCGTCAAACCCGCGACCGTGGTCAAGCCTGCGGTCGCCAAGTCCGCCGCCAAGCCCAAGGCCGTCGCTGCCAAGAAGACCCCGGCACCGCCCCCCGAGCCGGTGCTTGCCGATGCCGACGAGAACCAGTTGGCCGCGGCAGAGCGCGCCTACCTGGGTGACTACAGCTGCGAGTTCAAGGAAAGCGTCAACATCGCCAAGCACCCCAAGACGGCCGGCTACGTCGACGTGGTCTGGAAGAAGAACCGCATCACCATGAAGCCGGTGCTGTCGTCCACCGGCGCGCTGCGCCTGGAAGACGTGACCGGACGCACGCTGATGATCCAGATCGCCAACAAGTCCATGCTGCTGGACACCAAGATCGGCCAGCGCCTGCTGGATGAGTGCATCCACCCCGAGCAGGAAAAGCTGATAGCCGCCGCCAAGGCCGCCCGGATCGCCGACCCCGAAGCCGAAGCCGCCGCCGCGGCCCGCAGCGGACTGGGCATCACGCCCACCGGCAAGTAAGTCGCTCGCCTTGAACCGCCCCGGCCAGGTATGTAGAATGAATACATACTTTCTGATGCATACCTGAGTCGCTACCTCCGTGGCGCTCAGCCGCTGGAGGCGCCATGGAAGCCACCGTTGCCGAACGCGGGCAGATCACGCTGCCCAAAGCCGTCCGAGACGCCCTCGGCCTGACCAAGGGCACGACGCTCAAGGTCGAGCTGGACGGCGGCCGCATCATCCTGCGCAAGAACGTCGATGACGCCATCTCGCGCCTGCGCGGCCGCTTCAAGCTGGACGGCTTCGCCAGCACCGACGAGGCCATGCGGGCCATCCGCGGCCATGCGCCCGGCGACCCCTACCTGCCGCCCGAGCCCGAAGCTGACAAGCCGGCGGGAGAGCCCGCGCCTTGATCGCCACCGACTCTTCCGTGCTGATCGACCTGATCGCCGGCGATGACGACGCCAGCGGCAGCGCCGCCGAGGCCGTGCGACAGGCGCTGCACATCGGCCCGGTCGTGCTGTGCGAGGTGGCGCTGGCCGAGGTCTGCACCGCCTTCAAGAATGGCACCGACGTGCTCCAGTTCCTCGAAGACCTGGGCATCCGATTCGATGCGATGGAGGCCAAGTCGGCACTGCGCGCCGGCGAGATGCAACGGCGCTACCGCCAGCGCGGCGGCAGCCGCACCCGCACCGTGGCCGACTTCCTGATCGGCTCCCACGCCATGATGCAGTGCGACGGCCTCATCACGCGCGATGCCGGCTTCTACAGAGACTATTTCAAAGGGCTGAGGATCGTCGTCCCGACCTCGGCCTGACCTGCTGCCCGACCTGCCGATTTAACGGAGAAACACCATGCTGACTGCCTACCGCCAACACACCGCCGAGCGCGCCGCCCTCGGCATCCCGCCGCTCGCGCTGGATGCCAAGCAGGTCGCCGAACTGATCGAGCTGATCAAGAACCCGCCCGCCGGCGAGGACGCCTTCCTGCTGGACCTGCTGACGCACCGCGTCCCCCCGGGCGTGGACGACGCCGCCAAGGTCAAGGCCTCGTTCCTGGCCGCCGTCGCGCACGGCGACATCAAGGTGGGCCTGATCTCCAAGGCCAAGGCCACCGAGCTGCTGGGCACCATGGTGGGCGGCTACAACGTGCATCCGCTGATCGAGCTGCTGGACGACGCCGAAGTCGCCGGCGTCGCCGCCGACGGTCTGAAGAAGACCCTGCTGATGTTCGACTACTTCAACGACGTCGCCGCCAAGGCCAAGGCGGGCAACGCCAAGGCCAAGGAAGTCATGCAGTCGTGGGCCGACGCCGAGTGGTTCACGTCGCGCCCCGAGGTCGAGAAGAAGATCACCGTCACCGTCTTCAAGGTGCCCGGCGAGACCAACACCGACGACCTGTCGCCCGCGCCCGACGCCTGGAGCCGCCCCGACATCCCGCTGCACTACCTGGCGATGCTGAAGAACACGCGCCCCGACGCGGCCTTCAAGCCCGAGGAAGACGGCAAGCGCGGCCCGATGCAGTTCATCGAGGACCTGAAGAAGAAGGGCCACCTCGTGGCCTACGTCGGCGACGTCGTCGGCACGGGCTCCTCGCGCAAGTCCGCCACCAACAGCGTCATCTGGGCCACGGGCCAGGACATCCCGTTTGTCCCGAACAAGCGCTTCGGCGGCGTGACGCTGGGCGGCAAGATCGCGCCGATCTTCTTCAACACGCAGGAAGACTCGGGCTCGCTGCCGATCGAGGTCGACGTGTCCAAGCTGGAGATGGGCGACGTCATCGACGTGTTGCCCTATGACGGCAAGCTGGTGAAGAACGGCGAGACCGTGGCCGAGTTCAAGCTCAAGAGCGACGTGCTGTTCGACGAAGTGCGCGCCGGCGGCCGCATCAACCTCATCATCGGCCGCTCGCTGACCGCCAAGGCGCGCGAGTTCCTGGGCCTGCCCGCCTCCACGCAGTTCCGCCTGCCCCAAGCCCCCGCCGAATCCAAGGCCGGCTTCACGCTGGCCCAGAAAATGGTTGGCCGCGCGGTCGGCCTGCCCGAAGGTCAAGGCGTGCGCCCGGGCACCTACTGCGAACCCAAGATGACCACGGTCGGCTCGCAGGACACCACCGGCCCCATGACCCGCGACGAGCTGAAGGACCTGGCCTGCCTGGGTTTCTCGGCCGACATGGTCATGCAGTCCTTCTGCCATACGGCCGCCTACCCCAAGCCCGTGGACGTGAAGACCCACCGCGAACTGCCGGCCTTCATCAGCAACCGCGGCGGCGTGGCCCTGCGCCCGGGTGACGGCGTCATCCACAGCTGGCTGAACCGCCTGCTGCTGCCCGACACCGTCGGCACCGGCGGCG
>CAMLKW010000271.1 GCA_946480605.1 uncultured Roseateles sp. | reverse complement strand
GAGTTCTACAAGCAGATCAGCCACGACACCGAAGCGCCGCTGGCCTACACGCACAACCGGGTGGAAGGCCGCAGCGAGTACACGCAGCTGCTTTACATCCCGGCCAAGGCGCCGTTCGACCTGTGGAACCGCGACAAGCGCGGTGGCGTGAAGCTCTACGTGAAGCGCGTCTTCATCATGGACGACGCCGAGGCGCTGATGCCCGTCTACCTGCGCTTCGTCAAGGGCGTCATCGACTCGGCTGACCTGCCTCTGAACGTGAGCCGCGAGTTGCTGCAGGAAAGCCGCGACGTGCGCGCCATTCGCGAGGGCTCGACCAAGCGCGTGCTGGGCATGCTGGAGTCGCTGGCCAACAGCGAGGACGCCGCCGATAAGCAGAAGTACGCCGACTTCTGGAAGGACTTCGGTCAGGTGCTGAAGGAAGGCATCGGCGAAGACCACGCCAACCAGGAGCGCCTGGCCAAGCTGTTCCGCTTCGCGTCCACGCACGCCGACGAGAACGTCAGCCTGGCCGACTACGTGTCGCGCGCCAAGGAAGGCCAGGAGGCCATCTACTACATCACCGCCGACTCGCTGGCCGCCGCCAAGCACAGCCCGCAGCTGGAGATCTTCCGCAAGAAGGGTATCGAGGTGCTGCTGCTGGTGGACCGTGTCGACGAGTGGATGCTGAGCCACCTCTACGAGTTCGACGGCAAGCCGCTGCAGTCCGTCGCCAAGGGCGCCGTGGACCTGGGCAAGCTGCAGGACGAGGACGAGAAGAAGAAGGCCGAGGAAACCGCCGAAAGCCTCAAGCCGCTGCTGGACAAGCTCAAGGACGCGCTGAAGGACCGCGCCAAGGACGTGCGCGTGACGACCCGCCTGGTCGACTCGCCGGCCTGCATCGTCGTGGAGGAGGGCGATGTGTCAGGCCACCTGGCGCGCCTGCTGAAGCAGGCCGGCCAGACGGCGCCGGTGTCGCTGCCTACGCTGGAGATCAACGCGGAGCACGCGCTGGTCAAGAAGCTCGACGCAAGTTCGGCATCCCAGAGCCATTTCAACGACCTGGCCCAGGTGCTGTTCGACCAGGCCGTGCTGGCCGAGGGCGGCCACCTGGAAGACCCGGCGGCCTATGTAAAACGCGTCAACGCGCTGCTGCTGGGCTGAAAAGGCCGTCCAAAAAGGTGCACAACGCGCCGGGAAGCGGCAGTTGTGCGCTATTGCCGGGATTTGTGACAGTAATGCGACAAATCCCGGCGACCGGGGCTTCCGGCCGTGGCGGCGAGTGGATACCCTCCTAGGGTTTTCACCGAATTCTGACTAGATGGTCCAGCTTGAGTCCCGCGAGCCCGTCGCCGCCGTTCCGGCCGCCATGGTCACCCGCCGCCTGGTGCTGCGTCCGCCCAAGGACAGCGATCTGGATCTGCTGATGGCGCTGTACGCCGACCCGGCGGTCAGCCGCTTCTGCGCCGCGGCGACACCGCAAGGCCTGGCGGCAACCCGGGCCCAGTTGCAGGCGTGGCTGGCCCATTGGCAGACTTACGGATTCGGTCACTGGGCCATCGCCGAACGCGAGCAGCCGGACCGTCTGATCGGCTTCGGCGGGCTGATGCATCGCAGCGTGGCCGGCCACGCTGGGCTGTTCCTGTACTACCGCATCACGCCCCAGGCCTGGGGCCGCGGCCTGGCGTCCGAGATGGCGCAGTACGCGATGCAGCAGGCCTTCGAGCAGCGCCGGGAGCCCTCCGTGGCCGCCGCAGTGCTCCCCAGCAACGCCCCCACCCGCAAGACGCTGGAGGGCCTGGGCCTGCGCCTGAAGGGTGCGCTGGCCGATGGCCCGGGCAGTGCCGCAGCGCTGCTGTACGAAGTGACCGCAGACCGCTGGGCCAGCCTGCCGCACGGCGAGCCCGAGGCCATCGCCTTCGCGGCCTGATCAACCGGCAAAGCGCCGCAGCCCCGCCAGGTCCAGCACCCGCAGGCCGCCGTACTCGATGCGAATCAGGCCCGCATCACCCAGCCGGTGCAGCGCCTGGTTCACGCGCTGGCGCGACAGCCCCACCAGATAGCCCAGTTCCTGCTGCGTGATGCGCAGCCCCTTGCCCACGCCCGGGTACAGCAGCGGGTGGAACAGCGCGGCCAGGTTGCGCGCCACGCGCACGTCGGGCTCGTGGATGCGGTCGGTCTCGCGCGCGGCGATGAACTGCCCCAGCCGCTCGTTCAGCTGGTCCAGCACGAAGCGGTTGAACGCGATGCTGCCGTCCAGCAGCGCGTGAAAGCTGGCGATGGGCAGGCCCGCGACGATGCTGGGCCGCAGCGCCTGGATGTTGTAGCGGTAGGCCTCGCGCTTGAGCAGCGTGCCCTCTCCGAACCAGCCGCCGGGCGGGATGCCGGTGAAGGTCACGGCCTGGCCCGTCGAGTCGTCGTTGTTCATCTTCAGCAGGCCATCCACCACGCCGAACCAGAACGTGGCGGGCCGGCCGATGCGGCACAGCCGTTCGCCAGGGGCCGCGTCGGCCACCTCCAGCGCGGCGACGGCCAGCTCGCGCTGTGCGCCGTCCAGCAATTGCAGCCACGGAATGGCCTCCAGCTCCGCCGGGCTGGGGCGGCGGGCACGTTGACGCAGCGGCAAAGGCGCGAAGTCGGCCATCGTGTGCGGGAAAGTCTGGGCCGTGAAGACCCGTAAATTGTCGTCGTACCGACAGATGGGCGTCAAAGTCGTGGCCAGAATGGTCCGCACAGACGGAGGCTCCAGCCCCCGCGACGGAGACAAGCTTGGCGGATACCTTCCCACGGCTCCTGCTCGACCATGCTGCGAAACGGCCGCATGCGCCGGCGCTGCGCGAGAAGGCTTTCGGCCTGTGGCAGACGTTGAGCTGGGGTGAGCTGACCGCACTGGTGCAGGACCTGGCGCTGGGGTTTGCGGCCGCGGGGCTGCGCCGCGGCGAGCACCTGGTGGTCATCGGCGAGAACCGCCCGCGGCTGTACGCCAGCATGCTGGCAGCGCAGGCGCTGGGCGCCGTGCCGGTGCCGCTGTACCAGGACGCGGCGGCCACCGAGTTCGCCTTTCCGATCAACAACGCCGAGATCGCCTTCGCCGTCGTGGAGGACCAGGAACAGGTCGACAAGCTGCTGGAGCTGCGCGAACCCTGCCCGCTGCTGAAGCACATCTGGTTCGATGACCCGCGCGGCCTGCGCCACTACGACGAACCGGGCCTGGCCTCGTTGGATGCGCTCACGGAGCAGGGCCGCGCCGAGCGTGCTCAACGACCGGATTTCTTCGCCGCCCAGGTGGCCGCGGGCAGCGCCGGTGACGTCGCCGCGCTGTTCTTCACGTCGGGCACGACCGGCAATCCCAAGGGCGTCATCCACACGCATGCGACGCTGATCGACCGCGCCCGCGCGGGCCAGCGCTTCGACAAGCTGACGCCCCACGAGGAAGTGCTGGCCTACCTGCCGCCGGCCTGGATAGGCCAGAACATCTTCAGCTTCGCGCAATGGCTGGCGGTGGGCTATGTCGTCAACTGCCCGGAGTCGGCCAGCACGGTCAGCATCGACCTGAAGGAGATCGGCCCCACCTACTACTTCGCCCCGCCGCGCGTGTTCGAGGGCCTGCTGACCACGGTGATGATCCGCATGGAAGACGCCGCCGCGCCCAAGCGCTGGCTGTTCGACCGCTGCATGGCGCTGGCCCGCCGTGTCGGCACGCGGCTGATGGACGGCGAGCCCGTGGGCCTGCTGGACCGCCTCGCCTATGCGTTGGGCGATGTGCTGATCTACGGCCCGCTTCGCAACACGCTGGGCTTCTCGCGCGTGCGGGTGGCCTACACGGCGGGCGAGGCCATAGGCCCGGACCTGTTCAGCTTCTACCGCGCCATCGGCATCAACCTGAAGCAGCTGTACGGCTCGACGGAGACGGCCGTGTTCGTCTGCCTGCAGCCCGACCACGAGGCGCGCGCCGACACGGTGGGCGTGCCCATAGCCGGCGTGGAGATCAAGCTGGCCGACAACGGCGAGCTGCTGGTGCGTTCGCCAGGACTGCTGAAGGGCTATTACAAGAACGATGCCGCCACGCGCGAGGCGCTGGACGCGGACGGCTGGTTCCACACGGGCGACGCGGGCTTCCTGACGCCGGGCGGCCACCTGAAGATCATCGACCGCGCCAAGGACGTGGGCCGCTTGCAGGGCGGGGCCTTCGACGGCGCGATGTTCGCACCCAAGTATGTCGAGAACAAGCTGAAGTTCTTCCCGCACATCAAGGAGGCGGTGTGCTTCGGCGATGGGCGCGAGAAGGTCTGCGCCTTCATCAACATCGATTTCGAGGCGGTGGGCAACTGGGCCGAGCGGCGCAACCTGCCCTATGCCGGCTACGCGGACCTGGCCGGGCGCGACGAGGTGTACCAGCTGATGCTGGAGTGCGTGGAGAGGGTCAATGCCGACCTGGCGCGGGACGAACTGCTGGCCGGCAGCCAGATCAGCCGCTTTCTCGTGCTGCACAAGGAGCTGGATGCCGACGATGGCGAGCTGACGCGCACGCGCAAGGTCCGGCGTGGCGCCATCGCCGAGAAGTACGGCGTGCTCATCTCCGCGCTGTACGGCGGCAAGGCCTCGCAGTACATCGAGACGCAGGTGAGGTTCGAGGACGGCCGCACGTCGCTGGTCGCGGCGGACCTGCGCATCGCCGAGGCGCAGACCTTCCCCGCAGTCAAGGGCGCGGCCGCATGAAGCAGATCGGCGACGTCGTCCTCGACGTGAAGAACATCTCGCTGGCCTTCGGCGGCGTGAAGGCGCTGACCGACATCAGCTTCGACGTGCGCGAGCACGAGGTGCGCGCCATCATCGGCCCCAACGGCGCGGGCAAGAGCTCCATGCTCAACTGCATCAACGGCGTGTACACCCCGTCCGAAGGTTCGATCACCTTCCGCGGCAAGACCTTCGACCACATGAACTCGCGCCAGGTCGCCGAGATGGGCGTGGCGCGCACCTTCCAGAACCTGGCGCTGTTCAAGGGCATGAGCGTGCTGGACAACATCATGACCGGCCGCAACCTGCGCATGAAGCGCGGCCTGTTCTGGCAGGCGCTGCACCTGGGCCCGGCGCGGCGCGAGGAAAGCGAGCAGCGGGCGGTTGTGGAGCGCATCATCGATTTCCTGGAGATCCAGGCGCACCGCAAGACGCCGGTGGGCCGCCTGCCTTACGGCTTGCAAAAGCGCGTGGACCTGGGCCGCGCGCTGGCGATGGAGCCCAGCTTGCTGCTGCTGGACGAACCCATGGCTGGGATGAACGTGGAGGAGAAGCAGGACATGTGCCGCTTCATCCTGGACGTCAACGACGAGTTCGGCA
>CAMLKW010000270.1 GCA_946480605.1 uncultured Roseateles sp. | reverse complement strand
GGCCTGTACCTGGCGCAGGCGGGCGAGTTCGGCTTCGTGCTGCTGACGCTGGGCGCGCAGCACCAGTTGGTGGCGCCGCAATGGGTCAGCCCGGTGCTGGCCAGCATGGTGCTGTCCATGCTCGCCACGCCGCTGCTCATCATGTACAGCAACCGCATCGTCATGAAGCTGTCCAGCAGCGACTGGCTGATGCAGTCGGTGCAGCTGACCACCATCGCCAAGAAGAGCATCAAGCAGGAGGCCCACGTCATCATCTGCGGCTACGGCCGCTCGGGCCAGAACCTGGCTCGGCTGCTGGAGGGCGAGCACATCCCCTACATGGCGCTGGACCTGGACCCCGACCGCGTGCGCCAGGCCGCCGCCGCGGGCCAGAGCGTGGTGTTCGGCGACGCGGCCAAGGTGCAGAGCCTGATGGCCGCGGGCCTGGCACGCGCCAGCGCGGTGGTCGTCAGCTATCACGACACGCCGTCGGCGCTGAAGATCCTGGACCTGGTGCGGGCCCATGCGCCCAAGGTGCCGGTCATCGTGCGCACCATCGACGACAGCGACCTGGAGCGCCTCAAGACCGCCGGCGCCACCGAGGTCGTGCCCGAGGCCATCGAGGGCTCGCTGATGCTGGCCTCGCACGCGCTGGCGCTGGTGGGCGTGCCCATGCGCCGCGTCATCCGCATCACGCGCGACGCGCGCGACAAGCGCTACGGCCTGTTGCGCGGCTACTTCCACGGCGCCGACGACGACACGCTGGACGAGTTGGAGCAGGCGCGGCTGGCTTCCGTCACGCTGCCGGCTGTCAGCCCGCATGCCGGCAAGCCGCTGGACGACCTGGCGCTGCACGCGGTGGGCGTGGCCGTCGTGTCGCTGCGCCGTGCCGACGGCAAGGGGCTGCGGGTGGACGGCGCCCAGCTGGCCGGCGGCGACACGCTGGTCATCAGCGGCACGCCGGCAGCGCTGGCGCGGGCCGAGGAAAAGCTGCTGGTGGGTTGACCCGCCGTTGCGGCTAGGCCTCCACGCGGTTGCGCCCCTTTTCCTTGGCGCGGTACAGCGCCTCGTCGGCCCGCCCCACCAGGGTCGACAGCGTGTCGCCGGCGCGCAGGCCGGCGCAGCCGCCGCTCAGCGTGACGCTCAGCGGGCCGGCCGATGTGGCGAAGGGCGTGTCCGCCACGGCGCGGCGCAGCCGCTCGGCGAACTCCAGTGCCGCCTGCGGCGTGCCGTGCAGCAGCGCGATGAACTCCTCGCCGCCCCAGCGGCCACCCAGGTCGGACTTGCGCAGCACGTCGCGCAGGCGCCGTGCCAGCTCCACCAGCACCTCGTCGCCCACGTTGTGGCCATGCTCGTCGTTGACGCGCTTGAAGAGGTCCACGTCCACCAGCAGCAGCGTCAGCGCGCCGCCGTGCCGCTCGGCCGCGTGCATGGCGCGCTCGGCCTCGGCGCTGAAGCAGCGCCGGTTGGCGATGCCGGTCAGCGCGTCTTCCTGCGCCAGCCGTTTCAGCTCGCGCTCGGCCTGGCGCCATTCGGTCACGTAGTGCTGGATGGACACCACCACCGGCTGGCCATCCACGTCGAAGCAGCGCCGCTTGACGACGACGCGGAAGCACTCCTCGCCGGTGACCGGCAGCACGCTTTGCTCTTCCTTGACGACCTCCTGGCCCTGCAGCACGAGCTGGTCTTCCGCCAGCGAGGTCTCGCCCACGCCCGGGCGTGGGGCCAGGTCCATGGCGTTCAGCCCGATCAGCGCCTCGCGGCTCATGCCGCGCAGGCGCACGGCGGTGGCGTTCACCATCACCAGGCGGCTGCGGGCGTCCTTGATGTAGATGGCGTCGGGCAGCAGGTCGATGAGGTCCTGCACGAACTGCTCGGTGCGCTTGCGCAGCTCCACCTCGCGCTCCAGCGCCCGCTTCAGCTCGCGCTCGGCCACGCGCCATTCGGTGATGTGGTGGTCGATGCCGACGACGGCGGGCTTGCCGTCCAGGTAGACGCTGCGGCGCTTGCTGACGATGCGGAACACCTCGTCGCCGGACAGGCGCCGCGTCGTGTGCTCCTCCTTCAGCAGCTCGCCGCCGGCCAGGATGCGCTCGTCTTCCTGCAGCGACAGCGCGCGGTTGGCGGCATCGGCGGGCCCGCCGCCGCCGAGCCCGTGGGCGAGCACGTCCTCCTTGCTCCGGCCGTGGTAGTGGGCGAAGGCTTCGTTGACCATCACGTAGCGGCCGCCCTGCTGCTTCACGTAGGTGGGGTCGGGGATGGCGTCGATCAGGGCCTGAGCAAAGGCCTGCGAGCGCCCGGCCGCCGCGGCGCGCCGGTGCTCCATGCGCAGCAGGCTGTGCAGCGTCGGCGCAAAGGCCGCCAGGCCCACGGCCAGCGCGGTGGCGCCGGTGGACGCGTCCAGCAGTACGCAGGCGCCGGCCACCAGCAAGGCGGGCAGCCCCAGCAGCAGCGAGCGCACAAGTGCGGCAGGAGTCACTTCGGGTCGGTCCCGGGCACAGGGAGGTCGGAGAGCCTATCAGCTGGCGCCCTGTTTCGGGGCGCCGCCGCTGTGCAGCTTTTGGCGCTTTGCTAGCGTGCCAAGGCCTCGATGGTGGGGCGGTCGGCCAGTTGCGGCAGCAGGCGGCGCGAGCCCTCCACGCCGAGGTGGCCGGCGTCGCGGTAGAAGGCCAGGCCGTCGGCGTCGGCCGTGCGGCAGCGGCCGGCCTGGCACAGCGACGCGTCCAGCCACAGCACCGGCACGCCGGCCTCGCGCTCGAAGCGCTGCAGCAGCGCCACGGCGCGCCGCGGCAGCACGGGCGTGTCGGCCTGCACGATGCGGCAGTCGGCCGGCGCGCCCAGCGTGACCTGGCCCAGCCGGCGGCGCTCCAGGCAGGCGCCCGCGTCGAACGGGCCCTTGGGCGGGGGCGACACCCATACCAGGCGCCTGCCCTGCGCCCGCAGCGCCTGGGCCATCCGCGCGGCGGCGGCCACCAGTGCATCCTCGGCCTGTGCGGCGGGCACCACCTGCTCCTGGCCGTCCACCCAGCGCAGCAGCAGGCCTCCCGGCGGCCCCAGGTATTGCTCCAGCAGGCTGGACGCCAGCACCACGCCGGGCGCCGTGGGCGCGGACAGACCCTCCAGCACCGAGCGGTTGAAGCGTTCGCACTGGCGCGCCCAGTCGCGCGTGAAGCTGGCGCCGGCCGGCGCGTCGGCGCGCCAGGGCGCGATGCCGGGCAGGGGGCCGCAGGACGACTCGGTGATCTGCACCAGGCCCGGCGCGATGTCGGCGAGGCCGGGCACCAGGTGCATGGCGTAGGAGTCGCCCCAGACCGCCCAGCCCGGCAGCACGGCGTTGCGGCATTCGGGCTTGTCCACCCAGCGCTCCCACTGGTCGCAGGCGACCGAGAAGCCGTGGTTGGGGCGGCGCGCATCGCCGCCGGGCGCCGACGGCAGCAGCAGCGGCAGCAGGGCCAGCAGCGCGGTGCTGCCCACCACCAGGCCCCAGCCGCGACGCGTGCGCGGCAGCGGCCAGCGGCGCATGGTCTGCTCCACGCCGCGCCACAGCGCCCAGGCCAGCGGCAGCGCCAGCGCCGCGGCGGTCCAGCGCGCCTGGGCCAGGCCGGTGGCGCCCGGCTGGCCCACCCAGGCGTTGTTGACGAAGGCGATCAGCGGCCAGTGCACCAGATAGAGCGAGTAAGAGAGGTCGCCCAGTCGCACGACTGGCACCAGCAGGCGCGGCGCGTCGGGCCGGCCGCGGCTCAGCAGCAGCGCCGCCGTCGCCAGCCCGACGCACAGCGCGTTGGCGCCCGGGTGGCCCAGCCCGGCCATCGGGGGCAGGGGCAGCAGCAGCAGCGTCACCAGCAGCAGCGTGGCCGGCAGGCGCACCGCCGCGGGCGCGCGCCAGCCGGCCGCGTGCGCCCAGGCCGCCAGCGAGCCCAGCCCCAGCTCCCAGGCCCGGCCGGGCAGCAGGTAGAAGGCCGCGCTGGCGTCCACGCGCTGCAGGCCCAGGCCCAGCAGAAGGCTGGCCACGGTCAGCAGCACCAGCACCCACAGGCCACGGCGGCCGGTGCCGACGAGCATCAGCAGCGCGGGCAGCAGCAGGTAGTACTGCTCCTCCAGCGACAGCGACCAGAGGTGCAGCAGCGGCTTCAACTCGGCCGCCAGGTCGAAGTAGCCGCTCTGCAGCCACAGCACCGCGTTGCTGGCAAAGCCCAGCGCGCCCCAGTGCTGCCGGGCCAGGTCGGCGCGCTCCAGCGGCGCCAGCCACCATGGCGCGGCCAGCATCGTCAGCGCCAGCACGACATAGGCGGCCGGCAGCAGGCGGCGCGCGCGGCGGGCATAGAACTGCGCCAGGTTGAAGTGGCCCTCGCGCAGCCCGCCCAGCACCTGGCCCGTGATGAGAAAGCCCGAGATGACGAAGAACAGGTCCACGCCCAGATAGCCGCCGGGCAGCAGCCCCGGCGCGGCGTGCTGCAGCAGCACGGCGGCGACGGCCAGGCCGCGCAGGGCCTGGATGTCCCAGCGGTGGGAAGGGTCGGCGGCGGGCATGGGCATGGGCCGGCATTGTTGCGGCCTGCCGGCCATCCCCACAGTTCTGATGCCTGCGCGACAAGCGCGCGGCGTTCGCTGGGCCACACTGGGGCCGTCCCACCGGAGCCGCGCCATGAACTTCGACTACAGCCCCAAGGTCACGCAGATGCGTGAGCGCCTGCTCGCCTTCTTCGAAGAGCACATCTACCCCAACGAGCTGCGCTACCTGCAGGAAGTCGAGGCCAACCGCCGTGCCGGCAACCCCTGGCAGGCGACGAAGGTCATCGAGGAGCTCAAGCCCAAGGCCCGCGCGGCGGGGCTGTGGAACCTGTTCCTGCCCAAGTCCTCGCGTGCGCCGGAGGGCCTGTCCAACCTGGAGTACGCGCCGCTGTGCGAGATCATGGGCCGCGTGTTCTGGGCGCCCGAGGTCTTCAATTGCTCGGCGCCCGACACCGGCAACATGGAGACGCTGGAGCGCTATGCGTCCGAGGCGCTGAAGGACCGCTGGCTGGAACCGCTGCTGGCCGGCGAGATCCGCTCGGCCTTCCTGATGACCGAGCCGGCCGTGGCTTCGTCCGACGCGACCAACATCGAATGCCGCATCGACCGTGACGGCGACGACTACGTCATCAACGGCCGCAAGTGGTGGAGCAGCGGTGCGGGCGACCCGCGCTGCGCCGTCTACATCGTCATGGGCAAGACCGACCCCGAGGCCGGCCGCCACGAGCAGCAGTCCATGATCGTGGTGCCGGCCGATGCGCCGGGCATCACCGTGGTGCGCCCGCTCTCGGTGTTCGGCTACGACGACGCGCCGCACGGCCACATGGAGGTGG
>CAMLKW010000269.1 GCA_946480605.1 uncultured Roseateles sp. | reverse complement strand
CTCGCAGAGCTGGCGGGTAGGTGGCACCGAGCCGGGCAGTGATGCCCGGCCCAGAGGAATGGCGGTCACGCCGGGGGCGACCCCGGCGCACAGAATCCGGCCTATCGGCTTGCTTCACTCTTTTTGCCCCGGGGTGCAGATTCACCTGGTGGACTGCCGTTGTTTTGTCACGCCCCGGGTTATGGGGTCCTTGCGCCCAGGCCCGTCATCGCCCAAATTGGGATGTCAGCCCTCGCCTCGACGACGCCTGTGTCGCGCGCCCGGCAGCGGCGACGCCAACAGGGGGATCCAATGAAACTGAGTCATCTGCGTCTGCGGTCCAAGCTGATGCTGGGTTTTGCGCTGCTTGCCACCGTGGTGCTGCTGGTATCCGGCCTGGCACTGGCCTCGCTGGGCCGCGCCAACGAGCGTTTCACCGGTTACCTGGAAGGCGTCAACCAGCGCGAGCATCTGGCCACCGAGATCCGCGGAGCGGCGACGCGGCGGGCCATTGCCGCGCGCAATCTGGTGCTGGTGACGACGCCGGCTGACCGTGAGGTCGAGAAGGCGGCCGTCACGCAGGCGCACGAAGACGTGCAGCAATCCCTGGCCCGCCTGAAGCAGGCGCTGGCCAAGGCGGACGATCTGGGCGACAGCGACCGGTCGCTGGTGGCCGAGATGGAGGGCGTCGAGGCCCGGTACGGCCCGGTGGCCCTGTCCATCGTCGGCATGGCGCTGGACGGCCGTCACGACGCAGCCGTCACCAAGATGAATGCCGAATGCCGGCCGCTGCTGGCCGCCTTGCTGAAGGCCACCAACGACTACATCCACTACGAGGGCCAGCAGGCCGGGCTGCGCGTGCAGCAGGCCGAGGCCGCCTACGGGCGCGACCGCGCACTGATGCTGGTGGCCAGCATCAGTGCCGTGGGCGCCGCGGTGCTGCTGGGCTGGACGCTCAGCAACGCCATCACGCGGCCGCTGCAGCGCGCCGTCACGCTGGCCGAGGCCGTGGCCTCGGGCGACCTGAGCTCCGACATCGTCGTGGACCGCGAGGACGAGACCGGTCAGTTGCTGGCTGCTCTCAAGCGCATGAACGACGGCCTGGTGCAGATGGTGGGCCGCGTGCGCCTGTCGGCCGACAGCATCGCCACCGCCACGCAGGAGATTGCCTCCGGCAACCATGACCTGTCCAGCCGCACGGAGCGGCAGGCCAGCGCGCTGCAGCAGACCGCGGCGTCCATGCAGCAGATGACGTCCACCGTGCAGCAGACGGCCGAGACCTCCCGCCAGGCCAGCCAGCTGGCCAGCGCCGCCACCGAGGTGGCCGGCCGTGGCGGCGACGTCGTGCAGCGCGTTGTCACGACCATGGGCGAGATCAGCGACTCCAGCCGCAAGATCTCCGACATCATCGGCACCATCGACGGCATCGCCTTCCAGACCAACATCCTGGCGCTGAACGCGGCGGTCGAGGCCGCCCGCGCCGGCGAGCAGGGGCGCGGCTTCGCCGTCGTCGCCGGCGAGGTGCGGGCACTGGCCCAGCGCAGCGCGCAGGCGGCGCGCGAGATCAAGTCGCTGATCGGCGCCAGCGTCGAGAAGGTCGAGGCCGGCAGCCGCCTGGTGGGCGAGGCGGGCACGACGATGGGTGACATCGTGGGCCAGGTGCGTCGCATGACCGATCTGATGAGCGAGATCAACGCCTCCGCCAACGAGCAGAGCAGTGGCATCGGTCAGGTCAACCTGGCGGTTGCGTCCATCGACCAGGGCACGCAGCAGAACGCGGCGCTGGTGGAGCAGAGCGCCGCGGCGGCCGAGAGCCTGCAGAGCCAGGCGACGGGGCTGCTGGAAGTCATCGCCCAGTTCAAGACCGCCCCGCGGCGCGGCTGATCGGCGTCAACCCCGCGACGCACGGGGTTGGGGCGGGTCGATACACTGCCCGGCGGCTGCAACCCGCGGCTGCCCTGCACGTCCACCCGACCGCTCCCCTCCGATGAATCCTGACGCCAGCCGCCTGTGGCGCGCGCCCCGCTGGGCCTTGTCCGTGCTGTTGGCCTGCCTGGCCATGGTGGGGCCCTTCTCCATCGACACCTACCTGCCGGCCTTCTCCGGCATTGCGGCGGCATTGGATGCCACGCCGGTGCAGATGCAGCAGACGTTGTCGGCCTATCTGCTGGGCTTTGCGGTGATGAATCTGTTCCACGGCGCGCTGTCCGACTGCTTCGGCCGCCGGCCGGTCGTGCTGATCGGCCTGGGCGTCTTCACGCTGGCCAGCCTGGGCTGCGCGGTGGCGGGCTCCATCGGCCAGCTGGTGTTCTGGCGCACGGTGCAGGGCATGTCGGCCGGCGCCGGCATCGTCGTGTCGCGCGCCATCATCCGGGACATGTTCCCGCCGGCGGACGCGCAGCGCGTGATGTCGCAGGTGACGCTGTTCTTCGGCGTCGCGCCAGCCATCGCGCCCATCGTCGGCGGCTTTTTGTTCGTGCACGCTGACTGGCACTCCATCTTCTGGTTCCTGACCTTCGTGGGTGCCGTGCTGTTTGTCTCCAACTGGCGGCTGCTGCCCGAGACGCTGCACAAGGACCTGGTCCAGCCCTTCCATGTCGGCGCGCTGATGCGCGAGTACTGGCGGCTGTGCCGTAGCCCCAAGTTCATGCTGCTGGTGTTGGCCAGCGGCATCCCCTTCAACGGCATGTTTCTCTACGTGCTGGCGACGCCGGTGTTCCTGGGCGAGCACCTGCAGTTCGCGCCGACGCAGTTCTTCTGGTTCTTCCTGTGCACCATCGGCGGCATCATGGCCGGCGCCGCGGTCAGCGGCCGGCTGGCCGGCAAGATGTCGTCCAAGCGCCAGATCATGCGGGGCTTCCGCATCATGGTGGCGGTCTCCGTCGCCAACATCGCTCTGAACCTGTTCGCGCCGCTGAGCGCGTACTGGGCGCTGCCGCTGATCGGCCTGTTCTCGTTCGGCTGGGCGCTGATGGTGCCGGTGGTCACGCTGCTGGTGCTGGACCAGGTGCCCGAGCGACGCGGCATGGCCTCGTCGCTGCAGGCCTGCATAGGATCGGCGGCCAACGGGCTGGTGGCTGGCCTGCTGGTGCCGCTGGTCATGCACTCGACGGTGACGCTGGCGCTCACGTCGGGCGCCTTGATGCTGGTGGGCCTGGTGGCCTGGTATGGCGTCAGGCGCTCGATCGTGTCGTGAGTTTCAGCCCTCAAGCACGCCGCTCAGTTGCCGAAGAAACCGGCATGAGGATTCCAAAGTCCAGGCTCATCGCTGCGCTGCTGTCGTTGGCCTGCGTCGCCCATGCCGAGGATGCCAAGGAGCCCGTGGAGGTGCTGCGCCAGCGCCTGTCGGAGCGGCTGGCGACGCCGGGTGCGGTCGGTGCGCCCAAGCCGGTGCCCAAGACCCGGGCGGGTGTGAAGGCCGCGCCCAGGCCGCCGGTGCGCTGGGGCTACGCGGGCGACATCGCACCCGACCGCTGGGCCGAACTGGCGCCCGAGTTCCGGCAATGCGGCATCGGGACGCGGCAAAGCCCCATCGACATCCGCGACGGCATCGCCGTGGCGCTGGAGCCCATCGCGTTCGACTACAAGCCCAGCGGCTTCTCGGTGCTGGACAACGGCCACACCGTGCAGGTGCAGGTCGCGGCTGGCAACGGTCTGACCATCATGGGTCGGCGCTACGAGCTGGTGGATTTCCATTTCCACCGCCCCAGCGAGGAGCGTGTGGAGGGGCGGCAGTTCGAGATGGTGGTGCATCTGATGCACCGCGACGCCCAGGGCCGCCAGGCCGTCGTGGCCGTGCTGCTGGCGCGCGGCCCGGACCCGCAGCCGCTGCTGGCCCAGGTGTGGGGCAACCTGCCGCTGGAGCGCGGTGAGGCCTTGCAGGGCCAGGGCCAGCTGGACCTGAACCAGCTGTTGCCGGCCGAGCGTGGCTACTACACCTACATGGGCTCGCTGACGACGCCGCCCTGCACCGAGGGTGTGCTGTGGATGGTCATGCGCCAGCCGGTGCTGCTGACCGCGCAGCAGATCGACGTGTTCGCGCGCCTGTACCCGATGAACGCGCGGCCGCTGCAGGCCGGTTCGGGGCGCTTGATCAAACAATCGCAGTAGCTGAGCGTTCGGGACGAGCGCCGGGCCGCTCCCAAGCCGTCCCCTCGGGGGACCGACCAGGCTTGCCGGCGTTCAGCCGGAGCAAGACTGGGCGAGGGGCTAGCGCTTCCTTGCGCCGGACAGCCAGTCGTGCAGCGTCGCGAACAGCTGCTCGGCCACCACCGGCTTGGCGACGTGGTCGTCCATGCCGGCGTCCAGGCAGCGCTGGCGTTCGTCGTCGAAGGCGTTGGCCGTCATCGCCAGGATGGGCAGCGCGGCACCCTGTGGCAGGCGGCGTATCGCGCGGGTCGCGTCCAGGCCGTCCATGACCGGCATCTGCACGTCCATCAGCACCAGCGCGTAGTCGCCGGCCTGCACCATGTCGACGGCCTGCTGGCCGTTCTCGGCGACGTCCACGGTCAGTCCGGCGCTGCCGATCAGCGCGACCGCGACCTCCTGGTTCACCGGGTTGTCCTCGGCCAGCAGCAGGCGCTGGCGCCGGCTGGCCGCCAGCTCGGCCAGCCGCTCGCGGGCCGAGTGCGAACGCGGCGTTGCGGTGGGCATGGGTGCGGGCGCGGCCTGGGCTTGTGCGGCGACCTCCATGTCGATGGCGAACCAGAAGGTGCTGCCCTGGCCGGGCGTGCTGTCCACGCCCACGCGGCCGCCCATCAGCTCGGCGAGGCGGCGGCAGATGGCCAGGCCCAGGCCGGTGCCGCCGTAGCGCCGCGTGGTGGAGCTGTCGGCCTGCTCGAAATCGCGGAACAGCCGGGTCTGGGCTTGGCTGTCGATGCCGATGCCGCTGTCCTGCACCTCGAAGCGCAGCGACACGCGCGGGCCGGTGGCGTCGCCGGCCGGCCGGGCGCCCAGGCGCACGAAGCCGCGGTCCGTGAACTTGACGGCATTGCCGGCAAAGTTCAGCAGCACCTCGGAGATGCGCTGCGGGTCGCCCAGCAGCAGGCGTCCGCGCAGTTCGGGCGCGATATCGGTTTCGACGCGCAGCCGCTTGGCGGCTGCGGCCTGCGTGGTCATGTTGGCGATGTTGTCCAGCACCTCGTCCACGGTGAAGGGGCGGTGCTCCAGTTGCACCTTGCCGGCCTCGATCTTGGAGAAGTCCAGCACGTTGTTGATGACGCTGAGCAGGTGCTCGGCCGCATTGGCCACCTTCTGCAACCGCTGCTGCTGCTGCGGCTCCACGGTGTCGCTCTGGGCCAGGTAGGTCAGGCCGATGATGGCGTTCATCGGCGTGCGGATCTCGTGGCTCATGTTGGCC
>CAMLKW010000268.1 GCA_946480605.1 uncultured Roseateles sp. | reverse complement strand
TCAACGACGAGGGCGACGCGCGCGAGGCCATGGGCCGGGCGCTGTCCGGCGTGCGGCGGCTGACCGAGCACAACCCCGGCGGCCGCATCCCGGCCCCGCTGGCCCAGCGCATCCAGCGCCTGTGCGAGCGGCTGGAGGGGCTGCTCAACCAGTGGGAGCGCAGCAAGGGCCAGCTGAGCCTGCAGGAGACCTTCCATGCGCGCCACATCGCCATCACCTACCTGCCCGAGGCGCTGAACACCTACCTCAGCATCCCGCCGCAGTTCGCCACCACCAAGCTGCTGGCCAACGGCAAGACGGCGCAGACCACCTTCGAGGGCGTGCTGGCCGAGCTGGAGACCAAGGTCGAGCAGCTCGGCGACGACCTCGCCTCGCAGGACGCGCAGGCCTTTCTGCGCCACAGTGAATTCCTCAGACAGAAGTTCGGCAACAAGGACATCGCATGAACACGACGACGACCGCCACGCCCGCCACCTTCACGCTGACGCCGCCCGAGGTCATCACGCCGGTGCAGCCCGTCCAGGCCGTCGAGGCCGTGCCGCTGAAGGCCGAGGTGGCCGACAAGGTGGACGAGCAGGTGCGCCGCTTCATCGAGGCGCTGGAGAAGGAAGACCTGCACAGCGAGCCCTTCAAGGCCAAGCTGGACAGCGCCTTCCAGCTGGGCCGGCAGGAGATCAGCATCGCGGCCGGCCTGATGCAGGGCAGCCTGATGCAGCGCAACTTTGTCGGCGCGACGGACACGCCGGCCTACAAGGCCATCGCCGCCATCCGCGGCCAGCTCGACGAGCTCAATCCCGGCAAGGACGGCGACCTGCTGCAGCCGCGCAAGCTGCTGGGGCTGATCCCGTTCGGCAACAAGCTGGAGGCCTATTTCCGCAAGTTCGAGAGCGCCAGCTCGCAGCTGCAGACGGCGATGACCCAGCTCTACGCGGCCAAGGACGATCTGCAGAAGGATGTCATCGACATCGAGGCCACGCGCGGCAAGCTGTGGGACGCCATGCAGGCGCTGGCCGCGGCGGCCCGCTTCGCCCGCACGCTGGATGCGCGGCTGGCCGAGCGCGTCGAGCAGCTCAAGGCCAGCGACCCGCTCAAGGCCAAGGCGCTGGAGCAGGAGGTGCTGTTCTATGCGCGCCAGAACCTGGCCGACATCCAGACCCAGCAGGCCGTCTGCGTGAATGGCTACCTGGCGCTGGACGTGCTGAAGAAGACCGGCCGCGAAATGATGATCGGCTGTGACCGCGTGGCCACCACCGGCATGAGCGCGCTGGCCGTGGCCCAGACCGTGGCGCGGGCGACCGGCAACCAGATCGAGGTCATGCAGATGCTGCAGGGCGTCAACAAGACCATTGGCGACCTCATCCACCAGACCGGCACGGCGCTGAACCAGCATGTGGACCAGACCGCCGAGTTCGCCGCCAACCCCATGCTGGGCATCCAGCAGATCCAGTCCATGTTCGACCAGACCTTCCAGGCCATGGACGCGATGGACAACTTCCGCAGCCAGGCCATCGCGACCATGGGCACCAACAACAAGCTCATCCAGGAGCAGCTGGCGCGCTCGGAGACCTATATCGACCGTGTGCGCCAGCAGCAGGCCAAGGCCGCCATGGGCGGCGCGGCCATCGACGGGCCGGTGAAGCTCTAACCGTCCAACCGGCCGGCGACCCGTTCGGCCAGCCAGTCCATGAACACACGCACGCGTCGCGGTGTGTGGCGGCGCTGGCTCATGACCAGGCGCACCGGCAGCGGCGCGGCGTCGAAGCCCGTCAGCACGCGCACCAGGCGGCCGTCGGCCAACAGGTGGCGCACGCCCTGCAACGGGAACTGCGCGATGCCGGCACCGGCCAGCACCGCGGCCTGGTAGGCGTCGGTGTTGTTGACGGTGACGCGCGACGGCAGCGTCAGGCTGCGCTCCTGGCCCGCGGCGTCCAGCCACTCGAAGCGCGGTCGGCGATCCGCCCAGACCTGGCTGTAGTGCACAAGGTGGTGGCCACCGGTCTGCAGGTCGTCCGGCGTGGCCGGCATGCCATGCCGGGCCAGGTAGTCGGGGCTGGCGACATTGACCATGCTCATCTGCCCCAGCGGCCGCGCCACCAGCAACGGGTCGTGCACGGCACCCACGCGCAGCACGCAGTCGAAGCCCTCTTCCACCAGGTCCACGCGCCGGTCGGTGCAGCTCAGCTCCACCGTCAGCCCGGGGTGTGCCGCGAGAAACTGCGGCAGCGCAGGCAGCACGGCGTCCAGCGCCAGGCGCACCGGCATGTCCACACGCAGCCGGCCGGTGAGCTGCTGGTCCTGCTGGAACAGCGCCTCGATCTCGCCAGCGTCGGCCAGCAGCGCCCGGGCGCGCTCGGCCAGCAGTTCGCCGTCCGGCGTCAAACTGACACGCCGTGTCGTGCGCTGGAACAGCCGCGTACCCAGCCGCCCCTCCAGGTCGCGCACGACCTGGCTGACACGGCCCTTGGGCAGGCCCAGCTCATCGGCGGCCCGGCTGAAGTGGGCCAGCTCCGCCACCTGCAAAAAGACGCGCAGCGCGCCCAGGTCGATATTGGATGACATTCAGAACACAGTCATTTCAATTTCTTCTACTTTATCCATTTCATGGCGACCAATAAATTCTCTCCATCCCAACCCCACCGGAGAGCTTCATGACCACCACCCCCATCACCCTGATCACCGGCGGCAGCCGCGGCCTGGGCGCGCAGATGGCGCTGGCGCTGGCGCGCGATGGCCACGACATCGTGCTGACTTACCGCGAGGCCGCCAGCGCCGCAGACGCCGTCGTCACCCAGATTCGAGCATTCGGCCGCCGCGCCATGGCGCTACCGCTGGACGTGAGCGACGCGGCCGGCTTCCCGGCCTTCGCAGCGGCCGTGCGCGACGGTCTGGCCGGCTGGGGCGCCAAGCAACTGGACGGCCTCATCAACAACGCAGGGATGGGCGTGCATGCGCTCTTCGCCGACACGACGCCAGACCAGTTCGACGCGCTGGTCGCCGTGCACCTGAAGGCGCCCTACTTCCTGACGCAGGCGCTGCTGCCGCTGCTCGCCGACGGCGCCCGCGTGCTGAACATCTCCAGCGGGCTGGCGCGCTTCTCGCTGCCGGGCTATTCGGCCTATGCCGCGATGAAGGGCGGCGTGGAGGTGCTGACGCGCTACCAGGCCAAGGAGCTGGCCGCGCGCGGCATCCGCGTCAACACGCTGGCGCCGGGCGCCATCGCCACCGACTTCGGCGGCGGCGCGGTGCGCGACAACGCGGAGCTGAACTGCTTCGTCGCCTCCGTCACGGCGCTGGGCCGCGTGGGCGAGCCCGAGGACATCGGCGGCGCCGCGGCCGCGCTGATGCGCCCGGGTGCGGCATGGATCACGGGGCAGCGCATCGAGGCGTCGGGCGGCATGTTCCTGTAAGGGACATGCATCCAAGCGCGAGGTAGACGCGTATAAACCGCCAGCCCTCACTGATGGAGACGTCATGACCCGAACCGCCCTCGCGCTTGCCGCTACCGCCCTGCTGATGTCCGCCTGTGCCACGGAGCCGACCGAGCCGCTGGGCCCGCCGGCCAAGGAGATGATCTACGCGGTCACGGCGTCCAACCAGTTGATCCAGTTCAATGCCGGCCAGCCGCAGAAGACGCTGTCGTCCAAGCTGCTGACCGGCCTGGCCGCCGGCGACACGCTGCTGGGCATCGACTATCGCGTGGCCAAGGGCCAGCTCTACGGCCTGGGCGCGAGCGGCCAGCTCTACCGGATCGACACCAAGACCGGTGCCGCCAGTGCCGTCGGCGCCCCCAACACGCTGCCGACCGGCGCCACCGAATGGGGCTTCGACTTCAACCCGACCGTGGACCGCATCCGCGTCGTCAGCGATGCCGGCTTCAACCTGAGGCTGCACCCGGACACTGGGGCCATGGTGGACGGCGATGCCAACCAGCCCGGCGTGCAATTCGACGGCCGGCTGGCCTACGACGCGACGGATGCCCACGCGAACAAGCCCGCCAACGTCGTCGCGGCCGGCTACACCTACAACAAGGACAACGACAAGATCACGACCAACTACGCGCTCGACGGCAAGCTGGGCGTGCTGGTGCACCAGGGCACGAAGGAAGGCGTGCAACCCATGGTGTCGCCCAATTCGGGCAAGCTGTTCACAGTGGGGTCGCTGGGCCTGGGCTCGTTCGACAAGGCCACGCTGGACATCTCTGACCTGAACAATGCGGCCTACTCGGCCATCACGGCCGGCGGCAAGTCGACGTGGTACCGGCTGGACCTGGCCACGGGCAAGGCCACGCGCATCGGCACCGTGGCCGGCGGCCCGGTGGTGGGCGCCGCGATCGAGCCCTGAGGCGCGGCGTCAGCCCCTCATAAAAACGCCCGCCGATCGGCGGGCGTTTTTCATGCGACGGCGGATCACGTCAATGCTGGAGGATCTTGGCCAGGAAGTCCTTGGCGCGCGGCGTGCGCTCCTCGGGCTTGCCGAAGAAGTCGGCACTGCTGCAGTCCTCGACGATCTTGCCGGCGTCCATGAAGATGACGCGGTTGCTGACGCGCTTGGCGAAGCCCATTTCGTGCGTCACGCACATCATGGTCATGCCTTCGTGGGCCAGTTGCACCATCACGTCGAGCACCTCGCCCACCATCTCGGGGTCCAGCGCCGAGGTGGGCTCGTCGAACAGCATGACGATGGGATCCATGGACAGCGCCCGCGCGATGGCCACGCGCTGCTGCTGACCACCGGACAGCTGGCCGGGAAACTTGTCCTTGTGGGCCGACAGGCCGACGCGGTCCAGCATCTTGAGGCCGCGGGTCTTGGCGTCGGCCGCCGAGCGGCCCAGCACCTTGATCTGCGCGATGGTCAGGTTCTCCGTCACCGACAGGTGCGGGAACAGCTCGAAGTGCTGGAACACCATGCCCACGCGCGAGCGCAGCCTGGGCAGGTTGGTCTTGGGGTCGGCGATGGAGATGCCGTCCACGACGATGTCGCCCTTCTGGAAGGGCTCCAGCGCATTGACCGTCTTGATCAGCGTGGACTTGCCCGAACCCGACGGGCCGCAGACAACGACGACCTCGCCCTTCTGAATGGAGGTGGTGCAGTCGGTCAGCACCTGGAAGGAGCCGTACCACTTGGAAACGTTCTTGATGTCGATCATGGCGTGCTCAACGGATGATGGCGATCTTCTTCTGCAGGCGGCGGACCAGCATGGACAGGCCGAAGCAGATGACGAAGTAGACGGCGGCGGCGACCAGATAGGTCTCGACGGGGCGGTTGAAGTTCTTGCCCGCCACCTCGAAACCCTTGAGCAGGTCGTAGGCGCCGATCGCATAGACCAGCGAGGTGTCCTGGAACAGGATGATGGTCTGCGTCAGCAGCACCG
>CAMLKW010000267.1 GCA_946480605.1 uncultured Roseateles sp. | reverse complement strand
GTAGGCGAGCAAAAAGGCCAGCGTGACAAACACGCCGAAGTGGAATTCCAGCATGCCGCGCGCCAGCTGGATGTGCAGCGCCACCATGGCCATGCTGGCCAGCGCCATGGTGTGGGCCGACAGCGCCGTGCCGCCCGCCGCGCGATGCACGGCCAGCGCCAGCGCGATCACCACGCCGCCCACGCCGAACGCCAGGCCCAGCCCGCCGAAGTAGCTGCCCAGCGCCAGCGCGACCACCAGGTGCAGGCCCAGCGTGGCGAGCAGCAGCCGGTCGGACTCGCGCCAGGCCGCCTCACGGGCGCTCGCGCGTTGCGAGCCGGCCGTCAACGCCGCCGGGCCATAGGTCGAGGTCAGGGCCATGGTCGTCTCCTCGTGGTCGTTTGGGCACCATGCTAGCCCCGACCACGCGCGAGCGGCTCAACCGAACTTGACCGCGTAGATCGGCGGCAGGCGGGCCGGCAGGGCCTGCCAGCTGTCGCCGGCGTCGCCGCTGGCCCACAGCCCGCCGGTCGTCGAACCCATCAGCAACTGCTCGCCGCTGTCGTCCACGGCCAGGCCGTGGCGGTAGATCAGGTCGTAGCAGTGCTGCTGCGCCAGGCCGGCGCGCAGCACCTCGAAGCTCTGGCCGCCGTCGCGGGTGCGCGTCACGCACAGGGCCGCATCGACGGGAATGCGGCGCTCGTCCTTGACGGCCGGTGCGAACCAGGCCGTGTCGCCGTCGCGCGGATGCGCGGCGACGGCAAAGCCGAAGCTGGACGGCTGGGCCTGCAGCTCGACCCAGCTGGCGCCGTTGTCGCTGCTGCGGAAGATGCCGCAGTGGTGCTGACACCAGAGCACCTCAGGCTGGTCGCGGCAGCGGGCGATGAGGTGGGGGTCCTGCGAGTTCTCGTCGCCGGCCAGTTCGGGCGGCATGAAGTCGGCGCGCATGCCCTTGGCGCGCAGGTCCCAGGTCTTGCCGCCGTCGGTCGTGCGCCACGCGCCGCCGCAGGAGACGCCGATCAGCAGCTCCTGCGGCTGCGCCGGGTGCGGGCAGATGGAGTGCAACGCCGGGTTGGGATTGCCGCCGCCCATCCACTGCTCGCGCCGCGGGTCACGCCACAGCGTCTCGTCCAGCTGCCAGGATTCGCCCCGGTCACGGCTGACGAACAGCCCGCCCGGCACGCTGCCGCACCAGATGGCGTCGCCCGCGCGCTCCAGCGCGAACACCTGCTCCAGCTTCCAGGCCGGCCCCTCGGCGCCCTCGGGCTGTGGCGGGAAGCTGGGCGCAGCCACCTCGCGCCAGGTCTGACCGGCATCGTCGCTGGCCTGCAGCTTGGCGCCGAAATGGCCCAGGTTGAGGCCGGCCAGCATGTGGCCCGACGCATCGGGCGGCAGCAGCATGGTGACCGGGTCGGCCACGAAGCTGAGGCGCTCGACCTGCCAGGCGCCGCCGCGGCGGCGCAGTTCGAACAGGCCCTTGCGGGTCGCGGCCCAGGCGCGATCAGTCGTCATCTCATCCTCCAGACAAAGCTTGAAGCACATGGACCCGGCTGTCAGGCCCGAGCGGGTCGGTCAGGCCGCGCAGGTCGCGAGCGCGCCGGCCGTCGATGAAGACGACCACGTTGGGCCGCAGATGGCCCTGGTCGTCGAGGATGTAGCCGCGCAGCCGCGGGTTGATCGCGAAGGCGACTTCCAGGCCCTGACCGAGCACGGTGGCCGGCGTGTCGACCACCGGTGTGTCGACGAAGCGGCGCAGCTGCGGGGTGAATTCGATGAGGGCCATGTCAGCACGACGAACGGGGCGGGCCCGATTCGACGGCCAGACCTGGGCGATTTCACCAGGGGTTACCCGGACAGGCACGGGCACGCTGCCCCACCTGGCGCGGCGGTCCGGCACTTCCCAGCGCCTGCCGACCGCCTTGCTACGGGCCGTCAGCGACGGCGCCGCGTGCAGGCCAGCGCCAGCACTGCTGCAAGCACCAGCCCCGCAGGTTCGGGCAGGCGGCCCACCGGCGGGATCTCGACCACCCCGGCATTGGCGAAGGTCACGTGCTCCCATTGCCCAAAGCCGGAGCGCACGTCGGTCAGATCCAGGCCGAACTGCTCAACCGCCAGCGCCGAGCCGGTCCAGGTCATGCGGAACAGGCCCGAGCCACCGCCCACCGGGAATTCCTGCGTCAACAGAATGTCGCCCTCCATGCCGGCGAACTGAGCGGCATCCGCCCCCAGCAACTGTCCGGTGCCGTAGTTGACGCCGAAGAAGTTGCCGCCGTCGATGAAGTCGATGTCCTCGATGGCCACGCCCAGCGAATGGGTGGTGTGGCTGTAGCCCCCCGACGCACTCGGACACCAGGCATGCATCAGGCCTTGGCCCTCGGCACCCGCGATGATGCAGCCCGCGATGGCCCCCCAGCGACCCACGTCATTGGGCACGGTGGCCAGCCCCTCCAGGTGCACGCCCACATCGGCAATCATCGTGGCCGTACCGGCCGCGTTGACCCGCCAGACCTCACCGGCCGTGGTCGCCGCGATCAGGTCCCCACCGTAGACGCCCGTGCGATCCACATACAGCGAGCCGCGGAACACGCCATGGCCGCTACCCGGCAGCGTGACCCACGGATTGACGGTCGTGCCGCCACCCGGATCGACCTTGACGATCTGCCCGTCGGCGCCGTTGCCGGTAAAGGTGGTGCCGACCGCAAAACCGGTGGCATAGCCAGAGCGCACCGTCGCGATCTTCAGTTCGTCCGTCGCACCGGACAGCGCCGAGTAGATCGAATGTGCCCCACTGGCCGACACCCTCTCCAGGTTGGACGGCAGGCCGCTGGGATAGTGAGACGACAGGATCAGTTCGTTGGTCGGCTCGTAGTAGTCGATGCCGACCGGGTTGGAGAAGGCGGTGCTGATGGTCTTGAGCTTGATGACCGGAGCCGCATGGCCCACCGCCACCAGACCGAACAAAGCAACCAGCGCGCTGGCGCAAAGCAGAGAACGTTGGAGCGTTTTCATGTCGGAACCTCCTGCATGCTTGAACTTCAGGACAGGAAACCGTTGCCAAGGTCATCAAGCAACAAATAAGCCAGATCAACACAAATTCGCCATAAATACTTTTACATCAGTCATTTATGACAAATCTTGAAAAGGCCGTGGCGTTAGCTGCGGCCGGGCGCTGTCAAACCCATCGACAGCCTTGACCCCAGTCCTCGCATGCCCGTCCGATGCCGGCGCCCGCCGGCGCTGACGGGCGGGGAACAATGGCGCGCCCGCCTCACCGAAAGCCGCGCTTGAATCCAGGCATCCTCTACGCCCTTGGCGCCTACCTGAGCTGGGGGCTGTTCCCGCTCTACTTCCGCCAGATCGCCGCCATCCCGTCGCTGCAGATCGTGGCCCACCGCACGCTGTGGTCGCTGGTGTTCGTGGCCGTCGTGCTGCTGGCGACCGGGCACCTGAAATGGCTGAGCGAGGTCAGCGCGGCCACGTGGCGGCGCTTCGGTCTGTCGGCCGCGCTGATCGCGGTGAACTGGTTGACCTATGTCTGGGCCGTGGGGAACGGCCACGTCATCGACGCCAGCCTGGGCTACTTCATCAACCCGCTGGTCAACGTGGCGCTGGGCTTTGCCGTGCTGCACGAGCGGCCGCGGCCGGTGCAGTGGGTCGCGGTCGGGCTGGCCGCGTTCGGCGTGATCTGGCTGACCGTGGCGGGCGGCCGCCTGCCCTGGGTGGCGCTGGTGCTGGCGGTCAGCTTCGGGCTGTACGGGCTGATGCGCAAGACCGCGTCGCTGGGCGCGCTGGAGGGGCTGGCGCTGGAGACGCTGATCCTCGCGCCGCTGGCGCTGGCAGGCTTTGCGTACTGGGGCCTGGACGGGCAAATGGCCGGCCAGACGGCCGTGGACTGGGCATGGCTGATCGGCACCGGCCCGGTCACCGCCGGCGCGCTGCTGCTGTTCGCGGCCGGCGCGCGGCGCATCCCGCTGGCCACGCTGGGCATCGTGCAGTACGCGTCGCCGTCGCTGCAGTTCCTGCTCGGCGTGTTTCTGTTCAGAGAGCCCATGGACGCGACCCGGCTGGTCGCGTTCGGGTTCATCTGGGCGGCGCTGGCGCTGTACTCGCTGGATGGTCTGCGGCTGGCGTGGCGGCGTCCTGGCGGAGATACCAAGCCCGCGTGACGGCGTTCAGGCGGCGGCGATCCAGCTGCCACAGGCCCAGCGGGCCGCGCACGATGTCCAGCTCATGGACGGACCCGGGCTCGAACTGGGCCCAGTACTCGCTCACATCGCGCAGCCGGACGTCCGGCGGACCGGCCTGCACCGGCTGCAGCAGTGCGCCGGCGGCCAATCGATACGGCGTGGCAACCGCCGCGCCCGCCAGCCACTGATCCAGGCGCAGCGCCGCGCGCGGCACGGCCGCCGCCAACAGCACGGTCAGCAGCGTGACCAGCGCCATCGACTCGCGGCCGGGCACCTGGCGGCGCGACAGGTACAGGTAGAGCAGCGGCCACAACGGAACCGCCAGCAGGCCCAGCAGCATGACGTGGTGCGCGCGCAGCACCTGGTGCTCGCTGAGGCCATGGTCGGCCAGCACCGCCAGCAGCAGCACGATGAACACGACGACGACCAGGCGGGACGCCGCGTTCTTCTCCAGCGCGAAATCACCGCGCGCCGAGGGCGCCAGCGGCTGGCGGGGCAGCAGTGCGCGCAGCAGGTCCGCCGTGGCTTCGCGCGAGGCCACGGCATTCATGCCCGTGTCGGCGCTGACCATGATGGTCTGATCTCCCACGCCCAGCGCCAGCCAATGCAGGTTGCCGGCGCGCAGGCCCACATTGCCGTCCCAACGCACGGATTCAGGCGACTTGGGCAACAGCCATTCAACCCGGCCCCCGTCGCGCTGGACGGCCACCAGCCGCAGTTGCTCGCCCAGGTCGATCAGCAGCCCCTTGGCCTCGAAGCTCAGCATGCGCAGCCGGCGGGCAAAGAACGGCTGGCGGGCCACGTTGACGCGGAACCAGCGCTGTTGCGGCGCCAGGCCCGGCAGCAGCTCATCCAGCAGCGCGTCCTGCTGCCGCTTCGTGCGGCGCTGGTGGTACAGCAGCCCACCCAGCAATAGCAGCAGCGCGCACAGCAGCCCCCCCTGCACTACCAGCAACGCCAGTTTCAAGACCGCCTCCTTTGACGCCGCTTGCCGGGCGCTGGGGAGGCAGTGTAGGAGGCTGCGGTGTTAGCTTTCGCTCAACTGCGCATCAGGTGGTCGAAGGCGCCCAGCGCCGCCTTCGCGCCATCGCCGGCCGCAATGATGATCTGCTTGAAGGGCACGGTGGTCACGTCGCCGGCCGCGAACACGCCGGGCACCGAGGTGGCGCCCTTGGCGTCCACGATGATCTCGCCGTGCTTGCTCAGCTCGACGGTG
>CAMLKW010000266.1 GCA_946480605.1 uncultured Roseateles sp. | reverse complement strand
TGTGCGGCGGCGTGGCCCCGTCGGGGTTGCCCATGCTCATGTCGATGATGTCTTCCCCGCGTCGGCGGGCGGCCAGCTTGAGCTCGGCCGTGATGTTGAAGACGTAGGGCGGCAGGCGGTCGATGCGCGCGAAACGGCGCTTGCCGCCGGAGGCGGAAGAGGGAGAAGTCATTGGCGGTGTACGTAAGCGCCCGGAACCGTCCGAGCGACGTGGGCGGCGTGGCGCCGCGCCGGGTACGAATGTAGCGCCTTCCTAGAATGTCGCGATGACTGCACCCGCCGCCCCCATCGTCTGCATCGGCGGCCTCAACATCGACCGCAAGCTCAAGCTGTTGGCCCATGCGCTGCCCGGCTCGTCCAATCCCTGCGAGGCGCACGAGACGCCCGGCGGCGTGGTGCGCAACGTGGCCGAGAACCTGGCGCGGCTGGGCCTGCCGGTGGCGCTGGTCGCGGCCATGGGCGACGACGCCGGCGGCCGCATGCTGCTGGAGCAGGCCACGCAGGCTGGCATCGACATGAGCGCGGTCATCCGGCTGCGCCGCCACGCCAGCGACAGCTACACGGCCGTGCTGGACCCCGACGGCAGCCTGACGCTGGGCCTGGCCGCGATGCCGCTGGTGGAGACGCTGAACCCCTGGGCGCTGCAGGCCAGCAAGGGCCTGCGCGCCGCCGCCGCGCTGGTGGTCGCCGACGGCAACCTGCCCACCGACGCCTGGCCGCTGCTGCTGGGCGAGGCGCGCGACGGCGGCGCGCCGCTGGTCTGCGTGGCCGTGTCCGAGGCCAAGATGGAGCGCCTGCCCGAGCGGCTGACGGGGCTGCACCTGCTGATCCTGAATGCCGGTGAGCTGGCCACCGTGGACGCCGACCCCGCGCTGGCGCTGGCCGCGCTGCATGCGCGCGGCGTGCAGCGGGTGCTGGTGTCGGCGGGCGCCGGCGGCCTGCTGCTTAGCGAGCCCGGCCAGCCGACGCGCCACTGGCCCGCGCCGCAGGTGGCCGTGGTGGACGTGACCGGCGCGGGTGATGCACTGTCGGCCGGCGTCTGCGCCGCGCTGCTGCGCGATGCCGACGACTTCGACGCCGCCGCCCGCCTCGGCCTGGCGCTCGCGGCGCTGACGCTGCAGACCACCGACAGCGTGCACGCCGACCTCAACCCCCGCTTCCTCGAAGAACAACAGTCATGAACGAACTGATCCAGCTCTCGCCCGAAGTCGCCGCCGCCCGCGAGGCCGGCCGGCCCATCGTGGCGCTCGAATCCACCATCATTGCCCACGGCATGCCCTGGCCGCAAAACCTGGAGACGGCGCGCGAGGTGGAGGACGTCATCCGCGCCGAGGGTGCCGTGCCGGCCACCATCGCCGTCATCGGTGGCCGCATCCGCGTGGGCTTGGGCGACGAGGAGCTGCAGCAGCTGGCGCAGTCGCCCGACGCGATGAAGCTCAGCCGCCGCGACCTGCCCTTCGCCATCGCCACCGGCCGCCTGGGCGCGACCACGGTGGCCGCGACGATGATCTGCGCGCATCTGGCGGGCATAGCGGTGTTCGTCACCGGCGGCATCGGCGGCGTGCACCGCGGCGCGGAGACCAGCTTCGACATCTCGGCCGACCTGCAGGAGCTGGCACGCACGCCGGTGGCCGTGGTCTGCGCGGGCGCCAAGTCCATCCTGGACCTGGGCCTGACGCTGGAATACCTGGAGACGCACGGCGTGCCGGTGTTGTCGGTGGGCCAGGACAACTTCGCCGCGTTCTTCACGCCGGACTCAGGCCTGAAGGCCGACTTCCGCATGGACGATGCCGAAACGCAGGCCCGGTTCATCCGCGCCAAATGGGCGCTGGGTCTCGGCGGCGGCGTGGTCGTCAGCAACCCGGTGCCGGCGGCGCAGGCCATGCCGCGCGAGGAGATAGACGCGATCACCGCCCAGGCGCTGGCCGAGGCGGACCAGCAGGGCATCGTCGGCAAGGCCATCACGCCCTTCCTGCTGGCGCGCATCAAGGCGCTGACCGGCGGCCGCAGCCTGGCCACCAACATCGCGCTGGTCAAGCACAACGCGGTGGTGGGGGCGCGGCTCGCGCGCGCCCTGCAGCAGTAGGCGCAAAAAAAGCGCGATCCGGCGCGCCAGCAATCTGCGAGCAAAACAGGCTGATTAATCTGGGATGACCTTGCGGTCAACCCCCATTACTTTCGGCAGGCTTGCATGCGCGCGACCCCATTCCTGATCCTCTGCGGCCTCGTCGTGGCCGGCCTGGCCGGCCTGGCCGGCTGCGGGCGCAAGGACGATGCGCCGCCGGCCGCCGGTGCCGCGGCGACGCCGCCGCCGCAGAACGTCAGCGTCGTGCAGGTGCGGCAGGCCGACGTGCCCATCACGCTGGAGGCCAGCGGCACCGTCACCGCGCTGCAGAGCGTGGACCTGCGCGCGCAGACCACCAGCACGGTGGCGCAGGTGCTGGTCAAGGACGGGCAGATGGTGAAGAAGGGTGAGCTGCTGTTCCGCTTCGACGACCGCGCCGACCGCGCCGCGCTGGAGAAGGCGCGCGCCCAGGTGGCTCGCGACCGGGCCGCGCTGAGCGACCTCGAGCGCCAGCTGAACCGCGCCAGGGAGCTGAAGGCGCAGAACTTCGTCGCGCAGAGCGCCGTGGACGCGGCCCAGGCGGCCTTCGATGCCGGCCAGGCGCTGGTGCGCAGCGACGACGCGGCCGTGCAGGCGGCCCAGGTCACCACCGGCTACAACGAGCTGCGCGCGCCCATCAGCGGCCGCGCCGGCATCGTCAACGTCTTCCCCGGCACGCTGGTGCAGGCCAATGCCAGCGCGACGCCGCTGGTCAACATCGCGCAGCTGGACCCCATCGCCATCAGCTTCACGGTGCCCGAGACGCAACTGGGCGCGCTGCTGGCCGCCACGCGGGCCGGCGAGCTGGACGTGGAGGCCCTGCCACCGCCCGGGTCGCCGCGCGGTGCGACGACCATCCAGGGCCGTGTGACGGCGGTGGACAACCTGGTCGACGCCAGCACCGGCACCATCAAGGTCAAGGCCGAGTTCGGCAACCAGGCGCAGACCCTGTGGCCGGGTCAATACCTGCGCGTGCGCGTCACGCTGCGCACGCTGAAGGGCGTGACCGTGGTGCCGCAGGCGGCCCTCATCATGCGCGGCAACGAGCGCTCGGTGTACGTGGTGGGGCCGGACAACCAGGCCAGGCTGGTGACCGTGCAGCTGCGCCAGGCCGTGGGTGAGCAGGCCGTCGTCGAGGGCCTGGATGCGACCGCGCAGGTCGTCATGGATGGCAAGCAGAACCTGCGGCCGGGCACGCCGCTGCGCATCCAGGCGCCGGCTTCGGCCGCTGCCAAGCCGGCCTCGGGCCCCAGCAAATGAGGATCACCGAAGCCTTCATCCGGCGGCCGGTCATGACCGTGCTGCTGAACCTGTCGCTGGTCATCGCGGGCCTGGCGGCCTGGAGCCGCATCCCGGTCGCGGCGCTGCCGTCGTACAACACGCCCGTCATCAACGTGGGCGCGTCGCTGCCGGGGGCGTCGCCCGAGACCATGGCCTCGTCGGTCGCGCTGCCGCTGGAGAAGCAGTTCTCCACCATCGCCGGCCTGCAGACCATCTCGTCCACCAGCACGCTGGGCAGCACCTCGCTGACGCTGGAATTCGACCCCTCGCGCAACATCGACGACGCGGCCGTGGACGTGCAGGCGGCGCTGTTCCGCAGCTTGCGCGCGCTGCCGGCCGAGATGACCTCGCCACCCAACTACCGCAAGGTCAACCCGGCCGACGCGCCGGTGCTGCTGGTGGCGCTGACCTCGCCGTCCATCGCGCTGACCGAGCTGAACGACTACGCCGAAAACCTGTTGTCGCCGGGCCTGTCCACCATAGCCGGCGTGGCGCAGGTGTCCATCTACGGCCAGAAGCGCTATGCGGTGCGCATCAAGGTGCGCACCGAGCTGCTGAACCAGCGCAACCTCACGCTGGACGACCTGCAGAACGCCGTGCGCGCGGCCAATGCCAACACGCCGGTCGGCACGCTGGACGGCGCGCGCCAGACGCTGACCATCCAGGCCAACCGCCAGCTGCGCAACGCGGCCGAGTTCGGCGCCATCGTCGTGGCGTCGCGCAACGGCGCGCCGGTGCTGCTGCGCGACGTGGCCGACGTGGAGGACAGTGTCGAGACCGCCAAGACCTACTCGACCTACCAGGGCGAGCGCTCCATCGTGCTGGCCATCCAGCGCCAGCCCGATGCCAACACGGTGCAGGTGGTGGACAAGGTCAAGGCGCTGCTGCCGCGCTACGCGGAGCAGATGCCGGCGTCGGTCAAGATGTCCACGCTGAACGACCGCTCGGTGTCCATCCGCGAGTCGCTGCACGACGTGTACTTCACGCTGGCGCTGACCGTGGGCCTGGTGGTGCTGGTCATCTTCATCTTCCTGCGCCGCGCGGTCGCGACGCTGATCCCCACGGTCTCGCTGCCCATCTCGCTGATCGGCGCGCTCACACTCTTGTACGCGCTGGGCTACTCGCTGGACAACATCTCGCTGCTGGGCATCACGCTGGCCGTGGGCCTGGTGGTGGACGACGCCATCGTCATGCTGGAGAACATCGTCCGCCACGTCGAGGACGGCATGAAGCCCTTCGACGCCGCCGTGCGCGGCGCGCGCGAGATGGCCTTCACCATCATCTCCATCTCCATCTCGCTGGTGGCGGTGCTGATCCCCATCTTCTTCATGCCGGGCGTCATCGGCCTGCTGTTCCACGAGTTCGCCGTGGTGGTGGGCCTGTCCATCCTGGTGTCGGCGGTGGTGTCGCTGTCGCTGGTGCCCATGCTGTGCGCGCGGCTGCTGAAGGCCGACGAGCACCATGAGGACGGCCGGCTGGGCCGGCTGTTCGAGCGTGGCTTCACGGCCGTGCTGGGCTTCTACACCCGCACGCTGGACGTGGCGCTGCGCCACCGCACCTGGGTGCTGATGGTGGCGCTCGCCAGCTTCGGCCTGACGATCTGGCTGTGGGTGGTCATCCCCAAGGGCTTCTTCCCCGAGGAGGACATCGGGCAGCTGCGCGCCAGCACCGAGGCGCCCGAAGACACCTCCTTCGCCGCGATGACGCAGCTGCAGGACCGCGTCGCCGAGATCGTGCGCAACGATCCCAACGTGGCGGCGCTGAGTTCCTCGGTGGGCGGCGGTGGCGGCGGTGGCAGCAACACCGGCCGCATGTTCATCAACCTGAAGCCGCGCGGTGATCGTCTGGCCATGAAGCAGGTTGTCGAGGGCCTGCGCAAGAAGCTGCGTGCGGTGCCCGGCATCCAGGTCTATCTGAGCCCCGTGCAGAACCTGCAGCTGGGTGGTCGCCAGAGCAAGAGCCGCTACCAGTACACGCTGCAGTCGGTGTCGGCCGGCGAG
>CAMLKW010000265.1 GCA_946480605.1 uncultured Roseateles sp. | reverse complement strand
GCAGGTGGCCAACAAGTCGCTGCACTTCATCGCGCGGCTGTCGGGCAAGGACGCGTTCGGCCGCGACAACCGCATCGCCATCGTCAAGGTGCCGCGCGTGCTGCCGCGCGTCATCAAGCTGCCCGCCAACCTCAGCGATGGCCGCCAGGCCTTCGTGCTGCTGACCAGCGTCATCCGCGCGCATCTGGAAGACCTGTTTCCCGGCCGCAAGGTGGAGGCGTTCTCGCAGTTCCGCGTCACGCGCGACTCCGACCTGGAGGTGGACGAGGAGGAGATCGCCAACCTGCGCCACGCGCTGCGCTCGGGCCTGACGACGCGCCACTTCGGCCGTGCGGTGCGGCTGGAGGTGGTCAACACCTGCCCGGCCGAGCTGTCGGAGTTCCTGCTGGAGCAGTTCGCCCTGCCCAGCGCGGCGCTGTACCGGGTGAACGGCCCGGTCAACCTGGTGCGCCTGAACGAGCTGATCGACCAGACCGACGCGCCGTCGCTGCGCTTCTCGCCCTTCGAACCGACCTGGCCGACCGGCCGCCTGCCGCGCCACAAGTCGATTTTCGAGCGGCTGAAGAAGGGCGACGTGCTGCTGCACCACCCGTTCGAGAGCTTCGACCCGGTCGTGCAGTTGCTGCGCGAGGCGGTCAACGACCCCGACGTGCTGGCCATCAAGCAGACCATCTACCGCACCGGCGCCAAGTCCGAGCTGATGGACCTGCTGATCGAGGGCGCGCGGCGCGGCAAGGAGGTCATGGCCGTCGTCGAGCTGAAGGCGCGCTTCGACGAGGAGGCCAACATCAACTGGGCCGAGCGGCTGGAGGCCGTGGGTGCGCAGGTGGTGTACGGCATCGTGGGCTACAAGACGCATGCCAAGCTGCTGTTGATCACGAGGCGCGAGAACGGCAAGCTGCGCCGTTACGGCCACCTGTCCACCGGCAACTACAACCCCAAGACCGCGCGGCTGTACACCGACCTGGGCCAGCTGACGGCGGACCCGGACCTGACGGCCGATGCCGACGCGGTGTTCCGCCAGCTTGCCGCCCTGGGCAAGTTCAAGGCGCCGCGGCGCATGCTGCTGGCGCCGTTCAACATGCACGAGCGCATGGTGGCGCTGCTGGGCCAGGTGGAGGCCGCGGCCCGCGCCGGCTACAAGGCGGCGCGCGTGGTCGTGAAGATCAATGCGCTGACCGACGTGGATCTGATCCATGCGCTGCTGCGCACGGCGCGCGCCGGCGCCAAGGTGGACCTCATCGTGCGTGGCGCCTGCATGCTGCCGCCGGGGCTGCCGGGCGTCAGCGAGAACATCATCGTGCGCTCGGTGGTGGGTCGCTTCCTGGAGCATTCGCGGGTCTGCTACTTCCGCTGGGCCGACGCGGACGACGGCGAGGCCTTGTTCCTGTCCAGCGCCGACTGGATGAGCCGCAACATGTTCCGCCGCATCGAGGTGGCCTGGCCGGTGCTGGACGCCAGGCTGCGCCAGCGCGTCATCGACGAGGCGCTGCAGCCCTACCTGCACGATTCACTGGATGCCTGGCAGCTGGGCCCGGACGGCCGCTCCATGCGGGTCAGCGACAGCGGCATCAGCGCGCAGCAGGCCTTGATGAAGCGCTTCTCCGAATGAGAATCCGGCCATGGACCTGATTCTTTGGCGCCACGCCGAGGCCGAGATCATCCAGCCCGGCCAGGACGACCTGCAGCGCGCGCTGACCACCAAGGGCGAGCGCCAGGCGCGCCGCATGGCCGCCTGGCTCAACCAGCGGCTGGCCGCCACCACGCGCGTGTTGACCAGCCCCGCATTGCGCTGCCGCCAGACCGTGGAGGCGCTGGGTCGCGAGGCGCGCGTGGTGCCGGGCATCGCGCCCGACGTGCCCTTGGCCAACCTCATCGAGGCCGCCCGCTGGCCCAGGGCCAGCGAGCCGGTGCTGATCTGCGGCCACCAGCCCACGCTGGGCCAGCTGACGGCGCATCTGCTGGCCGGCGTGGAGCAGGACTGGGCCGTGAAGAAGGGCGCCGTCTGGTGGCTGCGCTGGCGCCAGCGCGACGGCGAGCCGGAGGTCACGCTGCATGCGGTGCAGGCGCCCGACGCGCTCTAGAGGTGCCGGGTTTCGTCCGGGCTGTGCCACCAGTTGTTGTGCAGCCCGTCGAAGTACTGGATGGGCGCGCCGACCAGTTCTTGGGCTGACGCGTCGTCCAGCACGTTGAGCTTGATCGACACGAAGGCGCCGCCCATCTCCTCGATGTGGCCGTGACCGTAGCAGCGCACGCCACAGGTCTTGCAGAACAGGTTGTGGATGCTGTTGCTGCCGAATTGATAGTCGCTCTGCGCGTCGGCGCCGGCCAGCAGGCGGAAGGCCCCGGGCTTGACGCTGGCGCTCCAGTTGCGCGTCTTGAAGCAGATGGAGCAGTTGCAGCGGCCGGTGCCGGCTTCGAGGTCCAGATCGACTTCGAAACGCACGGCCTTGCAATGGCAGCTGCCGTTGTAGGTCTTGAGCATGGCGGTTACCTGAGTGGGGGCCGCCGCATGTTCGGGGACCTTGCTGCCAGGGTGTGGCAGCAGGACTCAGCCTATCTGCAGCTCCAGCTGACCCGACTTGGCCCAGGCCTCGGCCTCTTCCTTCAGCAGGTAGCGGGTGCGGGCCTGCTCGCCGGACCAGCTCTTGGGGCAGGTCATGGCCAGCTGACGGCCGCTGCGTGCCAGCTTGGGTGCTGCGGTCGTCACCGGCGTGCGGGCGTGGCACAGGATGACGGCCAGGCGCAGCGCGAGGAGCTGGTCCAGCAGCGTCGCGTCGGCCAGTTGGGCCTCCAGTTTGCGCAGGCCGCCGCGCTGGCCCAGCACCAGCACGCCCAGGCGCTGCAGCTGGTTGGTGGAGAAACCCGGCGCGTCGACGTGACCGACGATGTAGGCGCTGTGGCGGTGGTGGTCGTGGTGCGACACGAACATGCCGATTTCGTGCAGCGCCGCGGCCCAGCGCAGTTCGCGCAGCAGCTCGGGCACGGGCTTGGGTGCGAGCTGGCGGTACAGCTTCTCGGCCTGGGCCGTGACGCGGTCGGCCTGGGCCACGTCCACGTCGAAGCGCCGCTGCAGCTCGGCCACCGAGTCGCCGCGCGGGTCGCGCGCGCCGCTGGGCTGCAGGCGTTCGGCCAGGTCGAAGATGACGCCCTGGCGCAGCGCGCCCTTGGTGGGCAGCAGCTCCTGGATGCCGAACTGCGTCAGCAGCGTGTACAGGATGCACAGGCCGCCGGCCACGACGGGGCGGCGGTCGTCCTTCAGGCCGGTGATCTGCAGCTTGTCCTGCGAGCCGGCGGCCAGGCATTGCTCGATGCACCAGCGCAGCGCCGCCGGCGTGATGCGGCCATCGGTCTGGCCCGTGGCGGCCAGGATCTGCGACACCGCGCCCACGGTGCCGGACGAGCCCAGCGCTTCCCGCCACAGCTCGGGGCGGAACAGCGTCAGCGCCTCTTCCAGCTCGGCGCCGGCGGCGACCTGGGCGGCGCGGAAGGCTTCCTCGGTGTAGCGGCCGTCGGCGAAGAAGCGCAGCGACAGGCCCACGCTGCCGACGCCGAAGGACTCGGCCAGCAGCGGCTTGCGGCCGCGGCCCAGGATCATCTCGGTGGAGCGGCCGCCGATGTCGATGACCAGCCGGGGCTTGTCGGAGGGCTGCAGGCGCGCCACGCCGGCATAGATGAGGCGGGCCTCCTCGCGGCCGGAGATGACCTCCACCGGATGGCCCAGCACCGCCTGCGCACGGGCCAGGAAGGCGTTGCGGTTGCGCGCCTCGCGCAGTGTCTGCGTGGCCACGGCGCGGATGCGCTCGGGCGCGATGCCCACCAGCTGCTCGCCGAAGCCCTTCAGGCAGCTCAGGCCGCGCTGCATGGCTTCCTCGGTCAGCATGCCCTCGTCGTCGAGGCCGGCACCCAGGCGCACGCTTTCCTTGATGTAGCTGAGGCGCTGGTAGCGGTCGCCGCTGAGTCGGGCCAGTTCCAGCCGGAAGCTGTTGGAGCCGATGTCGATGGAGGCCCAGGGTTGGCCGCTGCGGTCGGGGCGCGTCGTCATGGCGGCGGATTGTCGGGGCAGAATTTGACGCCCCTTCGTAACCCAGGAGCCTCGATGTTGAATGACGAGATAGCCAGCCTCGCGCCCTCGCGCGATTTCAGCCGCCGCAGCTTCGTGCAGACGACGGTGGGCAGCGGCTTCGCGGCGGCGGTGCTTCCGGTGACGGCGCAGACCGTCACGACCGACACGACGGGCCTGGAGGCGGGTCCGGTCAGCATCAAGGTCGGCGACTTCGCGATGCCGGCCTACCGCGCGCAGCCGGCGGGCAGGAAGAACCTGCCGGTCATCCTGGTGGCCAGCGAGATCTTCGGCGTGCACGAGCACATCGCGGACGTGTGCCGGCGCTTCGCCAAGCAGGGTTATCTGGCGATTGCGCCGGAGCTGTTCGTGCGCCAGGGCAATGCCGGCGCGTACACCGAGGTGGCCAAGCTCATCGCCGAGGTCGTCAGCAAGGCTCCGGATGCCCAGGTCATGGCCGACCTGGACGCGACGGTGGCCTGGGCCGCCGCCCATGGCGGCGACGTGGCCAAGCTGGGCATCACCGGCTTCTGCTGGGGCGGGCGCACGACCTGGCGCTATGTGGCGCACAACCCCAAGGTGGTGGCCGGCGTGGCCTGGTACGGCCCGGTGGCGCGCAGCTACCACCCGGGCGACAAGACCGTCGTCGAGCTGGCCGCCGCCATCAAGGCGCCCGTGCTGGGGCTGTACGGTGCGGCCGACGGCGGCATTCCGGTCGAGACGCTGACGCTGCTGGAGAACGCGCTGAAGGTCGCGGGCAACACGAAAAGCGAGATGGTGGTCTACCCCGACACGCCGCATGCCTTCCATGCCGACTACCGGCCCAGCTACCGCAAGGCGGCGGCCGACGATGGCTGGGCGAAGTGCCTCGCGTGGTTCAGGAAAAGCGGGGTGGCTTGACGGATCGGCTCACCCCCTACGCGCTTCGCGCGGCCCCTTCGAGGGGGCACTGCCAGCGGCCCGGCAAAGCCGGTCCCGCGGCAGTCGCGCGATGTGTCGGCACGCTGGCGCGGCGCCTTCCAGGACAATCGCTCCAATGACTCTTCTCTACATCGTGCTCGCCACCTTCGCGGGCGGGTTGCTGTCGGTGCTCGTCGCCGCCAGCCTGACCGTGGGCGTGCTGACACGCCTCGTGAAAAGCCTCGTCAGTCTGTCGGCCGGCATCCTGCTGGGCACCTCGCTGCTGAACGTGCTGCCGGAGGCCTTCGAAAGCCACACGGCCCAGCCGCAGACGCTGTTCGCCGTGCTGTTGGGCGGCTTGCTGTTCTTCTGGCTGCTGGAGAAGGTGGAGCTGTATCGCCACGTGCACCACCACGAGGGTGACGGGCACCACCACCACCACCATTTCGATGCCGAGCAGGCGGGCCGCGGCGGCCTCAGCGTGCTAGTGGGCGACAGCATCCACA